>NZ_JALBWT010000028.1:0-64687 GCF_023845525.1 Sinobaca sp. H24
CTTCTTTTTATAGGGAAAAAGGTAATAAAAAGAACGCTGGGAAAAATTTTTTTTGGATAGGGGCTGTGGGCCTTGGACTGTCGGCATTAAGTACGATTTCAATACGATTTGCGATTGTCGCTTTTTTGGTGCTGCTTCTGATTCAAAGTCATAAAACACGAGAGCGTCCGGATGAGCTGTCCCCATCCTTTTTTCAGGAAACGCCGGACCGGCAGAAAGAAACCGAACGGCCGCTGCTGAAAAACAGGTTTCTCGGCCGCGAAAAGACGCTCGAACAGCCTTACGGCTGGAAGCATATTAATATTACCGGAGGGCTCGGGGACCGCATTATTGATACGACAAACACGGTTCTGCCGGAGGAAGCCGTTATTGTTATCAGGCACGGCATAGGAAAAGTGACGATTTATGTGCCGTATGAAGTTAAATTCAGCCTGTACCACAGCGCGGTATTCGGTCATGTGGTTTTACCCGGTAGAGATAAAGAACGACTGTTCAACAAATCGATGATCTATCATTCTGAAGAAAAGGAAACAGAAGCGGTGCATCTGCAGATCTTTACTTCCATTTTGTCCGGAGATCTGGAGGTGAAGCGGAGATGACCTTATTGATAAAGCAGATGGTTATGGGGATGGCGGCTTCCCTTCTTATAGGGCTGCTCATCCTTTTTATAACCTTCCGCGTGTTTGAGCCTGTGTCTCTCCGTATTCTCTGGGAGGCACGAATAGCGGATCTGCCTTACGCATTAATGATTCCTGCGGTACTTGTTACAGCAGGGGCAGCTATTGGCCTTGCTTCCGGCTTATACTGGCAGCATAAATGGCAGAAGGCGATTATAGAGGTCTCTTCGTTAGTCAGAGGAGAAAGGCTTCCGAAACTCGACCAGGAAGCACTGCCTGAATTAAAACAGCTGCAGCAGGCCTACAGGGAGCTCGAAGCACAGGCTGACCTTCAGGCCGAACGAAGCCAGAAGATTGCCACGGAACGAGCGGAAGAACGCCAGCAGAGTCTACAGGAAGTAATTGAACAGGAGCGCACCCGTATCGCAAGAGAACTGCATGACTCCGTCAGCCAGCAGCTGTTCGCCGCGTCTATGATGGTATCTGCTATAACAGATGAGGAAAATGAAAGAACGGACGCTGTTAAAAAGCGCTGGATGCTCGTAGAAGACATGATTACCCAGTCGCAGGTGGAGATGAGGGCGCTGCTGCTGCATCTAAGACCGGCGGCTCTACAGGAACAGTCTCTACAAACGGGAGTCACCAGGCTTTTAGAAGAGCTGAAGGAAAAAGTGCCGCTTGATATTCATGTGAAGACGGAGGAATTTCCGATTGAAAAAGGAGTCGAGGATCAGCTGTTCCGTGTCGTCCAGGAAGCAGTATCCAATACGCTTAGGCACGCGGGAGCCCGGACACTTCACGTTCTGCTGATTGAAAGGGATCAGACGATTATTCTGCGGATCAGCGACGACGGGGTCGGGTTTGAACCGGCCCAGCCTCGTGCAGACAGCTACGGGCTGACGAATATGAGAGAACGGGCAGAAGAAGTCGGCGGACGCTGCAAAATTGTGAGCATTCCCGGAGAGGGAAGCCGGATAGAAGTAAAGGTGCCGCAGCTGCGGAAGGAGGAACAGATCGGTGATTAGAATACTATTTGCAGATGACCATGAAATGGTACGAATCGGTGTGACTGCCTACTTATCTTCACAGCCTGACATGGAAGTAGTCGCCGAGGCGTCCAGTGGAAAAGAAGCGGTGGCAGAAGCGTTTAAGCACCGGCCGGACGTTATTCTAATGGATCTGGTGATGAAGGATATGGACGGCATTGAAGCAACGCAGGCGATCATAAAAGAGTGGCCGACGGCAAAGGTTATTATTGTTACGAGTTTTCTGGATGATGAAAAAGTTTACCCGGCTCTTGAAGCAGGGGCGATGAGCTATATGCTGAAAACATCAAAAGCCGGAAGAATCGCCGAAGCGGTTCGTGCAGCATACAATGGGGAATCCATTCTAGAACCGGAAGTGACCGAGAAAATGCTTCATAAAATGAGACAGCCGGTACAGGCTGATCTGTATGAACAGCTGACGGCCCGGGAACAGGAAGTACTGCAGCTTATGGCAGAAGGGAAGAGCAATCAGGAAATCGCTGATCAGCTGTTTATCGCGCTGAAAACGACGAAGGTCCATGTCAGCAATATTCTCGGAAAGCTGCAGGTTCATGACCGCACCCAGGCTGTTGTCTATGCATTTAAACACGGTCTTGTAAAAGAAGACAACTAACGTTTCGTCATCGCCTCAGCCACACGAGGGGAAATCATAGAAACGTCGGGGACATAGTGGTGGACGGCCAGCTTTCATCGATGCATTCTTCCCAGTATCGCAGATGAACCTGATCAACATAATGGGCGGACTCTTCTACCGGGGTACCGTCTTTTCCTTGTATAGAAAACCAGTATAAGAATTCTCCCTGCATTTCCTGCCCGCGGAAAATGGCCTCTACATACATTTTTTCCTGCTCAAGCGTAAGCAGCACTTCTTCTTTATTGTCCTGCAGAAAAGAAAGCCATTCCTCTACTTTTTGAGATTTTCCTTCCTTCACTTTAAAACACTCCATTCTATTTGCATGCGGATTCCTCCTTTTTGATTCAATGTACCATATTCTGCCTTTTTTTAAACCAGCACTGCTATAATTAAGTTACACACTATCGGTAAAGGAGGCAGCGGCAGATGAAACAGGAGGGGTTGAACATCGGGTTTTCCGGTGGAGGACTTCGTGCATCCTATTATTGTCTCGGCGGCTACCGGAGGCTGGTGGAGCTCGGACTTGATCATAAAGTGCAGGGGATTACGTCTGTTTCCGGTGGAAGTATCACGGCCGGAGCAGTTATGACGGCACTGGCAGAAGGGGCTTTTACAGGGGTGGATGACTTTGACAAAAGAGTAACAAAACCAATGACTGACGTGGGATTGATTAATATAAGACGTAAGCTTTTCTGGAGAATTCTGCGCCATCCCCACAAGCTGTGGGCTCCTCGTCTAAACCTAAGCGCAATGTTCCCGGACGTATTGAAAAAAGAGCTCTATGGGGATATAAAGATGATCGATCTTCCCCGTGCTCCTCTATGGAACTGCAACGCTGCCTGCCTGAATACAATGAAAGGTTTCTATTTTAATTCCTATTCAATGGAAGGAGAAAAGATAGGACGGAGTACAGATATTGATGACATTTCCGTGGCCTTTGCTGTAGCGGTTTCTGCAGCTTTTCCGATGATTTTTGCGCCCGTACGACTATCAACGAGACCGCATTCTTTTATAGATCTGGATGGAACGAGCAGTTACCCAAAAGGACCTCCTGACGAACTGTATCTCACGGATGGTGGGGTTTTCGACAATTTAGGAACAAATAGTATTCTGCAGGAAAATGGGGATTTTATCACGATGGATGCGAGCGACAGGTCACGTGTGTGGCCGTATGGATATAAATCGTCCTTTCCCACGCGAACCCTGAGAATACTTAATATAAGCATGAGCGAAATGATTTACTTACGAAGAGAAATATTAGACAAAGAACACAACAGGCGTGGGATTCAGCTTATTTTGGAACATAAAATGGAACAAGTGCTGAATGAGCAGCTTGGTAAATTGGGGATCCAACGACTGTCATGGGATTATGAGAAATATGAAGTGGTGGAAGAGCGTGCTTCTTATCTGCGGACCGATTTGGATGCATTTAACGAAATAGAAATGGCTGTACTGCGGTGGATGGGAGAAGTTAGAATGGATGCAGCGCTGAAGTCGCTTTATCCAGAGCAGATACCAGCTGACAAACGAAACAAGGTTCCCGTTTTTCCTTACGAAGATCTAAAGGGTGTGGAAAACGTGTTAAAAAAAGGAGAGAAGCGGGTATTCTGGTGATAAAGGGAGGTTATTATAATGCGGAAGCCTTTAGTAATGGCAGCCGGTGCAGTTATGGCCGGAATTGGTTCTGTATATTTATCCTGGAATGAAAAGCGTAAATTCGAACGGGATCTGCAGCACGCCCATAAGAATTATCAAAAGCAGGCAGAAGAAGATCTGCAGGTGATTCAGGAAGAGTGGAAAAAAGAAAAAAAATAAAGCGCCCTTTATTTACGTGTGAACGTAATAACCGGGGCGCTTTCTTGTTCTGTTACATCTATATGATAGGCAGTAAAGAGCTTATGCAGGCCGGTAAATCCTTTCAGCTTAATAATAAATACAATGTCCTGAACCGTTACAGAGGTTCCGGTCACCTTTTTAACCGTCAGGCGCGGCGTCCAGCTTGTATCAAGTGTATCTGCTTCCTCTTTGCTTATATTCTGAAAGGACAGTACTTTTTTAAAATCTTCGGCAAGCTCGCCCTCCACTACAAACCAGGGAGATTTCTTCCGGCGGGCTTTATTTAATTTGGAAGCTGTTTCAGGATGGGTGATGGGTTCTTCTTTCCTCCGGCTGCGCAGTATCATCGATCGAGATACGTATAGAGGCCGGTTACTACATATTTGGACCCCTGTTCGCGCATCTTTTCCGGTTCAAACGCATACACCTTTTTATTCATTTGAATATAATAGGTGGATCCGTAGCGGAGTTTTTCTGAAGTTAGAAAAGAAATCCGGCCGGGAAGCATAGGGCCATCTTCAAATGAAAAAACACCTTCTTCATCAAAGGATCCTTTCTTCTGTGTCTGCGGACGAAACAGTCTTGCTACTACTTGAATTGAATATGTTTTTTCCGGAACTTTAAAAAGCAGTGCCTTCATCGTAAGCCATCTCCTTTGTTTCTATACTATATACTGGTTTCCCTATCTGCCTTTGTTTGTAACCCGCTTCGGTTTATTCCTTTCAGGTTAATGTTCAGAATATTTTGTTTGTAAACAAGAACTGGCCGCGTTAAAATGAAGACAAGAAAATAGAACGTGCGGAAACAAAGCAGGATTTTTTATAAGAGGAGGAATGATTCAAGGTGAGCACCGAAAAGAAGAAGCCGACTCATCCGGACCGCCTGAAAAAGTCAAACAAAGTCCTCTATATGGGAGGGTATACAGACGATCGAAAAGAAACGACCCGGCAGTTGATGGAGAAATACTTTTTTAAAAAAGGTAAACGAATGTAGTGCAGGCACTCCTATGAAAATGGAGTGCTTTTTTATTCTCTGTAAAGGATATATTTGCGGCGGATAGATCAATAATATAAAGGAGTTATTCAATATATACCGAAACGATGTAATAAAGACTACACGTTCAGAAGGAGTCACTATATGATAAACGTAAAGAGTATACCTCTGCCCTGCGCCCTTGTCTCTAAAGATGGAAAAGTTGTGCAGGCCAATGAAGATGCAGCAAAGTGGCTTGAGGAGACATCTGTAGAAAATAAGTTATGGATAGAATTGATGCCTTCTGAAAAAACCCTTGCAGAAAACTGGTCCTTTGGAGAAATCAAAAATAAAAAGGTACTGCTGCACAAAATAAAAAAAAGGGAAGGCTTCACGTATGTTTTGTTTTTCTGCGGAAAAGAGTATACCGCCCTCCTCGAAGAAGCCGAACAGCTGCGCCAATCCAACAGGGCACTGGATGCTATTATAGAAAGTTCATATGACGGAATATATATTACAGACAATAAAGGCAATACGTTAAAAACCAACTCGGCGATTGAGAGAATCACTGGTATTCCGAAAGAATACTACATAGGGAAAATATTAATGACTTAATTAATAGAGGAATACTAAAGGAGTCTGTGAGCGATAAAGTTATTAAAACAAAAGGAACAGTGAATATAGTACAAAAGAATTTTAATAAAAAAGAAACAATGCTGACGGGAAGTCCTATTTTTGATACAGATGGGGAAGTCGAAAAAATCGTCACAAACATTCGTGATCTTTCGGAATTGAATGAACTTCATGAGGAATTAAACAAAGCGAAAGAGCTGAATCAAAAATATGAACAGGAAATTCAAAAGCTTATTCAAGTGTCAAACCGGGATCCCAATATTATTTTGAAAAGCAATAAAATAATGGAGCTTTTTGAAGCGGCGGACAGGCTCGCAGATGTTGACGCTACTATTTTTATAAGCGGAGAAACAGGTGTAGGCAAGGAAATTGTAGCGAAGCATCTTTACAAAAAAAGCGACAGGTCGGAAACAGGGCAATTTATAAAAATAAACTGCGGCGCACTTCCGAAGGATTTGCTGGAGGCTGAACTCTTTGGGTACGAGCAGGGGGCCTTTACCGGAGCAAGCAAAAAAGGAAAAGCCGGCGTATTTGAACAGGCAGATCAGGGAGTGCTGTTCTTGGATGAAGTAGGGGAAATGCCTGAAAACCTGCAGGTGAAAATGCTGAGGGTGCTGCAGGAAAAAGAGGTACAACGAATTGGCGGGACTCAAACACTACAGGTGGATACAAGGATTATTACAGCCACGAATAAAGATTTAAAGCAGATGGTGGAAAAAGGAGAGTTCCGGGAGGATTTATACTATAGGCTGCATGTGATTCCATTGAATGTACCGCCATTAAGAGAAAGAAAAGATGACATTCTTCCTCTTGTTCATCATTTTCTGCATGAATACAATGAAAAGTATCATATGTCAAAAGTGATTTCGAAAGACTTGAAAGATTATTTCTACTACTATCATTGGCCCGGTAACGTAAGAGAGCTGTCCAATATGATTGAGCGACTTGTTTTAACAGTGCCTTTAAAGGAACTAAGTATGAATGATCTGCCGGAAGAGTACCGTAGAGAGATGACCTCGGCACAGACATCAGAAGGAATGTCGTTAAAAGAAGCTGTTGAACAGGCGGAATACCGCGTATTAAAAGAAGCGCTGGATACATGTAAAACGACGTATGATGCAGCCATCTATTTGAGAACCAGTCAGGCGACGATCGTAAGAAAGCTTCAAAAATATAATTTATCCACATAAATAGTACAATGATTCATATTTGGATCTTCATTCATTTTTGAATTATATGTATTGTAAGCGTTTACAAAATAAATGATTCATTTCTGCATTAATAAAAGAATAAAAAAGGAAGCTGGTCTTATCCAGTTTCCTTTTTTGAGTGGAATTAACAAATAGAAATGGCGGTAAAACAGGGATCGCCCACTATTGTCACGCTGATTCTGTAAAGTTGGCATAATAATTGCTTTAGTAAGGAGTAGATAGAAAAAGGAGGGCTTAAATTGACAGTAATTGCTGAAGAGGTAGCGCAGATGAAAGTAATGATTCGTAATTTTGTAGAAAACGAAGTAGAACCACTTGCCCAGCAGATAGAAGATGAAGATCGGATTCCGGATCATTTAGTCGAAAAAGCAAAAGAGCTCGGGTTATTTGGCATCAGCATTCCAGAAGAATACGGCGGCATCGGTCTTAACTCAACAGGTAAAGCAATTATATTGGAGCAGCTCGGACGGACACATAATGGATTTGTTTCTTTAATCAGCGCCCACACAGGGATAGGAAGCACAGGGCTCGTGAAAATGGCAGGAGAGGAGTTAAAACAGAAATACTTACCGCGCATGGCAACCGGGGAGCTGTTAGGAGCTTTTGCATTATCGGAGCCGGGGGCCGGATCGGATGCTACCAATTTATCGACCCAGGCGGAAAAAAAGGGAGATAAATGGATATTAAATGGAATGAAGCATTATATCACCAATGGCCCTATTGCCGACGTAGTAACAGTGTTTGCCCTTACAGATCGTGAAAAAGGAGCGAAGGGCGGCATTACAGCATTTCTTGTGGAGAAAGATTTTCCCGGTTATATTGTTGGCAAGCAGGACAAAAAAATGGGACTCCGCGGCTCTTATACATGCCAGCTGATTTTTGAAGACTGTGAAATTCCAGAAGAAAATGTGATCGGCGAAGTGGGGATGGGATATGTGAATGCTCTTCGTATTCTTGCAGAAGGCCGCATCGGACTGGCAGCAAGAGCGGTAGGCTCCTGTGATAAGTTAATCGAAATGTCCGCCACTTATGCGAAAGAAAGAATTCAATTTAAAAAGCCTATCTCTGAAAATCAGGGCATTCAATGGATGCTCGCTGATATGGCAACGGAAACGGAAGCCGCCCGCCAGCTTACGCTGAAAGCCGCTTCTTTAATTGATGAAGGCAAAAAAGCAATTAAGGAAGCATCGATGGCGAAGATGTTCGGCTCGGAAGTATTTAACCGCGTAGCCGATAAAGCAGTCCAAATTCATGGAGGCATGGGATACATTGCCGAATATCCCATTGAAAGGTTTTACCGGGACGCAAGGATCACCATGATCTATGAAGGGACAAACGAAATACAGCGGATCATCGTAGCGAAGCAGGTACTAAACGAAGTGTAAGGAGGGAAAGCATGGAAGTCCAGCCGTGGCACCGCTTTTATGGAGAAGGGGTACCGGCAGAAGTAGAAATTCCAACGATGGAAGTTTTTAAGCTGCTGGAACGCTCCTATAAAGATTATCCGGAATACACAGCTATTATAGACGGCGAACGAAGGTGGTCCTATAAAGAGCTGTACGAAGAGGCCATCTGTCTTGCGGTTTCTATGAAAGAGCAGGGATTCAAAAAGGGTGGACGGGCCGCTTTAATGCTCCCGAATTCGGCAGAATATATTATTTCCTATTTTGCTGTTCAAAAACTCGGCGGTATTGTTGTGCAGGTGAACCCTATGTATCAACCGGCTGAAATTCAATATTTAATAGAGGATTCCCAGCTGTCCTGGTTTATTTTACACGAGCAGCAAAGGCCAAAATTCTCCTCTCTGGATGCGGCGTATATTCAGTTTGTATATGTTCGTCCGGATGAGAGGGAACCAGCATTCACCGGACATGATTTCCGGACAATGGTGGAACGGCCTTTCCAGCCGGAAGCACTGCCTGATGCGGACATTGATCCGCGGGAGGATGTCTGTATTTTACAGTATACGGGAGGCACGACAGGACGCAGTAAAGGCGTCATGCTCACCCATTACAATATTATAGCTAACGTATACCAGACGTTTACCTTTACAGTAAGAGACTTAAAGATACCGGGAGAAAAAGTACTGGCGGTGGCTCCGTTTTTTCATGTATATGGATTAACTACGGTATTAAATGTAAGCGTATTCAGAGCGGCGGCTATTATTTGTGTAGAACGGTTTGAAGCTGAAAAATTAATCGACATTATTAAGAAGGAGCGGCCGACGATGTTCTCGGGAGTTCCCACCATGTATATCGGGTTATTAAATGAGCCTGAAGCGACCCCGGAAGTGATGGAAAGCTTAAAAATCTGCATCAGCGGGTCGGCGCCTATGCCGCTCGAACGAATGAATGAATTCGAACAGAAAACAAAAGCCCCGATAGTCGAAGGATACGGCCTGTCCGAATGCTCACCTGTGTCGCATCGAAATCCAATGGGGGCAAAAAGAAAGCCTGGCAGCATCGGCCTGCCTATTCCCAATACAGAGGCTAAAATAGTAGACCAGGAAAATCTTCACAGAACACTGCCCGCCGGGGAAGTCGGTGAGCTTCTTGTCCGTGGGCCTCAGGTAATGAAGGGCTACTGGAGGAATAAAGAAGAAACAGCAAAAGCTTTATATGACGGCTGGCTGCTTACAGGGGATCTTGCAAAGATGGATGAGGATGGCTATTTCTACATTGTCGGCAGGAAAAAGGATTTAATTATTGCCAGCGGATTTAATATATATCCAGCAGATATTGAGGCTGTCCTTTATGAGCCCCGGCTGTACTGGAAGTCTGCGTGTTCGGAGTACCAAACTCCTATAGAGGAGAAACCGTTCATGCAGCGGTTATTCCGAGAAAGGACGCTGATTTCAAGAAAGAAGAGCTGCTTGCTTTCTGCAGAGAACGAATGGCTGCGTATAAAGTGCCAAAACAGATCAGTATCCGGGAGGAGCTTCCTAAAACGACGGTAGGAAAAATTTTAAGAAGAAAGCTGATAGAGGAAGAAATAAAAAAAGGAGTTCAACTGAAGGGGTGAGGTAGTGAATATACAACATATCAGCGTAATGGGTTCGGGAGTGATGGGTTCACAGATTGGGCTGGTTGCTGCGTTGGCAGGGTTTGACGTTCATATTTATGATGTGAAACAAGAGCCCTTTGATAAAGCACAGCAGGAACTCTTAAAGCGGCTGGACCGCCGGGTGGAAAAAGGAAAGCTTACCAAAGCAGATAAAGATGCCGCCTGGGAGCGGATAACGTGGACGACTTCTTTAGATGAAGCTGTAGGACAAACCGATTACGTTATCGAGGCCGTAGTGGAAAATGTGGACATCAAGCGTTCCTTGTTTGAGCAAATCGATGGGCTGGCGCCGGCACACGCCATTTTAGCAACCAACAGCTCTACTATTGTCAGCTCTAAAATAGCTGATGCAACCAATAGAGCCGATAAAGTATGCAATTTTCATTTTTTTAACCCGGCTTTAGTAATGGAAATGGTAGAAGTCGTAAAAGGACCGCATACTTCGCAGGAAACAGCAGATCTTTCGATGGAGCTTGCCGGGGCTCTTGGGAAAACGCCTATTCTGCTCAAAAAAGAAATTTCTGGATTTATAGCTAACAGAATACTCGGAAAGTTAATGAATGAGGCGCTGTATTTATATGAAAATGACTATGCTACTGCAGAAGAAATTGATTTAGCCTGCACTAAAGCGTTAAATCATCCGATCGGCCCCTTTGCCCTTATTGATCTCACGGGTCTGGACATCCACTATCATGTGCGGAAGCAGCGTTTTGAAGAATCGGGTGACGAAAGTGACAGGCCGGCCAGAATAATCGAGGAAAAAGTGAACAAAGGAGAACTGGGACGCAAAACCGGAAAAGGATTTTACAGCTATACGTAAAAGGGAGTGGGATATATTGGAACAGTCTAATATGATTCTTTCACAAGAAGGCGGGCTGGCTTACCTTACAATAAATCGCGAATCAGTCCGCAACGCACTGGATCAGCCTACCCTGGAAGAAATGGTAGAGAAGCTGGAGGAAATAAAGAAAAATGATGCAGTGAAATGCGTGATCTTTACAGGAGCCGGGGAGAGATCATTTGCTGCCGGGCAGATATAGGAAAACTGGCTGAAAAAAATGCACTGGATGCGCTGAATCCGGAAAATATGCAGAAAGTATACGATTATATTGAAGCCTTTCCGAAGCCGACAATCGCTATGATTAATGGATATGCACTGGGCGGGGGCTGTGAACTGGCGATGAGCTGTGATATTCGAATCGCAGCCGAACACGCAAAGCTCGGACTTCCGGAGCTGAATCTTTCTATTATACCGGGAGCCGGGGGAACGCAGAGGCTTTCAAGGCTCGTTGGGAAAGGAAAAGCAATGGAATGGATTATGACTGGAAAAATGATTAAAGCAGAAGAAGCAGAACGTTTTGGACTGGTCAGTGAGGTTGTCCCTGCAGAAAAGCTGAAGAAGACGGTCGAAGCCCTTGCTGAAACGATTTTATCCAAAGGCCCGCTTGCTTTGAAAATGGCAAAGCTGTCTATTCACGCAGGATATGAGACAGATCAGAAAACAGGCCTATTAATTGAACAGCTTGCGCAGGCGGTTCTGTTTGGATCTGAAGACAAAAAGGAAGGAACGAACGCCTTTTTGGAAAAAAGGAAACCTGAGTTTGCAGGAAAATAGGAGGCCGTGCGGATGAACAATGTGTCAGCTATCAAACAGCGGTTCAATGAAAGTCCTTTTTTCCAGCACATTGGATGTCATTTAATTACCGGCCGGGATGGAGAAATGGAAATTCATCTGCCGATAACAGCAGAGTTGATTAATACAAATGGCAGCCTGCACGGCGGCGTGTACGCTACGGTGATCGATAATGCTATGGGTGCTGCGCTGCGCCGGGCGGTACCTGCAGATGTTGTAACAGTATCCATGAACGTGCATTTTTTAGCAGGAATTAAAGAAGGAACGTGTATTGGAAAAGGAAAAGTGATTCAACAGGGATATAACCTGGCTGTCTGCGAAGCAGTCATGGAAGACCAAAACGGTACACTGCTGGCTACTGGAAGCGGCACCTTTAAAATGTTAAGAAAGGGGTCCGGGGATGAAAACGATCGCCATAATCGGAGCAGGAACGATGGGGAGAGGGATCAGCTTTGAAGCGGCAAAAGCCGGAATGACTACGATGCTGCATGATGTTTCGGATGCCTCTCTTAAGGAAGCTGCCGACTACATCGAGTTCTATGCCGGCAAGTCAGTGGATAAAGAAATACTGTCGGAATCGGAAGCGCAGGCGCTCCGCTCCAGAATTCATTATACAAGCTCCCTGCAAGAAGCGGTGAAGCATGCAGATATCATTATCGAAGCAGTTCTGGAAAGAATGGATCTAAAAATCCATTTTTCAGCAGGCAGATCAATACGCACCGCCAGAGGCGGTAATTGCCTCTAATACATCAACGATGAGCCCGACAGAGATGGCAGCGCAGACGGGAAGGCCGGAGCAGTGCCTGGCGATGCATTTCTTTAATCCGGTTCCCAAAATGAAATTAATTGAAGTGATCAGAGGACTGGAGACCTCTGATGAAACGGTTCAGAAGGCAAAGGTGCTGGCAGCGGCATTAAACAAAACGCCTGTCGAGGTGAATGAGTTTCCGGGCTTTGCAGTGAGCCGCATGAATTGTCTGATAGGTAATGAGGCAATGACGATGGTCATGGAAGGAGTCGCCTCCATTGAAGATGTGGATACGTCGATGAAGCTTGGTTTGAATCATCCCATGGGTCCGCTCGAACTGGCTGATTTAGTCGGACTGGATACGCGGCTCGCAATATGGAATACCTGCATCAAACGCTCGGGGAAAAATACCGTCCCTGCCCGATTTTAGTGAAGTATGTGAAAGCCGGAGGCTGGGAGAAAAACAGGGCGGGTTTTATGAATACGAGAAAGGAGGGAAAGCATGAACTTCGAATTAGATGAAGACATCCTTCTGTTCAAAAAAAATATTAAAGATTTTATCTCAAAAGAGGTGGACCCGCAGAGCCAAATTATTGAAGAGAATGACGCCATTCCTGACGACTGTTTAAGCAGTCCTGTGAAATGGGCTTGTTCGGAATGAGCATTCCGGAGAAGTATGGCGGGCTCGGGATAGGCATGGTCGGAAGTGTGCTTTATATGAAGAAATAGGAAAAACACATAACGGCTATACAACACTTGTTGGAGCGCATACCGGTATAGGTTCAGTTGGGATTGTGGAAATGGGAAGCGAGGCGCAGAAGGAAAAGTATCTGCCGGATATGGCAGCAGGGACATCCATCGGGGCGTTTTGCTTAACAGAGCCGGCGCAGGCTCCCATGCGACCAATTTAAAAACGACAGCTGTCAAAAAAAGGCAGTAAATATTTTGAACGGCACCAAGCACTATATTACGAACGCTCCTATCGCAAATATTTACGGTAATGGCGGTTACGGATCCTCCAAGGGAGCAAAGGGAATTACCTCCTTTATTGTGGAAAAAAGCTTTCCGGGAATATCAATTGGGTCAATGAGAAGAAAATGGGATTAAAGGGGTCTTATTCGCAGAGGTAATCTTTGAAGACTGTGAAGTGCCTCAGGAAAACGTTCTCGGAGAAGAAGGAGAAGGATATATCAATGCCCTGAAAATTCTTGCCAACGGCCGGGCGGGACTTGCAGCAAGAAATCTTGGGTCCTGCCAGAAGCTGATTGATTTATCCATGGCTTTTACAGAGGAAAGAGAACAATTTAACGTGCCGATTATTGAGCATCAAGCAGTGGCCCATATGATCGCCGAAATGGCGATGGATACAGAAGCCCTCCGCTCTTTCACCTACCGCATTGCGTGGATGGTGGATCAGAAAAAGAAAGTAATAAAGGAAGCCGCTATGCTGAAATTATTCGGATCAGAAGTGTATCAGCGGGTTGCAGACAAAGCGGTGCAGGTACATGGAGGAATCGGATATATGCAGGAGTATCCGATCGAACGCTATTATCGTGACGCCAGAATCACGCGGATCTATGAAGGGACTTCTGAAATCCAGAAAAATATTATAAGCGGCCAGCTTCGAAAGGAATACAGCTGATGGCTTATTCTCCGCGTTATTCATTAGAAGGCCGGATTGCATGTGTGACAGGCGGCGGGAAGGGTATTGGACGCGCTATAGCAGAGCGGTTTGCCAAAGAAGGAGCGCATGTCTGCATCATGGACCGGGATTCCCTCGTCATAGAAGAAGCAGTGACAGCTATTCAAAGTCAGGGGGGAGCCGCCAGCGGTCATCATTTAGATGTAAAGGATCAAAAGAAAGTAGAAGAAGTGTTTCAAGCAGTAGAAGAACGATACGGACGTGTGTCTATATTAGTCAATAATGCAGGAATCACAAGAGATCAGCTTCTTTTCCGCATGAGCCAGGAAGAATGGGCGAGCGTTATTGGAGTGCATTTGAATGGGGCGTTTCATTGTACACAGGCTGCACAGAAGCAGATGGTGAAAATCGGATATGGGAGAATTATTACTATTTCTTCTGTATCGGCACTTGGCAATAAGGGGCAGGTAAACTATGCCACGGCTAAAGCAGGACTTCAGGGCTTTGTGAAATCTGTTGCACTGGAGCTCGGGCCGTTTGGCATTACGAGTAACGCTGTAGCACCCGGCTTTATCGAGTCGGATATGACAAAAGCAACAGCACGAAGGCTGGGTAAGCCTTTTGCAGATTTTGTAGAGGAGAAAACAAAGGTAATTCCAGTCGGACGAAGCGGGAAGCCGGAGGACGTTGCCGGCGCTGCCCTGTTTTTCGCAGGAGAAGAGAGTTCGTTTATATCAGGTCAGGTTCTCTATGTAGCAGGCGGGCCTAAAGCATAAGGAGGGAAAGAATGAAACAGGATCCGGTAGTGATAGTCAGTTCCGTAAGAACGGCAATAGGAAGATATGGAGGCTCCCTGAAATCTCTGGACTCGGGATATTTAGCCTCTATTGTTATTAAAGAAGCGTTAAACAGAGCTTCGGTCGTACCTGAATTAGTAGATGAAGTCATTATGGGGGAAGTGCGGCAGACGACGAAGTCCTCCAACGTGGCAAGAGTAGCTGCTCTGCGTGCAGGTATACCCGTGGAAGCGCCGGCGTTTACGATTAATAGATTGTGTGCTTCTTCCATGCAGGCCGTAGGCTCAGGGGTCCAGCAGCTGATGACCGGACATGCGGAAATAGTCGCCGCAGGCGGAACGGAAAATATGAGCGATGCTCCTCATTACCTTCGCCAGGCAAGGTTTGGAGACGGTCCCCCCGCATTGGTTGATCCCAATTCGGAAAACGGCCAGCAGCCTATGGAAACATACGGTCCGGATTTAGGAATGGGGATGACCGCGGAGAATGTAGCGGAGCGTTATCATATCAGCCGGAAAGAACAGGATGCGTTCTCCCTGGAAAGCCAGAGAAGAACAGCAGAAGCCCAGGAAAAAGATATATTTCAGGATGAAATTACAGAAGTGGAAGTTCCGGGCAGGAAAAGCACGTTTGTATTTAATAAAGATGAACATCCGAGGCCTTCCACAACGGCGGAAGCATTAGAAAAGCTCCGCCCGGCCTTTAGAAAAGAAGGTTCGGTTACGGCAGGCAATGCCTGTGGAAGAAACGATGGGGCCGCTGCCCTGATTATGATGAAGGAGTCTAAAGCAAAAGAGCTCGGATTAAAACCAACGGCTAAAATTATTGACTGGACCGCCGTTGGGGTAAGCCCGGAAATCATGGGGATGGGTCCCGTACCGGCCGTAGAGCGGTTATTAAAAAAAACAGGCAGAACCCTCGATCAGATAGGGCGGGTTGAGTTAAATGAAGCATTTGCCTCTCAGGCACTTGCTGTGATGAAAGAATTAAATCTGCCGCAGGAAAAAGTAAACGTTAATGGCGGAGCGATAGCTCTTGGACATCCTCTGGGAGCGACAGGCGCCAGAATTTTAACCACCCTGATTCATGAACTGAATCGAAGTGAACATTCATTAGGTATAGCGACATTATGTGTAGGCGGCGGCCAGGGAATGGCAATGATGATTGAACGTATGTAAATAAAGCAATCCAATACAGGCATAGAGGGGGGAATAAAATGGCTTCTCACGAAAAAATAGATTTGGATACACCGGAAAAAGAAAGAAGTGATTTAGAGAAAGCATTGGATAAACAAACAGAATGGACTTCTCTCTTTCGGGTGTGGCGTCTGTTTTTATCACTCGTCAGTATAGGACTCGCCGTTTATATTATTTACTCTGCTGCTTTTGGCGGCATGCCGGCCTGGCAGCACCGAGCGGTTTTCACCTCTATTGCACTGTTGTTGTGCTTTAGCTACGTGCCATTCAAGAAAAACGGAAAAGGCATGCACCCTCTGTTTGATATCGTGCCGCTTATATTATCAGGCGCCCTGGTCGTCTTTACGTTTCTGGCCTATCCGGAGATTACGTTTAGAGGCAGTTCCATGCAGTGGTATGACATTACAGCAGGATTTGTCATGATGGGGTTAATTGTAGAAGGAGTAAGGCGGACTATTGGCACAGCCATGGCAGTCATTACTTTATTCTTCACCGTGTATGTATTCATAGGACCGTGGTTTCCCGGTCTTGCAGGGCATCCGGGTTTCGGAACAGATCGATTAATCAATACGATGTTTATTTCTACAAATGGTATCTTCTCGGATCCAATTTATATTGCTTCCACCGTTCTGATTATGTTCCTGCTGTTTGCTTCTATCCTGCTGCGGACAGGAGCCGGCCAGTTTTTTATTGATTTTGCTTTTTCCCTGACCGGCCGTATACGCGGCGGTCCGGCACTTGCTTCTGTGCTGTCGAGCGGAATGATGGGAACGATTACCGGAAATGGTGTAGCCAATGCCACCATGACCGGGCCGTTTACGATTCCGCTGATGAGAAAAGTTGGATATTCCCGGAATTTCGCAGGCGGAGTGGAAGCCGTAGCTTCGCAGGGCGGCCAGATTATGCCGCCGATTATGGGTGCCGCCGCTTTTATTATGGCAGAATACACTGGTATCCCGTTTATACAAATTGCCGCTTATGCCCTGGTGCCGGCTGTTTTATATTTTTTCATGGCAAGTGTAATGATCTACCTGCAGGCCAGGAAGCAGGGTCTTGAAGGGATGTCTAAAGAACAGCTTCCCAACTTTTGGGATGTGATTTTAAAAAGAGGTTATTTAATCCTCCCTCTCGTGCTGATTATCGGAATGATGGTACAGGGTTACAGCCCTATGCGTGCTGGAATGTGGGCTATTATATCCCTTCTTCTGATCAGTCTGATCCGTAAAGAAACCAGATTATCCTTTCTGAAAATGCTCGGAGCCATCGAGACAGGCATTCGAAATTCGATCGCAACGGTTATGGCCTGTGCGGGAGCAGGGATTATTACAGGGTCTGTTATCATGACCGGCCTGGGCACACGGTTTTCAAGAATGGCGGTTGATCTTTCCGGCGGAGAACTGCTTCCAATGCTTTTAATGATCATGGTAGCTTCTATTATTTTAGGAATGGGAATGCCGACTGTATCAGCATATGTCATTCTTGCAACGGTAGCGGTCGGAAGTCTAACGCAGATTGGCGTACCGGTGCTGGCAGCGCATCTGTTTGTATTCTATTTGGAATATTTTCAGGCATTACCCCTCCGGTTGCCATCACCTCCTATATTACGGCGGGGATTGCAGGCGGACAGCCCATGCAGACGTCGTTTCAGTCATTAAGGATAGGTATTGCTGCTTTTCTGCTTCCTTATATGTTTATTTACAATCCTACGCTGCTTCTTGAAGGAGACAGCCTGTTAACGATCATTTTAGGAATTACGACGGCTACGATAGGACTTTTAGCTTTTGCCTGCTTCATCCAGGGACACGCGGTGACCCATGCATCATTATGGCAGCGGCTTTTATTTCTTACTTCAGCTGTATTGCTGGTCGTGCTCGACCCGGTTACAGATGCCATCGGTGTTGTCCTCTTTGTCGGCATTCTCTTTATTCAATGGCCGAACCGTAAAAGCAAAACCATCATCTCTTCAGAAGAAAAACGTGCTTCTTACTGATTCTCATCAATAAATGAACAGCTGGCTGCACACAGGAAGGAGAGGCAGTAAATGAGAACAAAACCCTGGTTAGCCTGGTATCCGGACGATGTGGAACATGAGATAGAGATTCCAAAAAAGTCCCTTTTTTCCATGCTGGAAGAGTCTGCTTTTAACTCTCCCGAAAAAGAGGCGGTGATCGAAGAAGATGTTCGCTGGACATATGGAACGCTTTATCAAAAAGTGATCGATCTGGCGGACAGTTTACAAAAGCTGGGGTTTAAAGAAGGAGACAGGGCTGCGCTTCTCTTCCTCAATACAAAAGAATACATAGTCACCTATTTTGCTGTGCTTTACGCAGGAGGGACTGTGATCCAGGTGAATCCTCTTTATACAAGTGCAGAAACCACCGGGATTTTTAAGGATGCGGAGCCCGAATGGGCGTTTGGAACAGTGGACCAGGAGATTAAAATGGCGGAGGCCTCCGCCGGTTTACGGACAAAATGTATTATTTCAAAAAAAGCACAGCTGGTTTCGGAAGCCTGGAGCATTTAATAGAGAAGGGGAAAGGACCATTGTCTCATCCGCCGGTATATAATCCTGATACAAAAACAGCTGTTCTGCAGTACACGGGAGGCACAACAGGGCTGCCGAAAGCGGTCATGCTGACTCATCAGAATATTTTCTCCAATATATTTCAAAATGTTCATTTTACCGTTAAAAATATCAGCCGGGAAAAGGAAAAGCTGCTTGGCGTAAGCCCCTTTTATCATGTATATGGAATGACGGCCGTGCTGCTGCTGGGGATTTTCAGAGGATCCGCCGTTATATGTGTTCCGCGTTATCAAACAGAATCCTTTTTACATCTGATAAAAAAAGAACAGCCAACGTTGTTTTCTGCTGTGCCAACAGTATATATTGCTATGCTGCAGCATCCTCTCGCTGTGCCGGAGACGATGCAGTCATTGAAACTCTGTATGTGCGGATCGGCGCCGATGCCGGTAGACGTAATGGAGCAGTTTCAGGAGAAAACAGGGGCCGTCATTCTCGAAGGATACGGGTTATCTGAAACATCACCGACCACACACCGCAATCCTGCGAGCGGCAAAAGAAAAATAGGAAGTATAGGTATTCCGATTCCTAATACAGACTGTATGATTGTGAGCCCGGAGGATGAAAAAACAGAGGTAGTGCCTGGAGAAGTAGGAGAGCTTCTAATAAAAGGACCACAGGTAATGAAGGGCTATTGGAACAGAGCAGAAGAAACAAAGCATGCCCTGCGGAATGGATGGCTGTACACCGGCGACTTAGCCAGAATGGATGAGGAAGGCTATTTTTATATCGTTGGAAGAAAAAAAGAGCTGATTATTGCAAGCGGTTACAATATTTATCCGGTAGAAGTGGAGCAGGTGTTATACACGCATTCTCAAGTAAAGGAGGCCGTGGTATTCGGAGTGCCTGACACGTACAGAGGAGAAACCGTATATGCCGCCGTGACGTTAACAAAAGACGCACAGACGACCCCTGAAGAGCTGAGAGAGTGGCTGAAAGAATACGTGGCAGTATACAAAGTACCGGCAAAAATTGAAATTAGAGAAAGTCTTCCCCGAACCAGCGTAGGAAAGATACTGCGGCGCAGGCTGAGCGAGGAAAAGCAGAATAGATAAAAATAAAGAAATGGGGAAAATGAGATGAAAAAATGGAGATACCTTATTGGAATGACGGGAATAGCAGTGCTGACAGGCTGCGGCGGCGGCGGAGACGGTGAAAGTGAAGGGGAAACAGGCGGCGAGGATTTGATGCATTCTCATATATCCGGACCGACGGCGTCCGGGTGGTATCCGTTATCTACACTGATGACGGATATATGGATGGACGATATTGAAGGGGCGAGCGTAACGGTCGTTGAGGGCGGCGCCATCAGTAATATTCGGGATGTGAATGACGGGTCTGAAATGAAAACAGGAATGGCTTTCGCATCCGATTTTGCTGACGCCGTTGAAGGAAGAGGGGCATTCGAAGGAGATCCTCAGGAGAATATTAAGGGAATTGCTGTATTATATCCAACGCTTTGGAACTTTGCTGTCCTGGACAGCAGTCCGTATAATTCCATTGAAGAAGCGCTCGAAGGCGGGGCAGATATCGTGCCCGGCCAGGCCGAGGATGCCAGTTCGCAGACAGCGGAAAGAGTGTTTGAAGCAATGGGCTACACCATTGAAGATATCGAAGCGAATGGAGGAAGCGTCACGTACAATGGATATGGCGATGCAAACAATCAAATGAGAGACGGCGGCATTGATATGGTAGTGCAGGGTGGATCTCCCTATGTGACAGGGCTGAACGAACTCGACTCAACCAATGCGATTAAACCGCTGCCAATTCCGGATGACGCTCTGGAAGAGCTGGGAGCAGGGGATTATGGATATGATATCGACATGAGTATTCCTGCCGGCTCTTATTCGAATCAGGAAGAAGACGCTCCAACGGTATCCACCATGGCGATGCTTATTGTTCATGATGAAGTGGACGATGAAACGGTATACGAACTCACCAGGTCTCTCTGGGAAAACGAAGACCGTTTTGTTGAAGAGCAGCCTAACCGCGGAGAATATTTTGATATAGAAACCGGCTACCACGGCCTTGTGAATCCGGAAGAAAATATACATGCCGGAGCAAGTCAGTATTATGAGGAAGAAGGCGTAGTAGACGAATAAATAATTTTAACAAATCAGTAAGTATTTCTTCAAAAATAGATAAAGATGAAGCGAAAGCGCTCCTGTAAAAAGGAGTGCTTTTTTATGCGTGCAGTTATATTTAATGTTAGATTATCTTCCGTGTTGATTACCTTTCGTAATGGAAACTGCTACAGTAATGAGAACGTTCTATAATAAAAGGGGGAGCATGAATGAATGATCTGACGAAAAAAATAGGGACAGGCTCTATGGCAGTATTAATGAGCCTTCCATTTGCAGCTGGCGTATCTGCAGAGCAGGAAGCATCATTTACAAAGAACACAATCACTCCGGAAGAAGCTGATGGGGATCATTACATACCGTCTACAGTAGAAAATATACAATGGGGGGACCTGCCGAATTTAGATAGTGAAGCAATAAAGACCATTGAATCAGGTGAGACTGTAACGTTTGATACAGTCTCCCATGAAGGAATCATGGAAGATCAGGGAAGGGATCCTGTAGAGTATTTTAAAGAATACGGAATCGAAGAAGATGAAATTTTACAAGAAGCAAAAGACATTGCTGAATCTGATATCGACCATGACTTTGATGAGCACGGCCCTCATGTTGTTACCGGTCCGGTGGCAATTGAAGGAGCAGAGCCCGGCGATGTGCTGAAAATTGAAGTGCTGGACCTGGAACCTCGTGTTCCTTACGGTGTCATATCCAATCGTCATTATAAAGGAGCGCTTCCCGGCGAGTTTCCTGAAAATGAAGGGCCTCAGGAAGGAGCAGATGAGGATAATCCCGAGCTTTACAACAATATATCTACATTTACTCCGATTGAAAAAGTCGATGGGGAATGGATTGGGGAAATTCCGGGTGAAGACGTCACATTCCCGCTGGATCCGTTTATGGGGATGATGGGAGTAGCTTCTGCAACAGAAGAATATGTGAGTTCCGTTCCGCCTTCAGAAACCGGCGGCAATATTGATATTAACGAACTTGGAGAGGACTCTTCTCTTTATCTGCCTATTAAAGTGGACGGTGGAATGTTCTACACCGGCGATCCTCATTTTTCACAAGGTGATGGAGAAGTGGCATTAACAGCGCTGGAAGGGTCCCTTCGTGGAACGTTCCGGCTGACCGTTCTGAAAAAAGGAGAAGATGAGATTCCGGGAGACTCTGAAGATTTCACCCAGCCATTTGGAGAAACGGAAGATTTTTGGATTCCGATTGGTTTGAATGAGGATCTTGATGAAGCAATGAAAGAAGCAACGAGAGAATCCATTGACTTTTTGGACGAAGAATTTGGAATGGACCGTGCCAAAGCACTGGCGTATTTAAGCGCCGCAACTGACTTTGAAGTATCGCAGGTAGTGGACCAGACAAAAGGTATTCATTCATTAATCCGCAAATCGGACTTTGAAAAGAAAATAGCCTTAAATGCTGCAGAAATGGCTGCTGCAGAAGATGAAGAGAATACTGAAATGGAAGAAGGCGGTGTGCTGCCGAATACAGCCTCCAATATGCCGCTGTTTGCTTTAATTGGAGCATTGACTGCTTTTGGAGGAGCGGTGTTTCTGATTAGAAGAAAAAATCGCAGCGTCTCATAAATTTTAAATCACTAAGACTTTCTGAGAAAATCAGAAGGTCTTTTTTATTTAAAAAGGACAAACAAGAATAATAGAGATAAAACAAAAAGCAGGAATAGCGGAAGCGGTTATGGAAAGAGTGCATAGTAACCAGAAATAAGAAAAGGGAGAGAAAACAAAATGCCTACAATTGTAGCCTATACGAAACCGCCGGAGCATGTTCTGGCTTATTTGGAAAAACATGCGGAAGTCAAAGTATACCCTGCCCATGAAGACGAGGACGCTTTTTTGAGAGCGCTACCAGAAGCAGATGGCTTAATTGGGGCGGGGTATCCAATTAACGAAAAGCTGCTGGAAAAAGCGCCGAGGCTGCAGGTAGTCAGCAACGTTTCCACCGGCTACGATAATTTAGACATGCCGGCTCTTACAGCAAGAGGTATTACGGCGACCAACACGCCTTATGTACTTATTGATACAGTGGCAGATACTATTATGGGAATGATGCTTGCAGCAGCCAGAAGAATTCCGCAGGCAGATAAAGGTGTAAAGGAAGGACGCTGGACAGACAAGCGCGATGAAACTTTCTTTGGAGTAAATGTCCATCATAAAACGCTCGGTATTATTGGGATGGGGAAGATTGGAGAAGAAGTGGCGCGAAGAGCTTCTCTCGGGTTTCATATGGACGTACTGTATCATAACCGTCGTGAAAAGCAGAACGTAGAGGCCAAATACGCTGATCTGGATCAACTGCTGAAGGACTCTGATTTTGTGCTCGTCATGACTCCTTTAACAGAAGAAACGAAGCACTTTATTCGTAAAGAGCATTTTCAAAAAATGAAAAAGACAGCAGTCTTTTTGAATGCTGCCCGTGGAGCTGTCGTAAAAGAAGAAGACCTTGTAGAAGCGCTGGAAACAAAAGAAATCCTGGCAGCCGGTATTGATGTATACGAGCAGGAGCCGACAAGTCCGGACAATCCGCTGCTTGCTCTGGACACTGCAGTTACGCTCCCGCATATCGGATCTGCTACGAGAGAGACAAGAGAAGCAATGTATCAGGATGCAGCTGAACAATGCGCGGCTGCTCTTGCAGGAAAGGTCCCGGAACATAAAATAGAAGGATAAATTACCGGCGCCCGATCCAGATAGTCCAGCGGTCTTTTTCGATTATTTTCTCTTCAGGAGGCAGTTTGGAGGATAGGAAGGTAATAAACCTTTCTATTTCCCCATCGCTGACTTCGTGGAGAATGGAACGTCCGGTTCTGGCGCGTAAGTCCTCAAACAATGCTTCGGGAGTATTATATTCTTTTCTTGTTTCCCACAAAGAGCGCGTTTCAATAGAAGAAAAGCCGGTTTCTTTCATGTTATCGGATAAATAGGAACGGGAATGACGTCTTTTCTTTTCCTGCAGAGCAAGCTGTGGAAAGAATTCCATCAGCCAACCGCGGATATGGGTGGTGGAGCCGCTGACAAAACAGTCTTCAGGCGTTCGGTCCTGTACGATAAAAAATCCCCCGGGCTTAAGAATGCGTGACGCTTCACTAAAACAGATATGAATATCGGATAAATGGTGGGTGACGGCGCGAAGAAGTACCAGATCTGCATCATCATCCGGCAAATTAGTCTGATAAGCGCTGCCAGTCTGGAAATGAACACCTGGACAGCTGGTGCTGTGTGCTTCTGCCTCGGCAATCATCGGCTTTGAAAAGTCTATTCCTGTAACCTTCGGAATGGAAAGCGCCTGTAATGCCCGGCTGTAGATTCCGCCTCCGCAGCCTATATCGACTGCATGATCTATAGATTGGCCGGCTGTAATAACGGCTGCCTCATTAAGCCAGGCACTGCCGGCTTCTCTAGTAGAATAGGAATGTTTGTTATCCTGACTGTGAAAGTCCATGCTCATTAGTATCCCCTCCTGTCTTGACTTTATAAGAAATGAAGAAGGGGTGCAACGGTCAGCAAGTAGAATGAAGATCAACGAAAAAGCTGTTATTTCCCTGAGTATAGAAGCTGGCGAGTTCAGCCAGCTTCTTATTTACTATATTGTCCTGCATAATAATTTTCTCTTCACATTCACGATACATAACGGTGAAAAATAGAGCTTGTCTAATAGCGTGATAATCAATAATAATGGCAATATTCAGGTGGTCAAGGGTCCGCTCCAGCTCCAAAATATCACGTTCAAGCAAAAGCTGACAGGCAGGTTTCCAACTGGTTGAATAAGAAAAAGCAGCAGGAGCAGGGGCAGGAGACACAGGCTTTGGTTCGGTATCAAGCAGCACTTTGGAGAGGACATAACGTTCAGCGAGCTTAAATGCAGAAGGGTCTATCGTACCGAATTCCATCTTATTCCTCCTATTTCATACGGTTACCTTTTCTCAAATTATACAACATAATAAAGGAAAGTCATGGGTATAAAGTTATAAAAAGATAAAGAGGGTCAGAAGGAAGCGTAAAAAATCAGAAAATTATTTAGAATAATTGCTGAAAAAAGCGCTCTAATGCTTTAATATAGAAAAGATAAAATGCGTTAATGAGATAAAGCAGGTTCTCAATAAGGCACATATAAAAAGGGGAGTAGATGACGGTGGCACTACATACGAACAAACCACGCGAGCAGTGGGCTTCTAGGACTGGTTTTATTCTGGCGGCAATGGGATCAGCTGTCGGACTTGGAAACATATGGCGTTTTTTCTATGTAGCCGGAGAAAACGGTGGAGGCGCCTTTCTTTTGATTTATCTTTTATGTATTCTGGTTATCGGTATTCCGATTATTATGGCTGAATTTACCATCGGCAGGCGCTCCCAGCAGGACGTTGTGGGATCGTTTGAATCATTATCCTCCGGTGGTGCATGGCGGTATGCCGGGCTGCTCGTGTAACAGCAGCATTTATGATTTTGTCCTTTTACGCCGTTATATCCGGCTGGATCATGCACTATTTTATTCAGTATCTGAACGGCAGCTTCTGGAGCGCTCCGGCTGAAGGGTATGAAGGATATTTTGTCTCCTTTACCGGCAGCTTTTCGCAGTCGATTCTCTGGCATTTTCTTTTCATGGCGCTCGTGATCATTATCGTCATGCTTGGAGTGAAAAAGGGAATAGAGCTTTCCAATAAAATCCTTATGCCGCTTCTTGGCGTACTTTTGATTGTGCTGGCCGGGTACAGCTTAACGCTCGGAGGCGCTTCGGAAGGTCTTTCCTTCCTGTTTACGCCGGACTGGTCGGCTTTCTCTGATCCGGCGGTTTATCTTGCAGCGCTGGGTCAGGCATTTTTCTCGTTGAGTCTTGGAATGGGTACGATGATTACGTACGGAAGCTATCTTTCTAAAAAAGAACAGCTTCCGGGCGCTGCTTTCAGCGTAGCTGGACTGGATACGGGTTTTGCTATTCTGGCGGGTGTAATGATCTTCCCGGCGGTTTTCGCTTTTGGCATTGATCCAAGTTCGGGACCGGGACTTGTATTTATGGTTCTGCCTGATATATTCAATAATATTGCTGCCGGCGGTATTGTCGGTCTTGGTTTCTTCTTTCTGCTGGCGGCAGCGGCCCTTTCTTCCGCTATTTCCATTCTGGAAGTCGCTGTAGCTTTCTTCATGCGGAAGTTTAACTGGAGCCGGGTTCGTGCAGCTCTTGTTATAGGAACGATTATTTTCTTGATTGGTATTCCTTCTTCTCTCGGCTTTGGTCCGTGGTCGAACGTAACGATTATTGGCGACAATGGTATTTTGGATTCTGTTGACTTCATTGCATCTAATATTTTCCTTCCGCTCGGCGGACTGATTATTGCTTTGTTTGTCGGCTGGAGCTGGAAGACAGTCGATGCGCTGCGTGAATCTGATTTTGGTCAGACAACGATTGGGTATATCTGGCTGTTTATCCTCCGCTTTATTGCACCGATTGCGATTTTGTTGATCTTCCTCAGTGCGATAGGCATATTTTAAATAGAAAAGGAGCTATCCCGAATGCGGGACAGCTCCTTTTTCGTATTATAAAAGAATGATTAAAAGAATAATCCCTATTACAACACAGGCTCCTATAAAAGTAAGGCATCCCCGGATCATCGAATCACTCCTTTCAGCCCTATACATAATGCATGGCAGATAGAATAATATTCCCTCTCATTCGCGGTCTGAAACAAGTGTCATATCAAGGGGATTCTATCTCTGGAAAGCGGATATGTGATATTATAAAAGAGGATAAATGAAGCTGTAAAGTATTGGGGGAATGAACGTGACAGTCGAGCGCGCCGCCTTAAATAGAGTAATGGAAAACATAGAACGGGTTGTCGTTGGAAAAAGAGAAGAAATTGAACTTAGCTTAACGGCCTTACTGGCCAAAGGGCATGTTCTGCTTGAAGATGTGCCGGGAGTTGGTAAAACGATGATGGTTCGGGCTATTGCCCGGTCCATCGGAGCCGAGTTCAAGCGTATTCAGTTTACGCCGGATCTGCTGCCGTCGGATGTGACGGGGGTATCGATTTACAATCAAAAAACGATGGAATTTGAGTTTCGTTCGGGTCCGATTATGAGCCATGTCGTGCTGGCTGATGAAATAAACCGGACTTCGCCGAAAACCCAGTCCGCTCTTTTAGAGGCATTGGAAGAGAGCAGTGTAACCGTGGATGGAATAACCAGAAAGCTCCATGAGCCTTTCTTTGTGATGGCGACACAGAATCCAATTGAGCATGGGGGTACTTATCCGCTGCCGGAAGCGCAGCTTGACCGCTTTCTTTTAAAAATGAAAATGGGCTATCCATCGGGGAGCGAAGAGCTTGAGGTGTTAAATAGAGTAGAGAAGCGTCACCCGATTGAAGAATTGGATCATGTACTGTCACTCGAAGAAATACTTGCCATGCAGTATGAGGCGGGTCGTGTATTCGTTGATCAATCCATCAAGCAGTACATCGTTAATCTGGTAAGAGAAACGAGAGAGCACTCTGAAGTATATTTAGGAGTGAGTCCGCGGGGATCGATCGCTTTGATGAAAGCGGCACAGGCCTATGCATACCTGCAGGGCAGGGACTTTGTCGTGCCGGATGATGTGAAATACCTTGCTCCTTACGCGCTTGTGCACCGAATGATGCTGAGGTCTGACCTGCAGGTTATGGACAGACAGGGAGCCGATGTGATTAACGAAATTCTTTCCAGGCTCCGTGTCCCAACGTCCTCCTCGGAAACGGTAAATAAATGAGAAATGTCTGGTACGGAGTAATAAAATATGTAAAGCTTCTGTTTGTGCTTGCGCTGGCAGGAGCTTTATATGCGTACGCTATGTTTCAGGGCGGCTTTGTGTCCTGGTTTTTGTTTTACAGTATTATGACGGTTATTTTATTTAACCTTTTGTTTGTGCTGTTTCCGCTTAGGTGGATTCATATAGAGCGGACTTCCAGTAAAAAGACGCTGGCCCATGGAGAACAAATTACCGTGGACCTGACGATGACGAAACGATTTGCCTTTCCGCTCGTATTTATCAGCATATGGGATCATGTGCCATATGGATTGGAAGGGACCGGCAGACCCTCCGGCACCATTTATTTTTTTTCGATGGCAAAAACAGTCTCCTACCAGTATGACGTAAAAGGAGTGCGCAGAGGAGAGTACCGTTTTAAGCAGATTCATCTGCAGGCCGGTGATTTGTTCGGCTTTTTCACAAAGGACTATGAAAGCCCGGTAAAGAGCAATATCCTTGTTCTTCCTAAAATACAGCCGCTGCTCGGATGGAAGCCGTCATCCGACGAACAGTCCGATGACGTAGCGGTGTCCCGCCGGACCACAGAGGAAGCCTATTCTATCGCAGGCGCCAGGGATTATGTTCCGGGAGACCGTATGACAAGCATTGACTGGAAAGCAACAGCCAGGGGTGGAAAGCTTGTGACAAAAGAGTTTGAATCCCAAAAAGGAGAAGGCTACCTGTTAATTGTTGAGAATCTGCTCCAGGAAAGGGACCAGGAGGCATTTGAGTCTGTTATTGAATGCGCGGCTGCGTTAGCCAATGAAAATCGGACCAGAAGTATTTCCACCGGTCTGGCGTTTTCTTCCGAGCCACATATTGCTATGGAGGAAGCCGGAAGCATGGTTCACTTTAAAGCTATGTACGAAAGGCTTGCTTTAGCCGATATTGATACGGGTAAAAAAGGAGGCGCTCCTTTCTTTCAAAAAGTACCTTCTTCCAACTCTCTGCTGTTTGTTACTTCTTCTTTATCTTCTGAAAGAATAGAAGAGCTGCAGTCTTTTTTATGGTATGGCCGTGAAGTAACAATCTGTCTTGTAGAAACAAGCGTCTCTGATATGGAGGAGACCCGTAATATGTTAACGAATCTTAGAAAGCAAGGCATACGTGTCCTTATTGCCCGTCCCGGGACGGACGGGATTAATCTCATATAAAGGGGGAAGGGCATGAATCTTTCCGAACGAACGCCAAAGATGTTCGCTATGTACGTACTGGGATATATTCTATTAATGGAATGGCTGCTTCCCCTTCCCGACATATCCGATACAGGATTTGTTCCGATGTTTATGGCAGCCTCGGCGTTTTTCTTTATTGTGACGTTCTTCCGATTTCCATGGTGGCTGCATGTAATGCTGATTGGAGGAAGTATTTTATACGCGCTTCATTCTGTATTTTTTGAAACGAGCTTTTTGAGTCCGGCGTGGTGGCTCAACTTTTCAAATGAAATTTCGGTAAATATCGAGACAATGCTGGCTGGACAGTGGCATGCGCTGACAGATCCATTCCGGACTTTTTTATTTCTGCTGCTGCTGGCCGTGATGAGCTATCTTGTCTATTTTTGGGTGATTCAGGCGAAACGGATTTTATTCTTTTTTGTTTTTACCATTATTTATATAGGTATTATGGACACATTCCTTCCTTATAATGGAAGCGGGGCCATTATCCGCATTTTTGCAGTCGGATTTGTACTGCTGGCTCTTCTGCAGTGGGATCGTCTTTCTGAATACTTTCCAGGAGAAAAAAGAGGAAAGGTCTGGCTCCGCTGGGCTGCACTTACATTGGCAGTCCTCGTCACGGCTGCTGGAATCGGCATTGCCGCTCCTAAATCAGAGCCGCAGTGGGCGGACCCTGTGCCGTTTCTTCAGGCGAGAACCGGCGTGGACGGAGACACCGAAGACGGAAGCGAAACGCAGCGGATCGGCTACGGTGCCAACGATGAGCGCCTTGGCGGCGGATTTGAAATGGACGACAGTCCAGTATTTACAGCTGCAGGTACTGGAAGCGGCTATTGGCGCGGTGAATCAAAAGATGAATACACCGGCCTGGGGTGGGAAACTGCTACTCCTTCAGAAGGAACGCTCTCGAGCTCTTTTTACGCGGAAGAGACGCCGACAGAAGAACAACAGATGAGCATCACCATGGCAGAAGGCCGGACAAATGATTTTGCTTTTTATCCGGGATCGGCTGAAGAAATAAATGCTGCCGATGACGTATCTTTCTCCTTTGACCGCTATACCGGCAGGGCAGATGCCAGCCGGAATGGAGAAAGCTTTCCTCTCTCCTCCTATGATGTCGTTTACGAAGAAGCTTCTTTTCCGGTAGAAGAGATGAGGCAGGTAACTGGAGGCGGGGAGGATGAAGTCGATGAAGCTTTTCTGCAGACTCCGGATGATCTTCCGGCCTCTATCGGTGAACTGGCAGAGGAATTGACGGCGGAAGAGGATAACCGGTATGACCAGGTGAAAGCGGTAGAAAGCTACCTGCGCGGTCCGGAATTTACGTATAACACACAGGATGTAGCGGTGCCGGATGAGGACACCGACTATGTGGAACAGTTTTTATTTGAAACACAGGTTGGCTACTGCGATAACTTTTCTACTTCTATGGCCGTAATGCTCCGGACACTCGATATCCCAACCCGCTGGGTAAAAGGCTACACGGGCGGGGAAATGGTGGAGTCCTCTGAAGACGAATCGGTTTATGAGGTAACAAATGCCAATGCCCATTCCTGGGTGGAAGTATATTTTCCGGGAACGGGCTGGGTGCCGTTTGAACCAACCCGCGGATTTGATGCAGAAGCAGACTATCAATTTGCAGATAGTGAAGAAGCAGAAGTGGAACCCCCGGAGGACGAAGAGGATCATGAGGAATTAGAAGAAGAGCAGGAAGAACCGGAAGAGAATCAGCAGGCAGCCGGAGATTCGTTTACGATGCCGCTATGGCCTTTCCTCCTTCTGGCCGGGATAGCTGCTGTGCTTGGATTTGTATTTCGCCGGAAATTGATTACGGCTTATATATTGGCTAAATATCGTCATATGGATGATACAGGGACTTTTGTTAAGTCTTTCTATTCACTGCTCTGGCTTCTCGGCTACGCCGGCTGGAAAAAAGAAGATAGTGAGACGCTGCGTGAATATGCAGAACGAATGGATCATCATTATCAGACAGATGATATGAGATTTTTAACCCGGGAATTCGAGAAATATTATTACGGGGGACGTGCAGAGCTGACGGACGTTGAAAAAGCCAGCAGCATATGGAAAGAAATGGTTCATCGAATAACATCTTGACCGCTTGTAAGGCTGCTGATAAAATGAAAGGCATGTTTTCATCGTACGCAGCGGCAGGCAGCCGAACCGTATTACAAACAATAAATACTTCGTATATCCCCGGTAATAGGTCCGGGAGTATCTACCCGGGCACCTTAATGACTGGACTACGAAGGCCGTCTTTATAGAAGAGCAGCACGTGCTCCGCTATCCGTAAGACAGCCTTCGTTTTCTATGTATAATGAAGGGGTTTTACGGATTTTTTTATGCTTTGAGAGTGTTTTGATGCATTGTATTAATAGAAAATGGGGTGGCAGGTGTGGAATTAGAACATGAAACAATTGTGGTTCTCGATTTTGGAGGCCAGTACAATCAGCTGATTACAAGAAGAATTAGAGATTTAGGGGTTTACAGTGAACTGCATTCCAACAAAATTACAGCAGATGAAATTAAAGAACTAAATCCAATCGGTATTATTTTTTCCGGTGGACCGAACAGTGCCTATGTAGAGGGAGCACCGAGCTGCGATCCGGCCATATTCGATATGGGAATTCCGATTCTTGGCATCTGCTATGGTATGCAGCTGATGACTCACCATTTCGGAGGGAAAGTGGAGGCGGCTCATCACAGAGAGTATGGCAAAGCGATGATTACTGTGCAGAATGGATCGTCTCTTTACCACGACCTTCCAAAAGAACAGTCCGTCTGGATGAGCCACGGTGACTTGATACTTGCTCCGCCGGAAGGATTTGTTGTGGATGCTGTCAATCCATCATGCCCGGTAGCCGGAATGAGCGATGCCGGCCGGAAAATGTACGGCGTACAGTTTCACCCGGAAGTACGGAACACCCAGTTCGGCGACGACATGCTGAAGAATTTTGCGTTTGAAATCTGCGGCGCACAGGGTGAATGGTCAATGGCGAATTTCGTAGAAGAACAGGTGGAAATTATCCGCGAGCAGGTAGGAGACAAGAATGTTCTCTGTGCTCTCAGCGGCGGCGTTGATTCTTCTATCGTAGCGGCATTGATTCACCAGGCTATCGGCGATCAGCTGACGTGTATGTTTATTGATCACGGCCTTCTTCGAAAAGGAGAGGCGGAAAGCGTGATGGAGACATTCGCAGGCGAGTTCTCCATGAACATTGTTAAAATCGAAGCGAAAGACCGCTTTCTCAATAAACTGGACGGCGTATCCGATCCAGAACAGAAGCGGAAAATTATCGGAAATGAATTTATCTACCTGTTTGAAGAGGAAGCCGGCAAGCTGGAAAATATGGACTTTCTTGCGCAGGGAACGTTATATACAGATATTATTGAAAGCGGAACGGATACAGCCCAGACGATTAAGTCCCACCATAACGTCGGCGGCCTTCCGGAGGATATGCATTTTGAACTGATCGAGCCGTTAAAAACCTTGTTTAAAGACGAAGTGCGTAAACTTGGGGAAGAGCTTGGCGTGCCGGAAGAGATCGTCTGGAGACAGCCATTTCCAGGGCCGGGTCTTGGTATCCGCGTGCTTGGAGAAATAACGGAAGAAAAACTTACGATTGTAAGAGATTCCGATGCGATTCTCCGCGAAGAAATTAAACTTGCCGGACTGGATCGTGAAATCTGGCAGTATTTCACGGCGCTTCCAAACATGAGAAGTGTCGGCGTAATGGGAGATGCGAGAACCTACGATTACACGGTAGGAATCCGTGCCGTAACTTCCATTGACGGTATGACATCAGACTGGGCGCGTATCCCATATGATGTGCTTGAGAAAATATCCACCCGAATCGTAAATGAGGTATCACATGTCAACCGCGTCGTGTACGACGTGACGTCTAAGCCGCCTTCCACTATCGAGTGGGAATAAAATAATTATTATCTTTTCGTATAATTGCGGGAATAAGGCCCGCAGGTTTCTACCAGCTGCCATGAACAGCTTGGCTACGAAAAGGACAGCAGGGAGCGGAGCGATCCGCTTTTTTCTGCGCTGTCTTTTTCTATGTCCAGCTTCGGCAGAGTTCCTTTCTGTCGAAGCTTTTTCTTTATAATAGAGAACCGCTTTCAGGCGGAAACAGAGAATAAGGGGTATAGAGAATGAATCGATATTTTGAATTTGCGAAACAGGGTACCACGTTAAAAAAAGAAAGCCTGGCCGGGTTAACGACTTTTCTTTCCATGGCTTACATACTTTTTGTCAATCCGTTAATTTTGTCAGATGCAGGCATGGACCAGGGCGCGGTGTTTACGGCAACAGCGTTGTCCGCAGCGGTCGGTACGCTGATTATGGGGATTATTGCAAAATATCCGATTGCACTGGCGCCGGGGATGGGTCTGAACGCCTTCTTTGCCTACACGGTAGTCATTGGGCTCGGTATCCCATGGGAACTTGCGCTGTTTGGCGTATTCATGTCGGGTATCATCTTTATCTGCATTACCCTGCTGGGAGTAAGAGAAAAAGTAATTAATGCCATACCGGCAGAACTAAAATATGCGGTAGCCGCCGGTATTGGTCTCTTTATTGCTTTTATCGGTCTCAAGGGCGCAGGTATTGTCGTTGGAGACGAAGCGACCCTCGTTGGGCTGGGCTCCATTACGTCCCCGTTAACGCTTCTGGCAAGCTTTGGACTGATTGTTACTGCAATACTGATGGTAAAGGGTATTCATGGCGGTATTTTCTACGGCATGCTGATTACAGCAGTTACCGGCATTATTTTCGGCCTTATTGAGCTGCCTTCAGGTATTGTAGGAGCGGTACCCAGCCTTGCGCCGACGTTCGGCTCTGCTTTCAGTATTCTCGGAGAAGTGGAGTGGACAACTCAGCTGACTGTCCAATTAATTATCGTTATTTTAACGTTTCTGTTCGTGGATTTCTTCGATACAGCAGGAACATTATATGCGGTTGCCAACCAGGCAGGCTATGTGAAAGACAATAAGCTTCCAAGAGCAGGACGTGCGCTTCTTGCCGACTCTTCTGCTACGTCGATAGGAGCCATTCTTGGTACGTCAACGACGACGGCCTATATCGAATCCTCGGCAGGGGTAGCTGCGGGAGGACGAACCGGCTTTACTTCCGTCGTGACAGCACTGCTGTTTCTAGCAGCTATGTTCTTCTCGCCGCTGCTTGTGGTTGTTACCGAAACAGTAACAGCACCGGCACTGATTATCGTTGGGGTGTTAATGGCCTCATCGCTTAGGCTGATCGAATGGAACAAACTCGAAATTGCCCTTCCCGCCTTTTTAACGGTAGTAGCGATGCCGCTGACCTACAGCATTGCAACAGGTATTGCTATCGGCTTTATCTTTTATCCGATTACGATGCTTGTTAAAGGACGCGGCCGGGAAATTAATCCAATTATGTACGTCTTGTTCTTTGTCTTTATTGCTTACTTCGCCTTTTTGGGAGAGTAAATGAAAAGCATGCTTCCGATGGGAGGCGTGCTTTTTTGATTAGAAATCTTTTTCCGGGGGAATAGAAGCGAAGGAAGCAAGAACCAGCCAAAGGAGGAAATCAAAATGAATGCATTTAAAGCCCTTGTCGTCGATCAGACGGAAGACGGCCACGTGTCAAAAGAGATTCGGGAACTGTCCGAAAAGGACCTTCCGGAAGGTGATGTGCTGATAAAGGTTCATTATTCAAGCGTGAACTTTAAAGACGGCATGGCCGCGATGGAAAATGGAAATATCGTTAACGACTATCCAATGGTTCCGGGAATTGATCTGTCCGGCACGGTTGAAAAATCGAATGATCCGGCTTTTACAGAAGGCCAGGAGGTCATTGTTACAAGCTATGAGCTGGGTGTTTCCCATTACGGAGGATACAGTGAATATGCGAAAGTTCCTTCCGAATGGATCGTACCGCTGCCGGAAGGCCTGTCGCTTAAAGAAGCAATGATTTACGGAACGGCTGGATTTACAGCGGCCCTGTCTGTGATGAAGCTGCAGGAAGAAGGCGTCACGCCGGATAAAGGAACCATTCTTGTCACGGGTGCTACAGGCGGTGTTGGAAGCATGGCGGCTGCCATGCTGGCCAAACTTGGATATAACGTAGCGGCAAGCACCGGTAAAAGCTCAGAGCATGATTATTTAAAAAAGCTGGGTGTGAAAGAAATTATCGCAAGAGAAGACCTGGTCCCGGAAAAAATCCGGCCGATTGACAAAGAACGATTCGCAGGAGCAGTCGATCCAGTCGGCGGTGAAACGCTATCCTACATTTTAAGCTGCCTGCAGTATGGAGGAGCAGTGGCCGTAAGCGGTCTTACGGCCGGCACAAAGGTTCCGACTACCGTATTTCCATTTATACTACGGGGCATTAACCTCGTTGGTATTGATTCTGTCAACTGCCCGATGGAACGGCGCAGAGAAGTATGGAACCGGCTGGCAGCGGATTTAAAAACAGAAGATTTATTATCCGAAATAGGCAGTGATATCACTATCAATGAACTTTCTGAGACCTTGGAACAGATTATTTCCGGGAAAATCCGTGGAAGAAAAGTGGTCACATTTGCATAACGGCAGGAACAGAGCGCTCATAATCATTTATGAGCGCTTTTTTTATTGTCTGCCTATACTGCCGGAATATCCTATTACCAATTAATTACTCTACAGGAGAACAAATTTCAGATATAATAGAGTAATAGTCGCAGTAAATTGTAAATTATTGTATAAGTACTTGGTTCGGGAGGCAAAGGAATGGAGAATTATCAAGCATTGTTTTTTGAAAAAAACAAGGCAGACATGGCAGTCATTTCAAATGCGGAATACGATTGAAAATGATGAAGTGTACCGATGGCTGCATACGTTGAAAGGTACAGGCGGCACACTTGGACTTAGTGAGCTTTCTGCGATTTCTGAAGAGAAAATGGGAAATTTGAATGACAATAAAGATGCAAGGTGGAGTATTGAACAGCTATCGGATTTTCTGGCACCTCTTATCAGAACATTTCAAGAGGAGGAAGCAGAAAGGAATACGATGCCGGCTGTCGTAAAAGAAGACGTCAGCCATGGACCGCTTCTCCTGCTTGTAGATGACGATGTTGACTTTGCCAATTACATAAAAGACCAGTTTCAGGAAGAGGGTTATCTCGTCCTGCTGGCACCTGATAAAAAAAAGGCTCTTGAAATGTATCATCATTATCATCCGGACTGCCTGCTCGTGGACATTTTTGTTCCGGATAAACAGGATGGATTTTATTTATTGAATACTGTTTCACAAATTGCAGAAGCTCTTGTAACACCGGTTATAGCGGTAACATCAGATGCTACACCCGAAACAAAATATGAAGCATATAAGCATGGTGCCTCTTTTGTGCTGCATAAACCTTTTGATATCCGCGAGTTAAAGCATATTTTATCAAACCAGCTCATTCGAAAAGATAGAATCCAAAACGCCATTACCATTGATGAGCTGACCGGTGTATTTAACCGCAAGATCCTTGTAACAGCAAGCGAACGGTTTTTCGGAGCCTACCGGAGAGACGGCTCTGAATTTTCAGTAGTGCTTCTGGATCTTGATCATTTTAAAGCAGTAAATGATACATTCGGCCACGAGCAGGGAGATAAAGTATTGAAGCACTTTGCCTCGTTTCTTGATGCCCAGAAGCGGCCTCAGGATATGCTGGTCCGGCTGGGCGGGGAAGAATTTCTAATTGTTCTTCCTAATACGAATAAAGCGCAGGCCGTTAAAGCGGCAGAGCGGTGGTGCAAGAATTATTCAGAGATGACTGTTGATGCTTTAGATGATATGGCGCTGACGTTTTCAGCAGGCATTTCTACTGTAACGCCTGAAACCGCCTCACTGGATGTTCTGCTAAATGAGGCAGACCAGGCGATGGCAAAAGCTAAAGAAGAAGGCAGGAACCGGATCCGGACATTTCAGCGGGGGAATGAAGTAGTACGCAAGATGCCGATGAATATCATCGTAGTAGACGATGATGAAGTAATGGGGGGGTTTCTGCTGAATCGCTTTCAGCGGATGGAACTGCCAAAGTACAGTGTGAATGTCTCTCATTACCGAGAAGGGGAAAGCTTTTTGCAGAATGACTGGTACAAACGTTCTCAGAAATTTTTTATTATCCTGGACGTGACGATGCCCAGAATGAACGGATTCGAAGTATTGACAGAGCTTCGTGCAAACTTTCCGGCCTCGGACATCGTTGTATTGATGCTGACAGGAAGCAAGGCAGAAAAAGATGTTATCCGGGCTTTAGAACTGGGAGCTGATGATTACATGGTAAAACCATTCAAAGTAGAAGAACTGCTGGCCAGATCGAAACGCTTAATTCAGAGGATATTGTAAATGGAGCCGATAGTAGCGGTACTGCTCATCGGCCTGATTCTATTTCTTGTCTTTCTTCTTTGTTTTTACTTTTACCTGCGGTTGATTAAAATAAAGCGGTTTAAACAAGAAGAAAAGCTGGAGCGGGTAAAAAAGAAGTTCGTCCGGGTATCTCTGCGGCGCTTGAAGGAGAAGCGGAGTGGGAGACAGGACTGCCTGAATCACGAACAGACACATCGCAGGCTGCCATTCAGGAGGTGCTGCTTGAGTATATGAACTGGATGAATGATGAATATACGATGGCAGGCATCCATAAGCTCGCGGCCGAAGAGCTGACAGAAACCTACCGGAAACAGCTTCATTCCAGAAAAATAAGCGACCGTTTAAATGCTTTATACTTTATAGAAAACTTTCATTTAAAGGAGCTTGAGCCGGAAGTACTTAACCTATACAAAGAAAATAAAAACAAGGTTGATCTGCATCCGCAGGCATCCCGTACGCTGGCTTCTCTTAAATCTACGGCCTTTATGGAAGATTTTTTTCATGCGGATTCCAACGAACCTCGTTATTTATATAAAGAGGTCATTCGCCGACTGGATGACACTATTTTTTCCCATTGGATGGAAAGACTCGGACATCCTAACCAGAAAGTAAGAGAAGCTGTCCTGGCGATTGCAGCTCAAAAAGGGGACTGGAACACGATTCCTTTGTTTGAAAAAGCCGCAGCGGATGAAGACCTGGAAGTGCGGCTGCAGGCTTACAAAGGGTTTGAAAGGCTTGGTGTGGTTCCCGATACAATCGTTCCAGCAGATATTGCTGTGTCCGAACACTGGCCGGAGCGGATGATGGCCGCACGGTTGTGGAAAGTCAGCCATTCCCGCGGCGTACAGTATTTTATCAGGGAATTAATTAAAGATTCCTCCTGGTGGGTCCGATACTATGCAGGAGAGGCACTCAGCCATCACCCAAATGGAGAGGAAGAACTGCTTTTTATTCAGCATGCCAGTAACGATCCCTTTGCAAGGGATATGGCCGGACAGTGGCTGGATACCATGAAGGGAGGGGAAGTATGACGGCTGTATTAAACTTTATTTTTTTCATGCTCATTGCCGGCTTTATAAGCTACACCTTTCTTGTGCTCATATGGTACATCGTAACGGCTGTAACGGCTATGCGCGACATGAAAAAATCAGAAGGCATTCATGAAACGGACCATACCAGGACAGGCTGCAGGCCGATGACATACCTCCGGTTTCGATTCTCGTTCCAGGCTACAACGAAGAAGTATCTGTGGAAGGAACGGTGAAATCCCTTCTCGGCCTCCGCTATCAGGCATTCGAGATCATCATTATAAATGATGGCTCAACAGACAACATGCTGCATACAGCAATTGATGCATTCCGCATGAAAAAGGTAGAGCAGGTCGTACGACGCTATGTGCCTTCCAAGCCGGTAAAAGCGGTGTATCAGTCGGAGATACACCCTAATGTGTATCTTATTGATAAAAAAATGGGGGCAAGGCTGATGCACTAAACGCGGGCATCAATGCATCCAATTATCCTTATGTCTGTTCTATAGACGCAGACTCTGTATTGGAACGTGATTCTCTTATTAAAGCAGTACAGCCTATTATTAACGGAAATGGCGATGTAATAGCAGTGGGGGGAAGCATCCGAATTGCCAATTCTTCTTCCATTGAGCGGGGCGAGATGATGAAAGTCTCGGTATCGAGACGGCCGATTGTGATTATGCAGGTGATTGAATATTTCCGCGCCTTTTTAATTGGCCGCCTTGGAATGAGCCACTTTAATATACTGCTGATTGTATCGGGCGCTTTTGGTCTGTTTGAAAAAAGTGCCGTCATTGCAGCCGGTGGCTACCGGACTGATACCGTCGGTGAAGATATGGAGCTTGTCGTCCGAATGCACCGGACAGCGCGGGACAATAATAGAAAATCAAAGATATCCTACATACCTGATCCCGTCTGCTGGACGGAGGCGCCGGAAACCGCTGCTGTTCTTCGTAAGCAGCGAAGACGCTGGCATCAGGGACTGACAGAAACATTCTGGATGCATAAAAGTATGTTTTTCCGCAGGAGATATGGGGCGCTTGGATGGATCGGCATGCCTATTTTTTTCCTGATTGAATGGTGCGGACCGGTTCTTGAATTGTTAGGGTATGGTCTGCTTTTATGGGCATTGTTGTTTGGAGATATTAATACAATGTTTGCGATTATCCTGTTTCTATTAATGATTATGATGGGCTCACTGCTCTCTGTTACATCCGTCCTTTTGGAAGAACAGGGCAATGGAAGCATACAAATGTAAAAGATCTAGACAGGCTGTTCTGGTATGCCTGGACAGAATCCTTCTGGTACCGCCCGCTTACGGTAATCTGGCGTGTGGAAGGAATCTGGAAAGCTATCCGGCGCAGCAAAGACTGGGCAAAAGCAGAAAGAAAAGGTATTTCATCCTAAGGTGATGAAAGGCGGGAGACTTTATGAAAAAGATATTAGTAGCAGACGACGAAGATGTGCTGAGAATGCTTATAGTCGATACGCTCGAAGATGAAGCATATGAAATAGAAGAGGCGGAAAATGGCACAGAGGCTCTCCAGATGGCTTCTGAAAAAGAATATGACTTGTTGGTTGTGGATTACATGATGCCGGGGTATAACGGAGTCGAGGTACTCAGTCATTTAAAGGACCGGGGAAGGCTTAAGCAGATGAAAAGCCTGATGCTGACGGCGAAAAGTCAGGAGTCTGATAGAGAGAGCGCCCTGAAGGCAGGAGCGACCGAATTTTTAACAAAGCCTTTCAGCCCTGCGCTTCTAATCAGCGTGGTAGAGGATCTTCTTGATGATTAAATATATTCTGGAAAAGGCACACCGCAGGTTTTTATTAATCTTCGTGTGCCTGCTTCTGCTTGTCGGTGCCGGGGCTGTCATACAATTAAATCACATAAGCAGTGAGCAGGAAAATATTCGAAGTGAGTCTATTGAACTGCGAGAACTCGACGGTCTGCTATTTGATATTGAAACGACCCTTCAGCAGGTAGTCATCCAGGGACGCGGCTATTATATTTATCAGGAAGATGCTGTTCTCGACAGCCTGAATGCAGAAATAACAGAACTGGAGTCTATTCTCGAAGAGTACAGGGCACTTGGAAGCGACCGCAAAAATGAAACGCTTGCGAATGAAATTGATACATTTACCACGCAATATTCCGAGGAATGGATTCCTCAGGTTACAGCTCAAATCGAGAATGGCGGAGGAGAAATAGACGCCATTACTTCAGGAGAAATCAATGAACAGGCCAATAGCATTATTGATCAGACGACGGCAGAATACAATGCGATTGAGATCGACCGTGCTAGTGCAAATGATGATTATTTTGCCTCTACCATTCAGGCGAATAATTCCATCCTGCTTTACTTTTTTCTCATTCTTCTTGTGCTTGGAGTGAGCGTCTGGACATTATTGTACTGGTTAACGAGACCGCTTCAGAATTTAGAGGAATCAGCGGACAAAATTGAAGCCGGAGAAACCATCGACCTGAAATATACCAGTCGAAAAGATGAAATGGGATCGCTCAGCCGTACGTTCTCCCAAATGGCCGCAAGCATCCAAAGTAATCAGGAAATGCTGACCGACCGTAACGAGGAGCTGGAAATTCAGCAGGAAGAGCTGGAATCGCAGCGGGAGCGTCTGCATCAAATGAATGAATTTAATTCCTCCCTGTCTGCTGTATCAGAGAAAAAAGAGCTGCTGAATACTATTCTTGCACATTTTCAAGCATTGTTTCCATTTGAAAAAGCATTAATATTGACTATGCAGCCGGAATGGATGACGGCAAGCCTCGGAATGACCGATGCCAGAGTCAAGTGGATAACAGAACATATTGAAGAAACGCCCGCGATGATAACGTATGAAACAAAAGAGCCTCACATGGTGAAAGTGCAGGCAGATTTGTCAGAACAGGGACTCTCGGAAGATAAGAGGGACTTGTACGAGCTGTACATGCCTATTTTTTCCGAGGGAGAACATTTAATCGGCATCTGCTGCATGTACCGGATCGGACGTCCTTTTTCAAAAGAAGAGCAGCATACGATGTTCGGCCTGCTGAGCCAGTCCAAAATTTCCTTTGAACGTATTATTCTTCACGAAACGACAGAAAAGGACAGCGCCCTTTATCAAGCGATAATTGACAATGTAAACGAAGGTATTCAATTTATTGACGAAAAAGGAAAAATGATTCACAGCAACAGCAAGATGGATCAAATAGCAGGAAAATCCGGCTATCAGAAACACCAGCAGGCGCCTTTTGAAAAATGGACCACGGGACTGCTTTCTCATGTGGCTGAAGAAGACCGCTCCATGCTTGAAGCTTATTTCCACTCCTATCGTGAGGGGGAAAAGCCGAACATTGAAAGAGTGTACTATCATATTCATGACGGAGAAGAAGTCCGCGTGTACGAAGTATATGGCGAGCAGCTGTTCAATGACGGAGAGCTGCAGGGCACTATTTTTGTACACAGGGATCAGACGAGAAGCTATGAGCTCGATAAAATGAAGTCGGACCTTGTCAGCACCGTCAGCCATGAGCTGAGGACTCCGCTTTCCAGTATTCTCGGTTTTGCCGAGCTTATGCTGATGAAAGAGTTAAAGCCGGAAAAACAGAGAAAATACATTGAAACGATTCATAAAGAGGGCAATCGTCTGACGCACTTGATTAACGACTTTCTGGATCTGCAGCGAATGGAGTCCGGAAAGGAAACGTATGAAAAAGAACGGGTGGACGCTGCTGAAATTGTAATGAATGTCGTGCATACGATGGAGCCGGGCCAGCCGGACCATTCATTTATAATAGAAGACAAGCTGCACTCCGGGAAAATCTTCGCGGATGAGGATAAACTTGTACAGGTGATGACCAACCTTATCAGCAATGCAGTAAAGTTCTCGCCGGATGGCGGCACGGTTACGATCAGCATGAAAAATTATCAGGATAATGTGATGGTGTCTGTTGCAGACCAGGGTCTTGGCATTCCGGAAAAAGAACTTCCGAAGCTGTTCAGTAAATTCCACCGTGTAGAAGGCGAAAAGCGTCAGAAAATCCGTGGGACGGGTCTTGGGCTTGCAGTATGTAAAAAAATACTCGAAGACCATAACGGCAAAATAATGGTAAGTTCCGAAGAGGGTAAGGGAAGTACGTTCACGTTTTATCTGCCGGCTCTTGATGGAGAAGAACTGCTTCAATACCCGCTCTCGGACTCCACGTTAACAGCGCTGGTGCTCGAGGACGACAGAAGCCTTGGCATGCTTTTATCAGAGGAGCTGCGCCATGCAAAGTATGAGGTGGCTTTTCACTTTAACCCGAAAGCGGCTCTTGCTGCGATTGATAACGGTCTGAAGCCGGACGTATTTATTGTCGATGTCATGCTTGGCGATGAAATGGACGGATGGACATTTATTAAGCATATAAAAGCAAGGGACGAGTTGAAAAATATTCCTATCATTGTTTCTTCTGCTTTAAATGAAGATACGGAAAAAATGCAGGAGCTGGAAGTGCATCACTATTTAACAAAACCGTATCCGCCTCAGAAATTGTCCCAGCAGGTTCGTTACCTATTGAAAAAGACAAATCCGGCCGGAGAAATTTATGTCCCTTCCTCGGAAGACGACGCATAAAATAAAAGAAATGTATAATGAAACTGTCCTGAAAAGGGCAGTTTTTTTCTTTCCCGGTGACTTAATGGATATGCGATAATGAGAAAGTGAGCAAAAGAAGGGGGTCATATGCTTGGTAAGTATACTGCTCGCTAATGTCTGGACATTTATGGCGATTGTGTTTGTTATTAATATTTTGTACGTGACGTTATTAACGCTGCGGCTGATTTTTACATTAAAAGGTCAGAAATACTTTGCCGGTCTGTTTGGTATTATTGAAACACTGGTCTATGTTATCGGTCTGGGACTGGTTCTTGAAAATCTGGATAACTATTTAAATTTAGTCGCTTATTCGGTTGGATTTGGAACAGGTGTACTGGTTGGTATGAAAATCGAAGAAAAGCTGGCTTTAGGATATATAACGGTCAATGTTATAACGAAGGAATATGAACCGGACATTCCCAACGCGCTGCGTGATAAAGGATATGGAGTAACGAACTGGGTTGCCTACGGACGGGAAGGCGAACGAATGATGATGGAAATACTAACTTCCCGAAAATCTGAGGCTCGTCTTTACCGGACAGTAAAAGACCTTGATTCCAAAGCCTTCATTATTTCACATGAACCGAAAGCATTTTTCGGCGGCTTCTGGGTAAAGGGAATACGACGATAGGAGTAGAGGATGGCTGCTAAAAAAACATTTGAAGTGAAGGATGGAGAAACGATCGCTGCCTGCCTTGACCGGATACAGCAGGAAGGCTTTGTTCCTGTGCGGAGAATAGAAAAACCAGTATTTACTGAAACCATGATAAATGGCAAAAAAGAGATACCGTATTAAAACAGCAAATCATTTTTGAAGCAAAGCCCCAATAACCGAACATTAAAACTTAATACAATTATAATGTTCGAATTCCGTTGACAGATTTCATGACAACTTGTTAAGCTGTAATAGGAATAAAAACGACATATAACCCTCATATAAAATCGGGAATAGGGCCCGGACGTTTCTACCTGGTGACCGTAAATCGCCGGACTATGAGGAAAGAGCATCCCAAGGCGCTGCGTCTGTGGTTTGTCCTTTCCGCCCCGGCAAGTCTGACAGCTTTCTAATAGAGAAAAGTCAACCTACCGGGGCTTTTTTCGTGGATTTTTAACACATAGAACATAATGGAGCAAAGCCGTAGAGGAGTGGAAGAATGAATCCGCAGGTTGGAGTAATTATGGGAAGCACATCCGATTGGGAAACGATGAAGAACGCATGTGATGTGCTCGATGAACTAAATATTGCCTATGAAAAACAAGTCGTTTCCGCCCATCGGACACCGGATTTAATGTTCGAGTATGCAGAAACAGCCAGGCAGAAAGGTCTGAAAGTGATTATTGCAGGAGCCGGAGGCGCTGCACACCTCCCGGGTATGACCGCAGCAAAGACGACCCTTCCAGTTATTGGGGTGCCTATACAATCAAAAGCACTGCAGGGAATGGACTCGCTTCTGTCGATTGCGCAGATGCCGGGCGGCGTGCCCGTAGCTACTGTAGCTATAGGGAAAGCAGGGGCAGTCAATGCCGGTCTGCTTGCCGCACAGATTCTCTCGGCATTTGATAAAGAGCTTGCGGAAAAAATGGATGCCAGGCGCGAAGAGATGCGCAGCAAAGTAATAGAAACGGGGGACCTTCCATCATGACGCTAATTCCTCCAGGCAAAACAATTGGTATACTCGGCGGCGGTCAGCTGGGCCGTATGATGGCTATCGCTGCACGTCCGATGGGCTACCGCACAGCCGTACTGGAGCCTTCAACAGGCTCTCCTGCCGGCCAGGTATCGGATGTGGAAGTAGAAGGGGCATACGACGACCGCAGAGCGGCAGAAGAGCTTTCTTCCCACTGCAGCGTTCTGACCTATGAATTTGAGAATATTGATGCAGAAACGGCTTCGTTTCTGGAAGAAACGATGTATCTTCCTCAGGGCGGTGCACTTCTTCATACAACGCAGCACAGGCTTCGCGAAAAGAAAGCAATTGAAGCTGCCGGCGTTCCTGTAGCGCCTTATAAGCCGGTAACAGACTATGAGTCTCTCAAGGCTGCAGTTAAAGAAATCGGACTTCCTGCTGTCTTAAAGACATGCCGGGGCGGATATGACGGCAAGGGTCAGGAAGTACTGAAAAAAGAATCGGATCTGCAGGAGGCTTACACTCGTCTTGCAGAAAAGAATCCGGCTGATTTTGTGCTGGAAGCCTGGATACCTTTTGAAAAAGAAATTTCCGTTATTATTACGAGAGCGACGACAGGAGAAACAGCTGTATTTCCCGTCGGCGAGAATATCCATGAAAATAATATTCTTCACCAAACAATCGTTCCAGCCCGGATTCCGGGTACTTTAGCAGAGAAAGCTTATGCACTGGCTGAAACATTAGCCGGACATTTACAGCTAGTCGGCACCCTCGCGATTGAAATGTTTGTTATAGATGAAGAAACGATCTATGTAAATGAAGTGGCACCGCGTCCGCATAACTCCGGACACTATACAATTGAAGCCTGTGAAACCTCCCAGTTTGAACAGCATATCCGTGCTGTCTGCGGGCTGCCTCTCGGGCCGACCGGGCTGCTTAAGCCGGTTGTAATGACCAATATATTAGGACAGCACGTAGAGCCGGTAATGGACGGGCTGTTCGACTTTTCGAAAGAGCATCTTCATCTTTATGGAAAAGCCGAAAGCCGTCCCGGCCGGAAGATGGGGCACTGGACCGTGCTGCGCGACAGCGTGGAGCAGGCGCTTGAAGACAGCAATACCGTATGGAACACCTATATAAAATAAAGCAGCAGATAGAGAGAGTGGAGGAATCAACATGATCGAACGTTACACCCGCCCGGAAATGGGAGAAATATGGACAGAGAATAACCGCTTTAAAGCCTGGCTCGAAGTGGAGATTTCTGCCTGTGAAGCATGGTCCGAACTAGGAGATATTCCAAAGGAAGACGTGGAAAAGATTCGTGAGAATGCAGGATTTGATGTAGCGCGTATTAATGAAATTGAGCAGGAAACGCGCCACGACGTTGTAGCCTTCACAAGAGCTGTCTCAGAAACCCTCGGAAAGAACGCAAGTGGGTGCATTACGGCCTGACTTCCACTGACGTGGTGGATACTGCTCTTTCCTATCAGCTGAAGCAGGCGAACGCCATTCTGCTGAAGGATCTGGAGAACTTCACTTCTATATTGAAAGAAAAAGCAAAAGAACATAAATATACGGTTATGATGGGCCGTACGCACGGAGTTCACGCGGAGCCGACTACCTTCGGCCTCAAGCTTGCCCTCTGGTATCAGGAGATGCAGCGCAATCTGGAACGTTTCCGTGCAGCTGCAGAAACAGTACGGGTCGGCAAATTGTCCGGTGCTGTGGGAACATTCGCTAACATTCCGCCCTATATTGAAGAGCATGTCTGCCGCGAGCTTGGATTGGAAGCAGCACCCGTTTCCACTCAGACGCTGCAGCGCGACCGCCACGCCCATTACATGAGCACGGTGGCTCTTATTGCCGGATCGATTGAAAAAATGGCTGTTGAAATCCGCGGTCTTCAGAAAAGTGAAACACGCGAAGTGGAAGAGTTTTTCGCGAAAGGGCAAAAAGGATCGTCCGCCATGCCGCATAAGCGCAATCCAATCGGCTCAGAGAATATGTCCGGACTTGCCCGCGTTATCCGCGGCCATATGCTTACGGCTTACGAAAATGTACCGCTCTGGCATGAACGTGATATTTCCCATTCTTCAGCGGAGCGTATCATCCTGCCGGACGCCACGATCGCGCTTAATTATATGCTCAATCGTTTTGGCAATATCGTCAAAAACCTGACGGTATTCCTGAAAATATGAAAGCCAACATGAAAAGAACATTCGGTCTTATATATTCCAGCGCGTCATGCTGACATTGATCAACAAAGGCATGGCACGGGAAGAAGCCTATGATCTTGTCCAGCCTACTGCAATGCAGGCATGGGAAGAGGGCGTTCAGTTCCGGACCCTCGTTGACCAGCAGCCGCGGATTACGGAAGTACTCACGGAAAAAGAGATCGACGAGTGCTTTGACTATAACCATCATATGAAGCAGGTAGACACGATCTTTAAACGGGCAGGTATTGAGTAAACAAACCAGGGAGGCGTTTTGAGTGGAAAAGCAGGATCTTCTGTATGAAGGAAAAGCTAAACGGCTTTATGAAACAGATACACCGGGACTTCTCTGGGTGGAGTATAAAGATGAAGCGACAGCATTTAACGGAGAAAAAAAAGACACGCTGAAAGGAAAAGGAGAGCTGAATAACGTTATCTCTTCTCTTCTTTTTGAAAAGCTGACGTCGCTTGGCATCCGCAATCACTTTGAGAAAAAAATTTCCGCGACAGAACAGCTCGTCCACAAAACAACCATTATTCCACTCGAAGTCGTGGTCCGCAATGTAGTAGCCGGCAGTCTGAAAAAGCGTACCGGCATTCCAGAAGGTACGGAAGTGGATGTGCCAATTGTGGAATTTTACTATAAAGACGATGAACTGGGCGATCCGCTGATTAACGATGATCATATCCGTCTTCTGCACGCGGCGGAGCCGGAGCAGACAGCGGAAATGAGAAAGCTGGCGCTGGAAGTCAACGATGCGATGAAAAAGCACTTTGATGAATGTGAGCTGATTCTGGTCGACTTTAAGCTGGAATTCGGCACGACAGAAGATGGAGCCATCCTGCTCTCTGATGAAATTTCACCGGATACATGCAGGCTCTGGGATAAAACAACACGTGAAAAATTTGATAAAGACCTTTTCCGTTATGGACTTGGCTCGCTGCAGGACGGCTACACGGAGATCTTAAAAAGACTGGGAGGCACTATTCATGGTTAAAGTACAAATTTACGTAACGTTAAAGGCCGGCGTATTGGATCCGCAGGGAAGCGCCATTAACAACGCGCTTCACACGATGGGATATAACGAAGTAAGCGAAGTGCAGACTGGTAAGTTTATCGAACTCCATATGGAAAAAACAGACGATGTGCAGGAAAAAGTCGAAGAAATGTGCCATAAGCTGTTAACCAACCCTGTTATCGAAGACTATACGTACAATATGGAGGAGGTTGTTTCCTCATGAAGTTCGCCGTAATCGTATTTCCCGGTTCCAACTGTGACGATGACATGTTTTACGCCATCAAGACGGTCTTGGAGAGGATGTAGAAAAAGTATGGTACACCGAGAAAAGCGTTGCAGCATATGACGCTATTCTGATTCCGGGAGGTTTTTCCTACGGGGACTATCTCCGCTCCGGTGCGATTGCCCGTTTTGCTCCGGTAATGGAGAGCGTGATCGAAGAAGCATCTAAAGGCAAGCCGGTTTTGGCATCTGCAACGGTTTCCAGGTTCTGCTTGAAGCCGGACTTCTGCCGGGCGCTATGCAGCGGAATAAATCGCTGAAGTTTATCTGCCGTCATACCACGCTGCAGGTGAAAAACAACACAACAGCCTTTTCTGAAAAATATAAACAGGACGAAGAAATCACGATTCCTGTCGCCCATGGAGAAGGCAATTACTTCTGTGATGATGCAACCCTGAAGGATCTGCAGGACAATAATCAGATTGTGTTCACATACAAAGAGAATATTAATGGATCGGTCGGAGATATTGCCGGCATCGTAAACAAAGAAGGAAATGTGCTGGGCATGATGCCGCACCCGGAAAGAGCCACCCTTGACCTGCTTGGCAGCGCTGATGGTCTGCCGCTGTTTCAATCTATTCTCAATCATTGGAGGAAATCCCATGTCGTTACTACTTGAACCATCCCCAGAGCAAATTAAGAAAGAGCATATTTACAAAGAAATGGGCCTTAAAGAGCAGGAATTTGCGATGGTGGAAAAAATTCTCGGACGTCTGCCGAATTATACAGAGACGGGGCTTTTTTCCGTTATGTGGTCCGAACACTGCAGCTACAAGCACTCTAAAGTCGTGCTGAAAAAGTTTCCGGTTACCGGAGAAGAAGTCCTGCAGGGACCTGGGGAAGGTGCCGGCATCATCGATATCGGTGATGAACAGGCAGTAGTATTTAAAATCGAAAGCCACAATCACCCTTCCGCCATTGAGCCTTATCAAGGCGCGGCGACAGGTGTGGGCGGTATTCTCCGTGATGTGTTTTCCATGGGAGCCCGTCCTATTGCACTTCTGAACTCCCTGCGCTTCGGGGAGCTGGAAAACCCGCGCGTTCGTTATCTGCTCGAAGAAGTAGTTGCAGGTATTGCCGGTTACGGTAACTGTGTCGGTGTACCGACGGTCGACGGAGAAATTCAATTTGACCCGTGCTACGAAGGTAACCCGCTTGTTAACGCTATGTGCGTAGGTTTGATTGACCATAAAGATATTCAAAAAGGCCAGGCTAAAGGGGTAGGGAACACGGTTCTATACGTGGGAGCCGACACCGGCCGCGACGGCATACACGGTGCCACATTCGCTTCAGAAGAGCTGAGTGAAGAGTCGGAGAGCAAGCGACCGGCCGTTCAGGTAGGTGATCCGTTTAAAGAAAAGCTTCTGCTGGAAGCATGTCTGGAGCTTGTGAAATCAGATGCGCTTGTTGGTATACAGGATATGGGGGCAGCCGGACTGACTTCGTCTTCTGCTGAAATGGCAAGCAAGGCAGGGTCTGGAATTGAAATGAACCTTGATCTTGTGCCTCAGCGGGAAACAGGCATGACACCTTATGAAATGATGCTGTCCGAATCCCAGGAGCGGATGCTGATTGTTGTAGAAAAAGGCCGTGAACAGGAAATTATTGATATATGTGATAAATGGGGACTTCTTTCCGCTAACGTCGGGGAAGTAATTGAAGAGCAGGTGCTGCGCCTGATTCATAACGGCAAAGTAGTGGCAGATGTGCCTGTTGATTCGCTTGCAGAGGATGCACCGGTTTATCATCCGGCTTCTTCAGAGCCTGCTTACTATCGGGAAAATCAGGGAATTAACTGGCTTCCTGATGTAGAAGACACCCAGGGCACTCTGCTTCGACTGCTGGAGCAGCCGACGATTGCAAGCAAAGAATGGATTTACGACCAGTATGATTATATGGTGCAGACAAATACAGTTGTGCAGCCGGGATCAGATGCGGCTGTAATTAAAGTGAGAGATAAAAATAAAGCACTAGCCATGACGACGGACTGCAACTCGCGCTATATTTACCTGGATCCGGAAACAGGCGGGCGTATTGCGGTGGCAGAAGCCGCCCGTAACATTGTCTGCTCAGGAGCCCGTCCTTTAGGTGTGACTGACTGCCTGAACTATGGCAGCCCGGAAAACCCGGAAATTTTCTGGCAGATTGAAAAATCGACAGACGGAATGAGTGAAACCTGCAATGTGCTCTCTACCCCGGTTATCGGCGGTAACGTATCTCTTTATAACGAGACAAATCAGGGAGCTGTTTATCCGACTCCGGTTATCGGCATGGTAGGTCTGGTCAAGATTTAAAGCATATTACCACCCAGACATTCAAACAGGCGGGCGACGCCGTCTATGTAATAGGTGAAGCCGCCCCGGAGTTTGGCGGAAGCGAGCTCCAGAAAATGGAACAGGGATTTATCTCCGGCAAAGCGCCGAATCTGGATCTGGCCGTAGAGAAAAAACGCCAGCATCAGCTTTTGGAGGCAATTAAAGTAGGCATTATTTCATCCGCACATGATATTTCAGAAGGCGGACTTGGCGTCGCATTGACAGAAAGCTTAATAGGTACATCGCTTGGAGCAGATATCACACTTTCCCAGCATCCGATCAAAGAATTGTTCTCTGAAACCCAGTCCCGTTTTGTTATCAGCGTACCGGCCGACGAAAAGAAACTGCTCGAAGACATGATCGAAGACGCTCAGCTCATTGGCACAGTGACGGACAATAGTCAGCTGCATATTGCATCAGCAACAGGAGAAACGGTGGTACAGGCTCCTCTAAAGACATTGGAAGAGACCTGGAAAGGAGCAATTCCATGTTTGGTGAAATCAAAGGCTTAAATGAAGAATGCGGAGTTTTTGCAATCTGGGGACATAAAGACGCAGCGCAGGTAACGTATTACGGTTTGCACAGCCTTCAGCACAGGGGCCAGGAGGGTGCCGGCATCGTTGTAAGCGACGGGGATAAGCTGAGCACTCATAAAGGACTCGGCCTTGTAACAAAAGCATTTAAAGAAGGCGAACTGGAGAAGCTTCAGGGGCATGCAGCCATAGGGCACGTGCGTTATGCTACTTCCGGCGGAGGCGGACTTTTAAACGTACAGCCGCTTTTGTTCCAGTCTCAGACAAGTGGACTGGCGCTCGCCCATAACGGAAACATTGTAAATGCAAACGGCGTGAAAAGTGACCTGGAACGGGAAGGCAGTATTTTTCAGTCGACATCTGATACAGAAGTAATAGCCCACCTGATTAAACGAAGCCCTCATCCAACGCTTGAGGAACAGTTTAAAGATGCACTCTCCACTATTAAAGGCGCTTACGCGCTGGCCGTTCTGACCGAAGATAAGCTGATGGTGGCAATGGATCCAAACGGCCTGCGTCCGCTTTCCATCGGACGGATGGGGATGCGTACGTCGTAGCATCGGAAACATGCGCATTTGATGCCGTGGGTGCTGTGCATGAACGGGAAGTGCAGCCTGGAGAAATTGTTATTATCGATAAAGACGGCATGCGCTCGCAGCTGTTTTCCAAACCGGCAGACAGACAGATCTGCAGCATGGAATACGTTTATTTTGCAAGACCGGATTCGGATGTAGACCAGATCAATGTGCATACCGCCCGGAAAAGCCTCGGCAAGCAGATGGCTAAAGAAACACCGGTAGAAGCGGATGTTGTAACCGGGGTTCCGGACTCTTCTATCTCTGCGGCTATCGGTTTTGCAGAGCAAAAGCGGATTCCATACGAGCTTGGCCTTATTAAAACCGCTATGTCGGCCGCCCTTTACTTCAGCCGACCCAGGAACTGCGGGAGCAGGGCGTGAAATGAAGCTGTCACCGGTCCGTGGTGTAGTCGCCGGCAAACGTGTCGTAATGGTAGATGACTCTATCGTCCGCGGCACGACAAGCCGCCGAATCGTCCAGCTTTTTGAAAGATGCAGGCGCACTTGAAGTACACGTGCGGATCACGTCACCGCCGATCACGCATCCTTGCTTTTACGGCATCGATACGTCAACCAAGGCGGAGTTGATCGCTTCCACTCACACAACCGAGGAAATGCGCGAAAAAATGGGAGCTGACTCCCTGGCCTTTATATCCATCGACGGCATGCTTGAAGGTATCGGAAGAAGCAGCCAGGACAAGAACTGCGGCCAGTGTCTGGCGTGTTTTACAGGGAATTATCCAACGGAAATTTACGAAGACACCGTTCATCCCCATGACAAAGTGATGAACAGCTAGAATAGAAAGGGGCTTGACGATGTCTGATGCATATAAACAAGCTGGTGTTGATGTAGAGGCCGGCTATGAAGCAGTAAAACGGATGAAAAAGCATACGAGCCGTACAATGCGTCCGGAAGTAATGGGAGGTCTTGGAGGATTCGGCGCCATGTTTGATCTTTCCGCGCTTCCATATAAAGAACCTGTGCTCATTTCGGGAACAGACGGCGTCGGCACGAAGCTGATGATTGCTTTTCAAATGGATAAGCACGATACCATCGGCCAGGATGCGGTCGCGATGTGTGTAAACGATATTGCCGTGCAGGGTGCAGAACCGCTGTATTTTCTCGATTATCTCGCGTGCGGCAAGGCTGTGCCGGAAAAGATTGAAGCGATCGTAAAAGGAGTGGCCGACGGCTGTGAGCAGTCCGGCTGTGCCCTGATCGGCGGGGAAACGGCAGAAATGCCGGGCATGTATGATGCGGATGAGTATGACCTTGCCGGATTTGCGGTCGGTGCGGCGGAAAAGAAAGATATTGTCACCGGCGAAAATATCAGGGAAGGGGACGTGCTTATCGGACTCGAATCCTCCGGTATTCACAGCAACGGACTTTCTCTTGCCCGAAGCGTCCTGTTTGATAAAGGAAATATGGAACTGCAGGAAACTTACTCCCCGCTTGAAAAAAAGCTCGGGCTTGAATTGTTAACACCGACAAGAATATATGTAAAAGCAGTGCGCAACTTAATGAACGCGGTAACCGTCCAGGGAATGGCCCATATTACCGGCGGCGGATTCTACGAGAATATTCCGCGGATGCTTCCGGAAGGACTTGGAGCCTCCATTCAGACATCAGCCTGGAACAAGCCGGATATTTTCTCTTTGATACAGTCTACCGGCGGCTTGTCTGATAAAGATATGTACGGCACTTTTAATATGGGTATCGGTCTTATTGCGGCGGTCCGCCCGGAAGATGCGGAGGCAGCCCTGCAGGCACTTCAGTCAGAGGATGAGCCTGCTGTAAGAATTGGAACGGTTACAGCTGGAGGATCGATTGAACTGGATGGCACTGTTTCATGAAAAAAATAGCAGTATTTGCTTCAGGCAGCGGCTCGAATTTTGAAGCTATTGTCCGGGCAGAACAGGAGGGGAGACTCGGCGCAGCAGTCTCCCTGCTTGTATGCGATCAACCGCAGGCGGCGGTTATTCAAAAAGCAGAAGCGCTGAATATTCCCGTGTTTTCCTTTCTGCCGAAACAGTACAGCTCCAAACAGGCGTTTGAAGAAGAAATAGTTCAGGAATTGGTGCACTATGGCATCTCTTTTATCTTTTTGGCAGGGTACATGCGTTTGATCGGTTCCGCTCTGCTTCATGCATTTGAGGGAAATATTATTAATATTCATCCCTCGCTGCTGCCGGCTTTTCCAGGAAAAGATGCGATCGGGCAGGCATGGGAGGCTGGCGTGAAAATTACCGGGGTGACCATCCATTACGTAGACGAAGGAATGGATACCGGCCGTATTATTGCGCAGGAAGCGGTAAATATCCGCCGTACAGACTCCAAAGAGACATTAACAAATGCCATTCAGGCGATAGAGCATAGATTGTATCCGGAAGTCATCGATGAACTCGCTGGAAAATTGGAAAGGAGCTTTTAACAGATATGTACACAAAAAGAGCACTGATCAGCGTATCAAACAAAGAGGGCATCGTCCCGTTCGCCAGGAAACTGGAAAGCCTCGGCATTGAAATTATTTCTACAGGAGGCACGAGCCGCGTTCTCAAAGAAGGAGGCGTTAACGTCATTGGAATATCCGACGTTACCGGATTTCCGGAAATTCTGGATGGACGGGTCAAAACCCTGCATCCTAACATTCACAGTGGACTTCTTGCGATGCGTTCGGAAGAAACCCACATGAAACAGCTTGAAGAACATAATATCGCGCCTATTGACTACGTGATCGTTAATTTATATCCATTTAAAGAAACCATTGAGCGACCGGAGACGACGTTTGAAGAAGCGATTGAAAATATTGATATCGGCGGGCCCACAATGCTTCGCGCCGCTTCCAAAAACTATCAGGATGTAGCAGTTGTTACAGACCCAACCGATTATGAAGAGCTTGTACACGAATTAGAGCAGCACGGGGAAATCAGCGTGGAGCGCCGTAAAATGCTGGCAGCGAAAGTATTCCGCCACACAGCAGCTTATGACGCGATGATTGCTAACTACTTAACAGAGCAGACGGGAGAACTTTATCCGGAAACATACACGGTAACGTATGAGAAGAAGCAGGATCTGCGTTATGGGGAAAATCCTCATCAGAAAGCAGCTTTCTACAGAGAGCCGATAGGCCCGATCAGCTCTATTGCCAACGCGCTGCAGCTGCACGGTAAAGAGCTTTCCTACAATAATATTAATGATGCCCAGGCAGCACTTGAAATGGTAAAAGAATTCTCCCAGCCTGCGGCAGTAGCTGTTAAGCATATGAATCCCTGCGGTGTCGGCGTTGGGGAAACAATCGCCGAGGCTTATCAAAAAGCCTATGAAGCAGATCCTGTGTCTATTTTCGGCGGTATTGTAGCATTAAACCAGGAAGTGGACACAGCTACAGCGGACCAGTTGAAGAATATCTTTCTAGAGATTGTTATTGCTCCACATTTCTCTCAGGAAGCGCTGGACATTCTGTCAGCTAAAAAGAATATCCGTCTTTTAAGCGTATCGATGGATGAAGTCCCAATGGAGCGTTCGGTAATGACTTCCATCTACGGAGGAACGCTTGTTCAGGAACAGGATGCCAAAGGGTTTTTGGATGCAGATGTACGTGTCGTAACCAAAAGAGAGCCTTCCGAGCAGGAATGGCAGGATCTTAAACTGGCCTGGAAAATAGTCAAACATGTGAAATCAAACGCGATCGTACTGGCTAAAGGTGACAAAACAATTGGAATTGGAGCGGGACAGATGAACCGCGTCGGTTCTGCAGCTATTGCGGTAGAACAGGCAGGCGAGGAAGCCGTCGGTTCCGCGATGGGATCTGATGCCTTTTTCCCTATGAAAGATACGGTGGAAGCTGCAGGCGAAGCCGGCGTAACCGCTATTATTCAGCCGGGCGGCTCTATCCGTGATGAAGAATCGATATCGATGGCTGATGAACTGGGTATTGCGATGGTATTCACAGGCATCCGTCATTTTAAACATTAAAAGGAGCGATTCTTATGAATGTACTCGTTATCGGCGGAGGCGGCCGGGAGCATGCTCTCGCATGGGCGTTCTCCAAAAGCCGTAAAACCAATAAAGTGTTCGCAGCCCCCGGTAATCCGGGAATGAAGGAAGTGGCAGAATGTACAGCGATCAATGAATCAGATCACGACGGTCTTATATCTTTTGCCAAAAAAGAAGATATCGGACTGACTGTGATCGGTCCGGAAGTACCGCTGTTAGAAGGACTGGCTGACCGCTTTCACAAGGAAGGACTGACCGTATTCGGTCCTTCCCAGGCTGCTGCTAAAATTGAAGGCAGTAAATCATTCGCTAAGGATATTATGAAGCGCTACAATATTCCGACCGGTTTTTATGAAGTGTTCTCTGATTACGATAAAGCGTCAGCGTATGTGCAGAAAATCGGTGCTCCTATTGTAATTAAGGCAGATGGTCTGGCAGCAGGGAAGGGCGTAACCGTTGCCCTTACAGAAGAAGAAGCACAAGACGCGCTCCACGATATACTGGTGGACAGTAAATTTGGCGGTGCCGGGGCGGAAGTTGTGATTGAAGAATATTTAAGCGGGGAAGAACTGTCACTTATGGCGTTTGTGAACGGCGAAACGGTCATTCCAATGGTAGGAGCGCAGGATCATAAGCGCGCCTATGATCAGGATCAGGGTCCGAACACCGGCGGAATGGGGGCATACAGTCCTGTGCCGCAGTTTAAAGATAAGCAGGTTCAGGAAGCAGTAGAACAGGTGCTGGAACCTGCTGCGAAAGCTCTTGTACAGGAAGGGCGCTCGTTTACCGGCATTTTGTATGCAGGCCTGATGATGACGGACAGCGGAGCCAAAGTGATTGAATTTAATGCTCGATTTGGGGACCCGGAAGCGCAGGTCGTGCTTCCTCGATTGGAATCCGATCTGGCGGAAGTAATGTTGGAACTGCTTGCCGGCAGCAGGCCTGAGCTTTCCTGGTCCGACGATGCGGTTCTCGGTGTAGTAGCCGCTTCCAAAGGCTATCCAGGCTCTTATGCAAAGCATCAGCCGATTGCAGCAGTACCGTCGTCTGATATGCTGTTTTTTGCAGGCGTGGAAGAAGAAGACGGGGAGTATAAAACGGCAGGCGGCCGTGTACTTTTACTTGCAGAAAAAGCTTCTACGCTTGAAGAGGCGCAGACAAAAGTCTATGCCAAGCTTGAAGAGCTCGATACGACCAACTTGTTTTACCGTAAAGATATTGGCCATAAAGCCGTATCAGCTTCTTCCTGATGTATTTGAGTCCTCTGCCGGTCAGGCGGAGGGCTTTTCTATTACCGGGGATGAAATTCAATGGGAGATTTCTTCTCAATGATACAAAGCAGAACCTCCCTTTTTGTTACAGTAGTAGAGGCGGCGCACCCCGGTAAGCCGGGAGATAGTTCCCACAGTTGTCACTTCCTTTCGTAGAGTACAGGAGCAAAGTATGATACGATAGAATCAAACATTCAGCAAATAAAAAATCCAGCAAAGCAGGTGAAAACATGGCATCCCGGTTATTTAGATGGAACAAACAAACACTTCGAAATCAACTTTCCGTTATCAGAGGACAGCGTTCACCTGATGTAGTACTAAAAAACGCAACATACTTGAGCAGTGCACGGAAAAAATGGCTGGAAGGCCATATATGGATATCAGACGATCGCATTATATACGTAGGAGACAGCCTTCCTGATAATACAGACCAGGCAGAAGTAGTAGACTGCACAGGTCAGTTTCTTGTGCCAGGTTATATAGAGCCCCATGTCCATCCGTTTCAGCTCTACAACCCCCATACATTTGCAGCTTACGCATCCCAGCGGGGAACAACGACACTGGTAAATGACAATATGTTCTTCTTTCTGCATGTTGATAAAAAGAAAGCGCTTACTTTAATAGAAGAGCTGGATAACCTCCCGACTTCCATGTACTGGTGGGCACGATACGATGCCCAGACGGAGATGGAGGAAGAAGACTCCATTTTTTCTCCTTCCAAAATGATGTCCTGGGTAGAGCATCCTCTTGTCGTACAGGGCGGGGAATTAACGGCATGGCCGCGGGTCATGACGGGAGATGATACGATTCTTCACTGGATGCAGCAGACAAAAGAAGCAAACAAACCGATTGAAGGTCATCTGCCCGGTGCTTCTGAAAAAACGATCATTCAAATGGCGCTTCTGGGCGTTTCAGGCGACCATGAAGCCATGACAGCAGACGAGGCGTTAATGAGACTGGATGCCGGGATGACTACCTCCCTGCGTTATTCTTCCATCCGCCCGGATCTGCCGGAAATGCTGGAAGGGCTGCTTGAGGCAGGTATTACTGATTTCAGCCGGTTTACGATGAACACAGACGGCTCCACGCCTTCTTTTTATAAAGATGGAGTCATGGACCGCACCATTGAAATAGCGCTGGAAAAAGGGGTGCCGGAAATAGAAGCATATGAAATGGCTTCCTACAATTCCGCCAAACATCTCGGTATTGATGACTACGTCGGAATGATCGCGCCGGGACGGATTGCGCATATAAACTTTCTAAAAGATCCATCGATTCCTAAGCCGGAGGCAGTGATGGCAAAAGGGAAATGGGTGTACCGTGAAGAGAAAAACCTGTATCCGCAGAAGCATTTTTCTTGGAGTGAATATGGCGTGCACCCGTTAATGCTCGATTGGAAACTCTCTGAGGAGGATCTTCATTTCTCTATGCCTATGGGAATTGAATTAGTGAATTCAGTTATTCTAAAACCGTACCAAATAGGCGTGGATGCAGCGATTGATGAACTGGATCCCGATCACGATGAGTGCTTTTTTACGATGCTCGACCGCCATGGGAAATGGCGTATTAATACAGTTATAAAAGGATTTGCAGAGAATCTGGGCGGACTGGCGACGACTTTCTCCAATACCGGTGATATTATTTTAATCGGTAAACGAAAGAAAGATATGGTTCGTGCATTCGAAGAGCTCAAGCAGAATGATGGCGGAATCTTTCTCGTCGAAAACAATGAAGTTATTGAAGGGCTTCCGCTGAAGCTGTTCGGCGCCATGTCGCTTGAGCCGATGGAAGAAGTGATCGCCAAACATGAAAGCATTGAAGAAAAGCTCCGTGAGCGCGGATATAAGCATGATGACCCTATATACAGCATGCTTTTCTTCTCCTCAACGCATCTGCCCTACATTCGGGTAACCCAAAAAGGAATTTTTGACGTTCATAAGAAAACGGTACTCTTTCCTTCTATTATGCGTTAAACTGTAAAAGTACAGGAAGAAATGTTAATTTCATAAAAAGACGTTGATTCTCATATCTATCAGTGTCTGAGAGACAGTTTAATACAGCAGGAATGAAAGTTGGACATTCGTTTTAAAGTGAGGTGTAGAGAATGCAGATTGATAAACTTCGTGGAAAAGAATTAGATCAGCTGTTTCAAGCCATATTGTCATTAAAGGATTTGGAAGAATGCTATGCATTTTTTGATGACCTGTGTACCATAAATGAAATTCAATCCTTAGCTCAGCGTCTGGAAGTTGCCAGAATGCTGCAGAGCGGAAATACGTATCACAAGATTGAAACAGAAACCGGAGCCAGCACGGCTACGATATCACGTGTCAAACGCTGTTTGAACTATGGTAACGACAGTTATCAAATGACACTGAACCGAATTAAAGAAACCCAGGAAAAATAAAGGAACCGCTCCCCAGGCTCAGGCAGGGGGGCGGTTTTTATATGACGTAAAAAGCTGTCAGATTATATACATAAACAGCAGGAATGCAAAGAAATATCTACTATACTATAAGAAGGAGGGACAACATGAGCGCATATAACGAAATGGACGAAAAAGCACTGCGGAAAGAAATTGCGCAGATTTATAATAAAGTCAATCAGGAGATGTATAAAGTCGGAGTCAGAAAACAGAAAATCGAAATACTGCAGGATAAAATCCTTGTATTTGGGGAGCACCAGCGCGTACCTGCACTCGAGGCCATTCATGAGAAATATCCGGAACTTACATTGACCGTAGATACAACGCTGATTAAAGAGTTCAAAGAGCGTTTAAAGATGGAGCTGGAAAAAGAACTTTCTATTAAAGTGAAAACCATTTTAAAGGATTTCGATCCTGTAACAGAGGAAGCCGCGGCGATTATTTATATTGCTGTATAAAAACGTGTAAGGATATCTAACAAATAACAGGACAAATGATTATTTTTTTCATACGATAATACTAATTAAACGAAAAGGAAACGGTCTGTTCATCCGGATTGTCTCTTTTAATCATAAAAATCGGGAGCTTTCTCTCCGCTGGACGGAGAAGAATAGAAGCCGGAGAAGTACATAGTCAAAGGACTGTGTATTTCTCCGGCTTTTTTATCCGAAATATACAGTAAAGAAGGGATTATCATGAAAGATATTCTTATAAAAAATGCGGAAATTATTACGATGAATGATGCCATGGATATAGTATACGGAGACATATTAATTCAGGATGGACGCATTGCTGCGTTAGGGAAGGATATTCAGGCTCAGGATACGGCCCGGACAAGAATTATAGACGGCACGGGGAAAACCGTACTGCCTGGATTTATTCAAACACACATTCATTTGTGCCAGACAATATTCCGGGGACAGGCTGACGATATGGAATTAATGGACTGGCTGAAAAAAAGACTGTGGCCGCTTGAAGCCGCCCACGATGAAGAATCAATTTATTATTCAGCCATGCTTGGCATTGGGGAATGCATCAGCGGCGGGACCACCACTATCGTCGATATGGAGACGGTTCATCATACCGAATCGGCGTTTCAGGCTATTGCCGAGAGCGGCATTCGGGGGCTTTGTCCGGAAAAGTCATGATGGATGTAGGAGATGGTGTACCTTCCCAGCTTCTTGAAAATACACAGAGCTCCATTAAACAGAGCGTAGAGCTTCTGGAAAGGTGGCACGGCTATGACAACGGCAGAATTCAGTATGCTTTCAGCCCGCGCTTTGTCGTATCCTGCACGGAAGAACTGTTAAAGGAAGTCCGTGATTTATCTGCTTATTATAATGTGTATGTTCATACGCATGCTTCCGAAAATAAAGGGGAAATTGAGCTGGTCGAATCCCAGCGCGGGATGCCGAATATAGAATATCTTGATCATATCGGCCTCGCGAATGAACGCCTGATTCTGGCGCACTGCGTCTGGCTCAATGAAAAAGAAAAACAAATTATAAAAGAAAAGAAAGTAAAAATGGTGCACTGCCCGGGCTCAAACTTAAAGCTTGCCTCCGGTATTGCAGATACATACAGCCTGGACGCAGACGGCTGTGATATCAGCATTGGAGCAGACGGGGCAGCGTGTAACAATAATCTGAACATGTCATGAAATGAAGCTGGCTCTCTTCCCAAACCTATTCTGGCCCGACAGCTATGCCTGCCGCAAAAGTACTCCGCATGGCCACACGGGGCGGCGCAAAGGCAATAGGAATGGATCATGAACTTGGAAGTATTGAAGTTGGAAAAAAAGCCGATTTATTTCTAATGGATCTGCGTGATTTTCACAGCTACCCTTCCGAAACTGTAGATCCCTATTCCCGTGTCGTGTACTCCGCACAGGCACAGGATGTTGAAACGACAATTATCGACGGGAAAATCGTAATGGAAAATAAAAAGCATCTAACGGTTAATAAATCTGAAGTGCTTACCCAATCGGACATTTCCATTAAGCGCATGCTGAACTCTATCAAAAATCCAGTAAAGTAGAAAGGAGAAATCAGATGGAAAACCTGCACAGGATTATTCAGACCCTCCGCCGGATGGAACGCAATGAACCTGCCATGCTGGCGACAATTATTCATGTAGAAGGATCCGCCTATAGAAAAGAAGGCACAACGATGCTTGTGGATAAAAAAGGGATGATGACAGGCGTATTAAGCGGAGGCTGCCTGGAGCAGGATATTGCAGCGAGAGTGATAGAAGTATGGGAGCAGGGGGCCAGGACCGTCGAATACGATATGCGTGGGTATGATCCGCTTTCCTGGGGAGAAGGATCAGGATGCAACGGAAGCGTTCTTGTCCATATGGAGCCTCTGAAAGCAGAAGAAGTGAATCGTTTGTATACGATGGAGGAAAGGTTGTCAGCAGGAGAAGAAGTGGCGGTGCTGCGGGTGGAGAAAGAACAGCATTTGAAAACGATACTGGTGTCACCGGAAGAGGTCCCCGGGGGCAGAAGAAAGGGTCGTTTTATTGCCGCCACCGGTGAAGTGATGTATGCCCAGGTCATACAACCAAAGCGGAGGCTCGTTATATTTGGAGCTGGTACCGATGTGGAGCCGCTTGTCCATATGGCTTCGATGAGCGGTTTTTCCATAACCGTTGCCGATTGGCGCGGGGAAAGGTGCAGGAAAGATATACACCCGTCAGCAGAGGCAGTTTACTGTGGATTTCCTAAAGAACTTGCTGCGAACGTACCGGTTTCTTCCTCTGATTTTGTACTGCTGATGACCCATCATTTTCAGCACGATAAAGAACTGCTGAAGGAATTGATTCTAAAGAGACCGGCGTATCTCGGCATCCTCGGCTCCAAAGCAAGAGCAGAACGCCTTATGGACGGAGATGCGCTTCCGGAATGGATTGCTTCTCCTGTCGGCCTCTCTATTAAAGCGGAAGGGCCGGAGGAAATTGCTGTCAGTATTTTAGCTGAACTAATTCCTTTATCGAAACAGGCCGCTGCAAAGGAGGCAGTAAGATGAAAAAAATAACGGGTATTTATCTGGCTGCAGGCAAAAGCACACGGATGCAGGAGAGTAAGCTTCATCTTCCTGCCGGAAAATATTCTCTCGGCAGTATAGCTTTAAAGCAGGCGCTTTTATCAAACCTTGACAGCACGGTAATTGTCACTCGTCCCGGAGCGGATATAGAATGGATTGCTCCTGAACTTTATCACGGGAATTGGAAAACTATAGAATCAGAACACGCTGAGAAGGGCCAGGCGTATTCCCTGCAGAGCGGTATAGAAAAAGCCGAAGCGGGAGGCGCTGATGCAGTCGTTGTGCTTCTGGCTGACCAGCCTTTTGTTACTGCAGAAAGAATTAATCAACTAATCAGCACATGTGGAAAGCATTTACAGGATTATGCTGCATTAGACCGTCTGCAGCCGCCGCTTTTACTGGAAAAACAGCTTTTTCCCCGCTTGAAACAGCTCGAAGGGGATGAAGGCGCACGATACATTCTTCGATGTGATACCTCTCTAAGGGGGACTTTTCTTTCCTCAGCAAACGATTCGCTTTTCTACGACATAGACACAAAGGAAGATTACCAATGGCTGCTGCAAACAGTACCATCTTAAACCCGAAAACGATAGAAGAAGCGTGGCAGATGAAGGAAAAGTATGGTCCGAGCGCCGCATTTATGATGGGCGGCACTACATTTCAACTTCAGCGGGAAAAAGGAATACCCCTTCCGCCTTACATCATTATGCTGCAGGCACTTCAGGAACTGCAGACGCTTCAACGGCAGGCGGCGGATGGAGAGGATTTTCTTTCTATTGGAGCGAATGTCCCGCTTCGTTATTGTATGGATCACCCTATTATAAAAGCTCACATTCCGATGTTATGCAGTGCCATCGGTGTGGTAGGATCACCTGCTATCAGAAATCAGGGAACGATTGGCGGCAACATCGGCTATCGTAAAGGAGATGCGGCGGCTTCGCTGCTGGCATTAGATGCCAGGGCGCGTTTCATCGACGAAGATGGAGAGCAGGTGCTGCCTCTGGAACAATATATGGAGCAGGAGCAAAAGAAAGCTGCCATGCTTCTGGCTGTTCAAATCCCGCTCCCGGCTCCGGTGCTTGATTTCTTTGAAAAAGTAGGAAGCAGAGAAACATTCAGCCCCTCGATTCTAACTGTGGCGGCCTCAGCAGACTGGACGCGGACAGGGCGTCTCAAGCGCGTAAGAATAGTTATAGGCGGCGGTGACTATCCGCCGGAGCGGATGCCGGCCGCAGAAGCCTGTCTGGAAAATCAGACATTGACGAATGGAGCAGCAGCAAAAGCCTGCGAAATCATTTTGGAGGAGTATACACCGGTATCAGATGTTTTTGCAGGAGCCGGCTATCGAAGAATGGCTGCCGGAATGATACTGGAATCAGCTCTCGAAGCCTGGAAAGAGGAGGAGATGAGCCGTGCCGCTGAAAAATGACGGAAGAGTTCGTCCAGACGGAATAGAGAAAGTGACAGGTACGCTGAAATATTTAACGGATCGACAAATGGAAGGCATGCTTTATGGCCGCGTGCTTCGCAGCCGATACCCTCATGCTTTGATTAAACGTATCCAGACAGAAGAAGCGGCAGCACATCCCGGCGTAGAGGCTGTTATTACAGCAGCGGATGTTCCCGGCTTAAATGGATTCGGCATCGTCGTACCAAATCAGCCGGTTTTCTGTGAAAGCAGAGTCCGCTATATGGGAGATGCGGTTGCGGCCGTTGCCGCCGTATCAAAAGAAGCTGCTGAAGAAGCGCTGGAGAAAATTATCGTAGAGTATGAAGAAGCTGCCTATTTTGGACACGATGGAAAAAAGTCTGGCAGCAGAAGCACCGGGGCTTCATGAAGAAGGGAATATACTGCATCAGGCAGAGCAGAAGCGCGGCCGCGTTGAAGATGCATTTGCTTCCTGTGAGGTCGTTGTAGAGGAAACATACGAAACACCAAGGCAGATGCACACATACATGGAAACCGAGGGCGGGGTGGTTGTACCGGAAGCAGGCGGAGGTATTACTGTTTACATGGGCACCCAGCACGGGCTTAAAGACCGGTTTCAGCTTTCCAGAATTCTTGACATGGAAGAAGAAAGCATCCGCGTCGTATCGAGTCCAATGGGAGGCTCGTTCGGCGGAAAGGATGAGCTGAACGTACAGCCTTACGCTGCCCTGCTTGCCTTAAAAACAGGAAAACCGGTCCAGATTCATAACAGCCGGAAAGAGTCAGTGCGGGCCGGCATCAAGCGGCATGCGATGAAAATAAAAATGAAAACAGGAGTGGACAAAAAAGGAAAGCTTATAGCCCACCAAACGTATATAGAGGCTGATACAGGAGCCTATGCTACGCTGGGCCCTGCTATTCTGGAGTTTGCTGTGGAACATGCATCCGGCCCATACGACATTGACCATGTGCACACAAAAGGATTATCCATCTATACGAATAACGGTGTAGCCGGTGAATTCCGCGGCTTTGGTGGAAATCAGATAACGTTTGCACTGGAAGGGCAGATCAGCCGTCTTGCATCTGCGCTTAACATGAACCTGCATGATTTCCAGGCATTTAATATGAGAAAGCATGAATCGCCGGGACCACTAGGCCACCGGATTGCCCCGACGAACGGCGGACAGCTGGTACTGGAAGCCGTGGACCGCATCAGGGA
>NZ_JALBWT010000029.1:0-63668 GCF_023845525.1 Sinobaca sp. H24
AGGACGTATGAATATCCTTGGATTTTGGATATTTCTAGGCGCAGAGATTGCATTATTTGCTACCATTTTTGCTACCTACGCTGTTATGATTGGAAGAACAGCAGATGCACCCTCTACCCAAGAGCTGTTCTCACTGCCTATTACTTTGTTAATGACGTTTCTTCTTCTAACAAGTAGTTTTACCTGTGGAATTGCAATCAATGAAATGCGCCGGGGTTCTAAGAACGGCCTTCTTCTCTGGATGGGAATGACACTTGTATTGGGTCTTGGATTTCTTGGTTTGGAAATTTATGAGTTTGAACACCTGGTTCACGAAGGAGCATCGATCAGTTCAGCAGCTTACTGGTCCGCATTCTTCACTTTAACCGGTACGCATGGACTTCACGTAACGGTTGGTCTGGGCTGGGGCATACTCTTATTAATTCAGCTGTACCAGAGAGGCATTACGCCGCGGACAGCGAGTAAATTCTTTATATTCGGCTTGTATTGGCACTTCTTGGACGTAGTGTGGATATTCGTATATACAGTCGTGTATTTATTAGGGATGGTGGGTTAAATGAGTTCACACAGTGAATCGCGTTTCCCTATAAAACATGTTATCGGATATATTTCCTCTATCGTGCTTACTGGTGCTGCGGCCTGGATTGCCCTTGGTACGGAACTTCCAATGGGATGGATCGTTACCGGCATTATGACGTTGGCTATTATCCAGGCCGGCATTCAGCTGTTTATGTTTATGCACATTACTGAAACAGACAGCGGAGGCATTCAGCTTGGTAACATGATTTATGCTTTTGGTATTGCAGGTATTATCGTATTAGGGTCTATCTGGGTTATGTCATTTGGTTATCATGACCACGGCACAGATGGCGGCGGTTCAGAAACAGAAGAACACGGCGGCGACCACTAAATCATATGAAAAGGAAGCTTATCAAAACGATAAGCTTCCTTTTTTGTTCTATCCTTAATTTTTGTATAAACAAAGCCGGAAACACTGCCAATAAGGGCAGTTTACCGGCTTTTTCTATGTCGTGGTTATTTAGAATTATTACTGACTTCTGAGCGTAGGAAAGGAACACGGCGTGAGCGCTCCAGCTGCTTGAAGTAGCTGATCATAATATAAATAATAGCAACGTTGGTTATAAGCAGGCTGCCATAGAAAGCAATGATCGAAGTAGGCGCATTAAGCACAGTAATTGGAGTGAAGTGGCTTAGGAAATAGTCCCACATGCCTAAAGCAAGAGCCGTTTGAAGAACAACGAGAAACCATTTTCTGCGGCGGGCAAAGAAAAACGGAACAAGTGTAGCAAAAACCATAAATACGAGCAATACATCCATTTTAAGCACCTCTTTTTATAATATTCAGATTAGTAAGCGTTTTCATTTATTCTGTAAATTTAGTATACCAAATTATTCACAAAAATGACATAAAAAAATGAAATAGTTTGAACTTTTTTTGAACGAACGATTTCATATATTGACATAAATGTAAAAAAAGTATATTGGTGAAGCTTCCTACAGATTTACAGACTTTATTCTAATCTACATCCTCCGTCCAAAAATTCAAACAGTACTGCTTACACTTATTAAAATAAGGGTAAATACTAACTAATCAGATAAAAAGGCGGGATAAAATGGCAGCACTTAAAGCATTAGTATTAAATGGCTCATTGAAAAAAACCGGAGATGAAGAGTCCAATACAGAAGCATTGACCAACGAAGTGTTAAAGCTTTTGGAAAAAGAGGGGTATCTACAGAAACGGTAAGGCTTGCTGATTATCATATCCCTTATGGCATCAGCGAAGATTTAGGAGAAGGGGATGGCTGGCCGGCTATTTTTGAAAAAGTAAAAGCAGCCGATATTCTTATTATTGGGACTCCAATATGGATAGGGGAGAAGAGCAGTCTGACCACGCTTGCTATGGAAAGGCTGTACGGCGGCACCGGAGTGACAAATGAAAAAGGACAGGCCATTTACTATAATAAAGTGGGCGGAGTAGTCGTAACCGGAAATGAAGACGGGGCGAAACATGCAGCAACCTCTGTGTTATATGGCCTCTCTCATATCGGATTTACAGTCCCTCCTAACGTAGACTGCTACTGGGTGGGAGAAGCTGGTCCCGGTCCATCATTCATTGAAGCAGATGGGATGAGTAATGAATTTACGAAAGGGCACGTAACAATGCTTGCTTATAACCTGCTTCACATGGCACGCATTTTAAAAGAAAACCCGATACCGGCAGAGGGCAATGTATAATAACACTTATGCCTTTAAATAATCGAATAAACAATGACTATTCGATCCGGCAGCAGATGACTTATAAAAATCATTTCAAAGAACGTTCCCTGTAGTGCAGAGGGAGCGTTCTTTCCGTTTTATCTGATGCTGCCTTTAAAAGAAAAGCCGGAAAAAGATAGAAATAAAAAAATCGTGATATAATAAAAGGTATTACAGAAGGAGGATTGAGCATTGTGAACACGTACCTTGCTCTTGCAGAAAGCGTCCGAATGATAAATAAAGGAACGCACTCGATCCTTATTGATTATGATGACACATTGGAATTTATAGGAAAAGGAAGAAGCGCCTATGTTTTCAAAATAGAAGAAACGGAAGTTGTGCTGAAAGTGTTCTTTCCGGATTTTGCTGCTGTAGCTAAAGAAGAAGCCCTCATTTACCAGGCTCTCGGGGGCTGGAATATTACCCGAACCTATATGAAGCAGGAGAAAATTATCTGGTCATCGACCACGTAAAAGGGAGCACTCTTTTTCAATGCCTGCAAAAAGGCATGCCGATAACAGAAAGTCATTTAAAAGAAGTAGACAGGGCTCTGCAGCTGGCCAGAAACAGAGGTCTGAATCCATCGGATATCCATCTGCGTAATATTTTAATTACAGATGCAGGTAATATAAAAATTATTGATGTTGCCCGCTACCGCCAGCAGAAAGACTGCACACAGTGGGACGATTTAAAAAATGCATTTTATGTATACTATACGAGAAAACATTTCCCTAAAAAACTTCCGGTTGTGTTATTAAATACAGTCGCTGCCTTATACAAAAGAAAAATGCTCCCTCACTACGGGGGGCATTAAGAAGCACCGGATCAGCATCAGCGATCCAGTGCTTTTATTTTTACCAGCTTGATTTTTGTACGCCGGGTATCTGACCTTTATGGGCAAGATCCCGAAAAGCGATACGGGACATATTGAACTTTCTCATATATCTGCGGGGACGTCCGGTTACTCCGCAGCGGCTGTTGGACCGGGTTGGAGAAGAATCTCTTGGAAGGCGGCGGAGCGCTTCGTAATCTCCCGTTTCTTTTAATTCACGGCGGATCTCAGCATACTGCGCAATAAGGGCTTCCCGTTTTTGCTGTTTGACGACTTTTGATTTCTTAGCCATTTTTCTCTCTCCTTTATAAAACGTAATGATTACGATTTATAAAATATATCACGTCTTTTTCTGCTTTGCAAGAATGCGGCTTGATTTATTTTTCAATGAAAGCGTTATATACTGCAGGAGAAACAGAAAATCAGAGGAGGGTCCAGCATGCCTGAAAAAAAAGAAGGAACAAATTATACGGCCGCATATCCAGGAAAATGGGAAGATCTAAAAGATTATAAAATTGAAGGAAGAGTTAAAACAAGAGGAAAGCTGTTTTTAAATGAACTTCTTGGACTTACCAGTATGGAAGCATCGCTCAGCTCTTTCCCGCCGCATACATCTATTCCGTTTCACCATAAGCACGTAGAGAACGAAGAGCTTTATATTTTCGTAAAAGGAAGCGGCCAGTTTCAGGTCGATGACGAAATATTTGATATTGAAGAGGGCACTGTTGTACGAGTAGCGCCGGAAGGAGCCCGTACTCTTCGTAACAATTCCGATGAAGTGTTGTATTATATCTGCGTGCAGGCTAAAGACCATTCATTAAATCAAAAAACGAATGATGACGGAGTTCTTGTAGAAAAGCCGGTGGAGTGGGAGTAATGTTTTAATTTCTCCGAAAAAAGGAAAAAAGCTACAAAGGAGAGATAAGATATGGATATTAAAACAGGTAACAACGAATTTTACGTAGAAGATCAGCAGGGAAATAAAGCGGCCCAGATTACTTTTTTTGAAGAAAAAGATGATGAAATAGTCATTGACCATACAGAAGTGGCTGAAGATTTAAGAGGGCAGAGCATTGGCTATCAGCTCGTTGAGCATGTGGTGGAAAAGGCCAGGGCAGAGAACAAAAAAATTATTCCCCAGTGTCCTTATGCAGAAAAGCAGCTGAAGGAAAATGATGAATTTCATGATATATTAGCATAAAATACTTCTGTTAATACAGCAAACCCCCGGAGACGGTCGTCTTCGGGGGTTTATTTTACTGTATTGCTTTTTGATACCAGGCTTTGGCTGCTTCCACTTCTTCAAGTGTAAGCTGGTGGCCGGCCTGGCTCCAGTATTCTTCTACTGTTACTCCTGCCTCGGAAAGAGTACGGCTGAGTTCTTTCGTTTCTTCCGGTGTACAGATGGGATCGTTTTCTCCTGCTCCGATAAATACAGAAGTACCGCTTAAATCGGGAAGGTCTACACCACGCCTTGGTACCATCGGGTGATGCAGAGAAGCTGCTTTAAGCGAATCATTGTAATGGTACAGAAGGCTGGCAGCGATATTTGCGCCGTTGGAGTAACCGACGGCAATTACGTTGCTGCGGTCAAATTCATATTTTTCCGCGCTTTCGTTAATAAACTCATGCAGCTCTCCGGTACGGAACAGCAGGTCTTCTTCATCAAATACACCTTCTGCCAGCCGACGGAAAAGCGGGGCATGCCGTTTTCGGACACATTGCCGCGTACGCTGAGGACAGAAGCCTCTTCATCAATTAGTTTAGCCACTTCAAGCAGGTCTTCTTCTGTGCCGCCTGTTCCGTGCAGCAAAAGTAGTACTGGTGCATTCTGTTTACTGGACTGCTTAAAAATGTGTTTCATAGTATAGACCACCTTTATATTGTATTAGTTCGTTCAAGTAAATATAATCAGGCTTCCGGTTTGTAATCGAGAGGCTTTATTTTCGCCTCGATTTCGGCACGCTTGGGCTCCAGGTAAGGAGGAAGAGCGAGCGTTTCACCGAGATGTTCAATGTCTTCGTCTCCATCAAATCCAGGACCATCTGTAGCAATTTCAAACAATATGCCATTTGGTTCTCTAAAATATAGAGAGCGGAAGTAATAACGCTCGACGAAGCCGGAGTTGGGGAGTCCGGCATCGGTGATGTGCTGGATCCATTTATCGAGTTCTTCTTTGTCTTCTACCCGAAAAGCGACGTGATGCACGCCGCCGCGTCCCTGTCTTTCAAAAGGAAGGTCGGGGCGTGGTTCCAGGTGAATTTCCGTGCCGCTGCCGCCTTCACCTGTTTCATATACTTCGATATCCGGCTGTCCTGCAGCTTCAGCGGGATAGCTGCCTTTGCGGCGGAAGCCCATAATGTCTGTAAGAACACCGGCTGTAGGCGCAGGATTTTTAACCGTTAACCGAATCGGACCAAGTCCTGTTACGCCATGTTCTACCCGGTACAGGTGCGCGGTTCCAGGGACGCCGCCGGCCACACCCTCATTGTTTTCATCAGAAACAAGAAACAGGCGCTGGCCTTCAGGGTCCTGAAAAGCAAGTGTGCGGCGTCCGGCACGCTCTACGATCTCATCATGACCAACTCCCATCTCATCAAAGCGGGTTTTCCAGAAATCGAGCGCTTTGTCGTCTGCCACGCGGAGAGAAGTGCCGGAAATACTGCTCGCGCCCGGTTGATTGGGAGCCGCCATAGGGATTTCAAAAAAGGTAAGCTCCGTCCCCGGATTTCCTTTTTCATCACCGTAAAAAAGATGATAAACGGAAGTATCGTCCTGATTTACCGTTTTTTTCACGAGACGGAGACCCATTACTTTTGTATAGAAATCAAGATTGTGTTCTGCGTTTGCGGTCAGAGCAGAGAGATGATGAATGCCTTTAATATTCATTGGTTTTCCTCCTTATAGGGAATGGATTGTTTTTGGATTTTTTTTAATAGATGCAGTAACTGCTGCTGTTCTTTTTCGGAAAGAACCTGAAACTGCATGGCCTGAAAATGTTCCTGATTGGGACGCTCTGTTTATATAGAACGTTTCCCGCCTCTGTTAGAGTGATCGTTTTCGTGCGCCACTTCTGTTCACGCTGGATGTATCCCATAGCCTCCATTTTCCGAAGCATATGCGTAATATTTCCTTTGGTCACAAAAAGCTTTTCGGCCAGCTCCTGCTGGGAAAGCGGCTGATGGGCGCCTACCTGGGCAAGTACATCAAACTGGGAAGTAGTTAAGCCGTAAGTTTTTAAGTAAGCATTGGAGCGCTGCACGCTTTCATTGTAAAATCGGGAAAGGCGGAACCAGAGCAGCAGTCCTAATTGTTTTTGTTTTTTCGTCAGTTTTTTCTTTATGCTCATTTTCAGGTTCTCCTTTCTTTACCCTTATCAGTTTAATATTAAACTGATAGAAAAGCAAGTTTTTAATTTGGCAGGCACCTATCGTCTGGCGTACACTGAAAAGGCATAAAGGCGGTGGATACATATGAAGGCTTATATCTTTTTAATCATTACGGTTATTATATTTACCGGCAATATTCTGGTCGGCAAAGCACTGGAAGAAATTCCGCCGTTTACGATCGCATTTCTCCGCGTAGGTATCGCACTGGCCGTCGTTCTTCCGATCGGCTGGAAACAGGCGGTCCGCCACCGGGAAGTATTCCGGTCGGAATGGAAGCCGCTGCTCGGGCTGGCTTTAACAGGAGTGGCTTTTTTAATGCTTTTATTTATTTGTCTTTAAAATATACGAGTGCATCCAACGTAGCGATTCTGGAATCTTCTATCCCGGTTGTAACGATCGCAGCCAGTTTCTTTTTGTTTCAGGAACGGTTTAAAAGGGTACCAATGGGCAGGCGTTGTTCTTTCGGTCGGAGGGGCTGTCTGGGTTATTACAGATGGATCAATGGAAGTAATCCGAAGCCTCTCTTTTAATAGGGGGGACGTTATTATGCTTGCGGCAGTGGCCGTCTGGGTGATTTATTCGTTTCTTGTGAAAATGCATATGTTCAAGTTTCCGGCATACGGCAGTCTGCTCGTTATGCTTGCGGCAGCCACCCTGGTCCTGCTGCCTTTTGCTGCAGTCGAAACTATGCTTTACGGACTGCCTCCGATTGCCGGGTATCAGGATGCTGCAGGGATTGCTTATCTGGGTATTTTCCCTTCAGTGATTGCGCTGCTGCTCTGGAATCGCTCGATTGCAGAAATCGGCGCTTCCCAGTCTTCGGTATTTCTAAATTTACTGCCGGTATTTACCATGACCGGTGCCTATATTTTCCTGGGCGATACATCACCTGGACACAGGCAGGAGGAGCTGTAGTTGTTATATCCGGTGTCATGCTTACTACCCGGAAATCGATCGGATTTCGCAATATAAAAAAGCATAATGAATAAAAGTCTGTGATATTTTCTGCCGCCCTTCTTGAAGGGCGGCTTTTCTTTTTAGACAATAGGACCATATGTATTTCGTATAATAGCAGGGCAATACGGGCTGGAGGCGTCTTATGAATAAAGAGAAAGTACTGCTGATCGGTAATGGTATGGCGGGACTCCGTTTTGTAGAAGAGCTACTCGAAACCGCTCCGAAAACTTTCGAGATAACGATTATTGGTGAAGAGACAGGACTTTCCTATAACCGGATGAAGCTGTCTTCCTATCTTCAGGGGGAAGCAGGCGGACCGGAATTATACATACATCCGCTGCAGTGGTATGAAGACCATCATATTGAACTCATTACGGGAACAAAAGCGTTATATGTGGACCAGGAAAACCGGGTGGTCCGCACAGAGGATGGAAGGGAAGTGGCGTTTGATAAAGTTGTGATTGCTACAGGTTCTAAAGCCTATATCCCTCCAGTACAGGGAGCAGATAAAGAAAACGTATTTGTTTTCCGGACAATGAAAGACTGCGAGAAAATTCTGGAGCAGGCAGACACTTTTCAAAAAGCGGCCGTTATTGGGGGAGGACTTCTCGGACTTGAAGCGGCCCGGGGTCTTTTAAACAGAGGCCTGGACGTTACGGTGATTCATCGTGGTCCATTTTTAATGAATCGTCAGCTGGATGAAATGGCAGCGGGGCTGCTGCAGGAAGAATTGGAAAAACAGGGGATGCATTTTTTATTTTCTGCTGAAACCAAAGCAATAAAGGGCTTAAGACAGGCAGATGAGCTGTTGTTTGAAGATGGCAGCTCTCTTGCGGTAGATGCTGTCGTAATGGCAGCGGGAATAAAGCCTCAAATAGAGCTGGCGGAGGCAAGCGGTATTCCGTTGAATAAGGGTATTATAGTTAACGACTGGATGGAAACAGAGGCAGAAGGTATTTATGCCCTCGGAGAATGTGCAGAGCATCGGGGCACTACATACGGCCTGGTTGCACCGTTGTATGAACAGGCCAAAGTGCTTGCGGCTTCTGTTTCAGGAAAAAAAGAACGGGATTATTCCGGCTCTGCTGTATATACAAGGCTGAAAATTCCAGGAGTGGAAGTATTTTCTGCCGGAAGCCTCGAAGAAGAGTCGGACAGCTATGTTCTACAGCTTTTCGATGAAAAAGAAAACCAGTACCGCAAGATTATTATGAAGGAAGATATGGTACAGGGAGCTGTGCTTTATGGCAGCACGAGCATGTCCGCTTCCCTGCAGCAGTGGATTAGAACCCGGAAGCCGCTCTCAGAAAAAGAAAAACAACAGCTGCTATCCGTCAATGACTCCACGAAGAGAAGAATCAAAACGCTCTCGTCTCATGCGGCTGTCTGTCACTGCAATAATGTATCCAAAGGTACCATCATAAAAGAAGTGCAGACACGCGGGCTTTGTACAGCAGAAGAAGTGAAAGCCTGTACCGGTGCTTCTTCTTCATGCGGGGGGTGCCGTCCGGTAGTGGAAGAGCTTCTGGACTATATGCAGAGCGATGAGTTTAACGAGCAAGTAGAAAAAATACCTTTCTGCGAATGCACGAACCTGGAAGAAGAAGAGGTCGTCAGCCTTCTTCAGGATCATATGCCATCTTCTTTGAAAGAGGCTTATCAAATGCCCGGCTGGAAAACTAATAAGGGGTGCGCGACGTGCAGAGAAGCCCTTCCCTACTACCTATATATGATCTCTCCTGCTTATTTTTCAGCAGAAACAGGGAAAGCCGATACGTATGAAAATATAATAGAACGCTCGGATGGAAGTCTGGCTGTCCATATTCCCGGAAAAGGAGGAGGGTTGTCCCTGTCCGAGTGGCAGAATGCGGCAGAAACGGCGTCCGCATGCGGCGTGGATTTCCTAAAGCCGCTTCCGGATGGATCGATTGAACTCTCCCCTGTGGCACCCGGATTTTTAGAAACAGCGGCTGAAAAACTGGGCTTACAGCGGACGGGACTGCCCGGAAATCGGTTTCCGGCTGTACAGATAAGAAGCCTGGAACAAGTAGAATGTACCTGTACAAAACAGCCGGAGCAGGAAATGGCGGAATGGCTCGAAAAAAGAATGGAACTGCTCCCATTTCCGACAAAGCCGTTTATCCGCATATCTTCCTGCAGCCACAACTGTGCGGACATTCAAAGTGGGCATGCCGGTATACTGTATCAAAATGAAAAGTGGGAGCTCCGTGTGACTGTAGAAGGAAAAAATCATATTCTTTTTTCTTTTGCTGAGCAGCAGACTGTGCTTTATATGCTTGAATCGGTTCTGTTATACTACCGTATTTCAGCGGGGCACGGCGAAACACTCTCCCGCTGGGTGGAAAGAGTAACCATGGTTCATATAAGGGAAGTTCTTTTTCAAGAAGATAATGCGGCGTTGCTTTTGGAACAGAAAGACGAAGAACAGCAGCGGATCAAAGAGCTGATGTTACAACAAGGAGGACACATATGTCAGAGCTGATGCTTAAATACTTCCGGGAAAAACAGCAGAAAGTAGAAACGGAAAAAGTATACAACGCGCAGTGTCCTTTCTGCAGTATGCAGTGCAAAAAGCAGGTGATTGAGCAGACAATTGTTACGAGAAAAAGATACCGTACCACGGGGTCGATAATCCAACGACAGGAGGCCGTCTCTGTGTAAAAGGCCTCAATGCCTATCAGCATGCGTTTCACGAAGACCGCCTGCGCTATCCTATGCAGAAAATAGACGGGGCTTTTCAGCCGATCAGCTGGGAAGCAGCATTGCAGCTCATTAAAGAAAAAATTCCGTCTCTGCAGAAAGAATACGGAAAAAACACAATCGGCGTATACGGCGGCGGCTCGCTTACGAATGAAACTTCTTATGTACTCGGTAAATTTGCAAGACTGGCCCTGGGAACGAAGTACATTGATTATAACGGGAGATTCTGCATGTCGGCAGCGGCTTCAGCCGGAAACAAAGCGCTGGGGATGGACCGGGGATTAACCAACCAGCTGGATGAAATTCCGGAAACGAAATGTATAATCCTGGCAGGAACCAATATTGCTGACTGCCAGCCGACGATTATGCCGTACTTTGAGGAAGCAAAGCGCAATGGTGCTTATATTATTGTTGTAGATCCACGGGAAACAGCGACTGCGCAGATGGCTGATCTGCATTTGAAGGTAAAGCCCGGATGCGACAATGCAGCAGCCAATGCGATACTTAAATGTATATATGACGAAGGCAAGGCCGATCTCGATTTTATAGAAAAGCGGACCGAAGGCGCTGAGGAGCTATTCGCCCATCTGCAGGGCTTAACGGTGGAAGCCTGTGCTGAAGAAGCCGGTATTCCTTATCAGGAACTGGAAAAAGCAGCGAGGGCATTTGCGAACGCAGAATCAGGGATGATTTTTACGGCCCGCGGAATTGAGCAGCAGGTCGACGGCTATCTGGCCGTCCGGAATTTTATCAACATACTGCTGATGACTGGGAAAATAGGAAAAAAAGGAAGTGGATATGGAGCTATTACCGGCCAGGGCAACGGTCAGGGAGGGAGAGAGCATGGACAAAAAGCAGACCAGCTTCCGGGCTACCGGTCTATTGACAATAAAGAAGACCGGCAGTATATAGCTGATGTATGGGGCATGAAGGAAAAAGACATGCCCGGAAAAGGTGTCTCCGCTTATGAAATGATGGAGCTGATCGGCAGAGGGGACATTAAAAGTTTATTTCTTGTCGGCTCTAATCCCATCGTCTCCAACCCTCATGCAACGATGGTAAAAGAAGCCATCCAGTCACTGGATTTTTTCGTAGCGGTGGATATGTTTATTTCGGAAACAGCAGAGTATGCCGACCTGGTTCTGCCGGCGGCTTCTTACATGGAAAATGCAGGAACGCTTACGAATCTGGAAGGTCGGGTTACCCTTCGGGAAGCAGATAAAAAAGCACCCGGTGAAAGCAGAAATGACTGGGAGATATTATCAATGATCGCTGGAATTCTGGGATACGGCACTAAATTTTCCTATCAATCGGCAGAAGAGATTTTTAACGAGCTGCGTTTGGCCTCAAAAGGAGGCATTGCCGATTATTTTGGAATAACGTATGAACGGATCCGTCAGGAAGAAGGGGTCTTCTGGCCATGCCGCAGTGAATCGGATCCGGGGACGAAGCGACTTTTTGAAGACCATTTCGCAAGAGACGGAGGCCGGGCCGAGCTGCTGGCGGTTCCTTTAAAAAATGAGGATCCTAAAGAAGAAGTCAGTCAGGAGTTTCCGCTGTATTTAACGACAGGCAGGGTGATGGCCCACTATTTAACCGGAGTTCAGACCCGGAAAAGCAGCAATTTAAATGCCCGTCTGTTTGAATCGTTCATTGAAATTCATCCTATAACCGCAGACCAATATGCTATTTCAGAAAACACGCTCGTTACTATTGAATCACCGCTCGGGAAAATCACCGTCAGAAGCAGGCTTTCTGAAAGTATCAGGGAAGATACGGTGTTTGTACCTTTTCACTGGGCAGAAAGCCAGAACGTCAACATGCTTGTAGAAGGTCGGCTTGATCCGGTCTGCCGGATGCCTGGTTTTAAGCGATCAGCGGTCCGGGTATCGCCTTATCAAGAGCAGCAGTAAAAAGCCGGACCCTAAGAGAGGGCCCGGCTTTTTACTTTATTAATGACGCTTAAGTGCTTCTTTCGCAAGCATAGTAATAGTCATATCGTCCATCGGGGGATTGTGAAGACCGGCCCGGACGTCGCGGTAATAGCGCTGAAGCGGGTTGGAAGCCGATAAGCTTCTTGCGCCTTCAATCCGCATGGCCAGGTCAACAATAGCAATGGCTTCATTGACGACGCTCCGCTTAACCGTTCCAAGCTCTGGCTTCATGGCATCCCGCTGTGCTGCAGACGACTCGTCCCACTGCCGGGCCACGCTGTGGAGAAAATGCCTGCTTTGTATAAGTTTGGCTTCCATCTCGCCGATTTTCTCCTGAACAGCTGGTATATCAGAGATGGTTCCTTCCATTGTGTTCGGCGAATATTCTTTAGCAAAAGCTGTGGCATGATTCGCAGCAGCCTGGGCAATGCCTAAATAACAGGCTGGAATATGAAGCAGCCACCCGGCTGCTTTTTAGTTTCCAGGGTTCAAAAAGGTGACGAGATGGTCCTCCGGCACTTTGGCCTGATCAAGTACAAGATCGTGGCTGCCTGTTCCCCGCATAGCGACAGAGTCCCAGGTTTCGTCAATGGAAACCCCGGGAGTGCCGCGTGGCACAAGAAAGTTAGCCGTGCGGTTATCTTCAGCCAGGCCGGCACTGACTACAAAATAATCCAGGGCAGGTGCAAGTGTCGTAAATGTTTTGCGGCCGGTCAGCACCCAGTCATTTCCGGAGCGGGAAGCTTCGGTCATAGGTTTTCCGCCCCTCGTCGGACTTCCGGTCGCAGCCTCCGTCGCCGTATTGTTCAGTAGAGCCTGATCGGAGGTGATGGCTTCACAAACGCGTTTAAATACAGATTCCGGCCACGGACGTGTTTCGGTCAGATCTTTTAAGATTCCGACGTGCCATCCGATGGCCAGGGCAGTGGAACCATCGGCTTCTGCAATGATTTCCTGTGACTCAATGAACTCCAGCAGGGAGATCTCCATCCCGCCGTATTCTATAGGGGCTGTTAGAGAAGGATATTTGATTTTTTTTAAATCTACTATATTTTGATGGGGAAAAACAGCTTCTTCGTTATGGCTCCATGCTCTTTCTGAAAAGGGAGCCGTCGTTTCTTTTAACAGTTGAAGCCGGCTGTCTTTTGTTGTTTCCTGAAGCACGTTCATTTTTCTTCACTCCTTTTTCATACTATTCATTTTAACGCAGCCGGAGACCGGCGCCCAGAAATGTGCTTTTACAGGACATCTTATGTAAAGAACCTCTGCCTGAAAAGACAGAGATCCCTGGATGAAGCTGTTTATTTTCTGCATACGGCAATTCCTAATGGATAGTGAACTTCTTCCCGGCGCGGTCGTTCAATTGCAACACCAAGCTGATAGAATAACTGGGCCTTCTGCCATTTCCATTTAGTGTCTGTAATCAGGCGGGCCCATTCGTTTTCGGTTAATTGATGAAAATGAAAAGGTTCATTGGAAGGGAAGCCTCTGCCCCGGCCGAAAGGGGTGGATATCACAAGAGTGCCGCCTGGTTTTAAAAGGCGGTGCAGTTGTTTTAGACATAAATAGTCGTCAGCTACATGTTCAATTGTTTCAAATGAAATGATGGTATCAAAGGTGCCAATTCTCCCGGGGAGTTCCGGATCAAGAAGATCTCCCTGCTCAAAGGAAAGCAGGGGATGATAATACTGCCTTTGGGCATATTCCACCGTTTTTGGATCTACATCTATTCCCAGAGAGGAATTAATGAAGTTTTTGCGTGTTTTCGTAATCATATGGGCGCCGTAGCCTGTTCCACAGGCAATATCAAGCACCTTCCCTGAAGCATAGGGACAGGCAAACGAATAACGTGCCATATGTTCGAGCAGCATTCGATTGGAAGCCTGCATCTGCTTTGGGATGATTCGTTCTCCCGTATCATCTAACATATTCACTCACCGCTGTCTGTTTGTTTCTATTAAGCATAGCGAAAACAGCGTTTATTGAAAAGCCTGATAATTATCAAATTACCATCTGATTTTTTGGGATAAATAGAAAATTCTGCAGAAACAGAGCATATTAGTCATAGGATATAACGATAATTTCTCCGGTGCGTGCATCTACATCTACATCTACTTCTCCCTGCGAAGATACGATTTCGAGTTCGTACAGCACTCTGCCGTCGTCGTCATCAAGTTCAATATCAGTAACAGAACCGCCTCCGACTTCTTCAAGCGCAACGGATTTAGCATCATCCATACTTATCGGAAGTTGATTTGACGAAGATCCTGTCTCGCGGGAAGGCTCTTCTTCAGCAGGAGGGGCTTCCTCAGAGCTGCTCTCTTCAGCAGCCGGTTCAGGCTCTGAGCCTGTATCTGCAGCGCTTTCCTCACTTGCCGCTGCTTCTTGAGAATCGGCGTTCGTTATTTCAGAAAGCTCAACGACGTCTCCGGAATCTGCGTTAAGTTTGAGACGGTAATCGTTATCATCTCCGTCAATTTCCATTGTATATATCTGCTCTCCGCTTTCATTGTTTAGTTCAATTACAGTAACTTCTCCGGGATAGCGGCTTGCAGCCAGCTCTTTTGCTTCCTCTGAATTGAGGGAAGGATCATCGGCAGAGGCTGAAAACATCTGCACCCCGACAGCGACAGCGCCAATAGCAATAATACAGAGGGTAATGATGATTAATTTTTTCATCTTTGCCCGCTCCTTTTCTTTTCTTATATACTATAGTATAGAATACATAAATGAAGAGATCATGATAAAAAAATGAGAATTTAATGAGAGGAAGAAAAATAGATGGTTGAAATAAAAAAAGCAGGAGTAGAGCAGGCAGGAATTATCAAAAAAGTAATGCATGAGTCATTTGAAGAGTACAATCATTTTGATCCGCCTTCCGGGGCAATGAAAGAAACAGAAGAATCTATTGCTCTTGCATTGAAAGCCGGGGAAGAGTGGGCGGCCGTGCTCTATGAAAACGGCATCCCTCTCGGAATGGTACGGGTAAAAGAGGAGGACACCCGGTTTTATTTTATGAGGCTTTCCGTTCTGCCGGAAGCAAGAGGGCGCGGGTATGCCAGAGCGTTAATCAGCTGGGTGGAGGCGGAAGCAGAAAAGGCCGGAAAAGCAGAAGTTTACTGCAAAGTCCGGTGTACTACAGAAGATAATATCAGGCGTTATGAAAAGCTGGGCTACCGGGTTTATCGTACAATAACGGTGACAAAACTCGGTACGCCTTTTGATATCGTGGCGATGTCCAAGCCGCTTTCCACATAAAAAAAGAAAGGCCCCCTTCGCAAAGAGAGCCTTTCTTTTTTATTTTATCGAATTAAGCGGAACGCTGTACTTCGTTCTTAAGCAGGATCACGCGGGGATGCGGGAACTCTTCCTCTTCGCCTGCAAAAGGATAACCGGAAAATTCTACACATACCGTACGGTCGTATTCAGCAATGACACGGCATTCTTTTCCTTGGTAGTACAAGACCTCGCCTTTTTCAAATAGCGGCTCTTCTTTTTCTTTTTCCATGTCGTTCGCCTCCTTTGTCTACTGTAAATGTAACGAAAAAACGGCTTGGAAGCAAGCCGTTTTCCCTGGAAGGTATGCAATCGGTCAAAATAATCGTGCTGTTATTTTAAAATGGAAACTTACGGTAACCGGATTGAACCCCGATGGTTTTAACTGTTGTAAATTTATCGATTACCCATTCACCGCCGAAACGGCCAAGTCCGGAATCTTTTTCGCCGCCAAATGCTACGTGGGCTTCATCGTTTACAGATTGATCATTAATGTGAACCATTCCTGTTTCGATCTGTTTTGCTACCTGAATGCCGCGGAAGCGGTCTTTAGTAAATACAGATCCGCTGAGGCCGTAAGGAGAAGCATTGGCAATATCAATAGCTTCCTGCTCTGAACTTACTTTAATAATAGGGGCAACCGGGCCGAATATTTCGTTTTCAGCAATAGGCATATCGTTTGTTACGCCGGTGAGCACGACAGGCTCGAGAAGATTGCCGTTTGTTTTACCGTCAAGCGCGATATGAGCGCCCTGCTTAACACTTTCATCAAGATCTTTTTGAATGCGGTCCAGCTGATCTTTATTAATAAGCGGACCAATTATGGTTTTCTGATCTGATGGATCACCAGCCTGCAGTGATTTTGTTTTGGCAATGAATTTCTCTGCAAATTCATCGTGAATGCTTTCGTGAACAACGATGCGGTTAAGCGCCATGCATATTTGTCCCTGGTGCAGGAATTTACCAAATGCTGCAGCTTCTACAGCCTGATCAACGTCTGCATCCTCAAGCACGAGCATAACGTTGTTTCCGCCTAGTTCCAATGCCGTTTCTTTTAAGTGCTTTCCGGCAAGTTCTGCGATGTGGCTTCCGACTTCAGTTGAGCCGGTAAAGGAAATCACTTTTGGCACGGGGTGCGTCACAAAGCTGTCCCCAATTTCCGAGCCGCGTCCAACTAACACATTAACCGTGCCTTTAGGAAATCCTGCTTTTTCAAAAACGTGGGCAAGCATTAAGCCTGAAGTAACCGGTGTGTCGGAAGCCGGCTTTATTACTACAGTATTGCCTGTAGCAAGGGCCGGGGCAATGGATCTCATAGATAAATGAAACGGGAAGTTCCATGGTCCGATAACGCCGACCACGCCTTTAGGCATACGGTACACATAATTTTCTTTACCAGGATTGTTGGAAGGAAGAATTTTTCCATCCATTCTTGTTGGGAAAGAAGCGGATTCACGAACGATACCGAGTGCTGCCTGAAATTCGGCTTCTGCTTTAGCGGCAGTGCTTCCAGCTTCTTTTACAAGCCATTCTTTAATAAATTCTTTTTCTTCCTGCATTGTATCTGCAAGCTGATATAAATGAGCCTGCCGTTCGGCGGGAACGAGCGCAGCCCATTCTTTCTGCGCGGTGGCGGCTGCGTTATAGGCTGCATCCAGATCCTGTTCGTTTGCGGACGTAATCGTGCCCAGAGCCTCCTGGGTAAATGGATTTGCATTTTCTATTGTTTTGGCACTGGAGCCTTCTGTCCAGCTTCCATTGATATACTGCTTCGTAAATGATTGTGTCACTTTCTATTCCTCCTGTAAGTTATTAATTGTAACTAATTAGTATTATACCCAACCTGCTGAGTATGATAAACCTAAAAGTTTTAAAGGTCAAATTTAGTCAAAACTATTCTGCTAAAATAATGAAATAGTATAGGCAAAAGGGGGAAGGGGTGAGAAGATAGGTGCAGTTCGAAACAGCAAAGGCAGGGATAGTGTATGGAAAAGGGCAGAGCTTATGCGATGACAATTGCCGGTGCTTCTTTTTGGGGTATGACCGGCTTATTCGTACAGAAACTATACACATTTGGCTTTACTCCGCTTGAAGTGGTTACGGTCCGTATGACGTTATCTGCTTTTCTTTTGTTCGCGGTGCTCCTGGCCATCCGTTCCTACCAGCTTCACATTTATTTTCGTGATATTCCTCACTTTATAGGTCTCGGTGTAGTCAGTATCGCCCTGTTTAACTGGTGTTATTTCACCGTTATGGATGAGGCATCTCTTTCCATTGCTGTCGTCCTTCTATATACTAGCCCCGTATTTGTGGCACTCATGTCACGGTTTATTTTTAAAGAACCGCTGACAAAAAACAAGCTGATTGCTATCAGCTTAACGCTCGCAGGATGTGCATTTGTAGCAGGACTCCTGCCGGGAGGAGCTGCTGCTGTAGAGCCGGGAATTCTAATGCTGGGTCTTGCCTCTGGTTTTTTCTGCGGTATTTACAGCGTGATCGGCAAATTTGTCAGCCGGAAATACAGCTCGATTACCATTACGGCATATTCCATGCTCTGCGGCAGTCTCGTTCTTCTTCCTATGAGCGGCCTGCATACGAGGCTGTATCTGTTTCAGGAATGGGAAGTATGGATCTGGGCGCTCGGCAGCGTTCTTGTTTCCACGATTCTGGCATATATTTTATATACTGCCGGCTTGAAACACATCGAGGCCGGGAAAGCTGCTATTCTTTCCACAGTAGAGCCGATCGTCGCCATTCTCGTAGGGGTCCTTATCTTCCGGGACGTATTAACCGGATGGCAGCTGCTTGGAATTATTTTGGTGCTTTCTTCCGTTCTGCTTGCTATTTTTTCAAAAAGAAGAAAATTCTCAAGAACTCCAAAAGCCGTCCCTGCAGAATTTACGCCAGTCTCTTATAAAAAGTAAGTGACAGACGTTTAAGGTTCTGCAGAAAGGGAACAGCATATACTGTATCCAACAGCTGGAAGAAAAAATCAAGGAGGCACCAATACAATGAATATTTTAGTAGCAGGCGCAAACGGCCATACAGGAAGACTATTAGTAGAAAAGCTTGGAAAATCAAACGAACATGACGTATTTGCTATGATTAGAAAGCCGGAACAGGCTGACGAGCTTAAAAATCTTGGAGCAAAAGACGCCGTCATTTCCGATTTGGAAGGCGACGTATCAGATGCACCGAAAGGCATGGATGTTGTGATCTTCGCAGCGGGATCCGGTTCAAAAACCGGTCCGGAAAAAACAGTGTCTGTAGACGAAGAAGGCAATAACAAGCTTGTGGATGCTTCCAAAGCTCATGGCGTAAAGCACTATATTATTCTAAGCGCGATTGGCGTGGAAAACCCAGGCGGCAAAATCAAGCATTATGCCGAAGCAAAGAAAAATGCAGATGAGCATTTGAAAGCAAGCGGTCTGACGTATACCGTTGTAAGACCAGGCGGATTGACGTTTGATAAAGGAACCGGCAAAGTGGAAGCAAAAGAAAAGCTCGAAGATCCGGGCAGCCGTGATATTCCAAGAGAAGACGTAGCGGACGTAATGATAGCTTCCATCACAGAAGAAAATGCTAAAAATAAAACATTTGAACTTCTCTCCGGTAACGATACAATTGAAGATGCATTAAAAGCACTGTAAAATATAACAGCAAAGCCGGTCTCCGCAAGGAGCCGGCTTTTTTTGTACAGTAAAATAAACTGCTGCAGAGACACAAAAAAAGCGAACCCGGACGGGTACGCTTTTTTTATATTAAAGATCCAAATCTAATGGAGGGTTACCTTCGCTGTTCATCAAACGGATGTGATCCGGCTTGATTTCAAGCACCACATACTCTGGATCCTTTGGTCCGTCCAGCCATTTGCCCATACGCTCATTCCAAAGCTCTTCTTTAAGATTTTGGTCATCACGAATGGTAACTTTTCCGGAGATTTCAACGAATTCATCGTTTAATCCTTCACCCTGGTAGCCGAGGAGGATGTGCACATTTGGATTTTCCTCTACTTCTTCGGCTTTATGCGTTTCTTTATTTGTTGGAGTGTAGAGAGTTAAATTATCATTAAAGAACGTCATGTAGCGGGAATGAGGCTTATTACCTTTAACAGTAGCAAGAATTCCTACCTTATTTTCATCAATAACCTGAACGATTTTTTCTTTAAGCTGCTGTTGATTCATAATATATACGCTCCTTTATTTATCTATTGTTACACATTGATGTCTATTCCTGATTTTCCCTGTGTCTAAACAATCAATTCAAAAGTAAATTGTTTGTTACAGAAAGATTAAATTATTTACAAATTGGGAATTTTCTGTTTTCGGCACGAGGATTCGGGGTAAGTGAATAGAGTCCGGAAATATAAATTTCAGGAAACGAAGGAGGAGTAATATGTTTAAAAGAGTAGATAGGCTCCAAATTGAACTCCCTCGCCCCACTAACCCAGACCCGGAAGCAGCGACGACCGTACAGGAACTTATGGGTGGACGTTTCGGTGAAATGTCGACACTAAACAATTATATGTATCAATCGTTTAATTTCCGAAGCAAGAAAAAGCTTAGACCCTTCTATGAACTTGTAGCAAGTATCACAGCCGAAGAATTTGGACACGTGGAACTTGTCGCCAATACAATCAATCTATGTATCGACGGTTCTGTCGGAAACGGCAGCACAAATCCGGACGATACACCGCTCGAGCCGGTACTGCCGCTTGGTAACAAAGCAAACTTTATCATGGGCGGACAAAATGCCCTGCCGATGGATTCAGGCGGAAAGCCGTGGTCCGGCGATAACGTTTTTTCCAGCGGTACACTCGTAACGGATCTTCTTCATAACTTTTATCTAGAATGCGGGGCACGTACCCATAAGATGCGAGTATATGAAATGACGGATAATGAAACAGCAAGAGAACTCTGCGGTTATCTGCTGGTACGAGGAGGAGTGCACGTTGTAGCATATGCCAAAGCGCTTGAAAAAGCGACAGGCGTTGATATGACGAAAATGCTTCCAGTACCAAATCTCGATAACTCCAAGTTCGACCATGCGAAGAAATTTGAAGATCAGGGACTCCACAGAAAGCTTTACCGCTTCAGTGATGATGATTATAAACTTCTTGACCGTATCTGGGAAGGGCCTACTCCAGTCGGACCTCCGGGTGAATTGGAAGTAGTCGATGGTATTCCGGAAGGTGCGGAAATACCGGATCTGGAAAACATTCCAGAGGAATTCGCCCCGGGCTTTGACGAGCAGAGCTTCAGAGAGCTGTCTGAGCGTTTAAAGTACGATGCTGGATTGTAATAAAATAGTGAAGTACAGGCTTCCCTTTATGGGAGGCCTGTTTTTTTTATTATTAGACCAAATGTATGATTTTTAATTCCAATTTAAGGAGAATAATAGTACTATAGGTGCAGGTGAAGAGGGGGAGAATAAAAATGAAAAAACCTTGGATATGGATGATTCTGGGGGGATTGGCGCTGGCAGCAGGAGTTTATTTTTTGGTTTTTAATACATATCAGCCGGCTGTGCTGGAAGAAGACGGAATAGAATACCATTCCCGGATTGCCGGAGAAAATTTTGAAGTGTGGGACGGCGAATCCTGGCAGGAAAAGAAAATTCACGGCGTCAACCTTGGAATGGGAAAGCCCGGCGCTTTTCCGGGAGAAGCGGCGATAACAAAAGAAGAGTACAAAGACTGGCTGGAAGACATAGCAGACATGAACGGGAATACTATAAGAATTTATACGATTCATCCGCCGGCCTTTTATGAGGCGCTGAAAGAACATAACGAAAAAACAGAAGATCCAATCTACTTATTTCACGGCGCCTGGGTGAATGAAGAACCTTTGGAAGAAACCCTTGATGCGTTTGATGAAGGAAATACGGAAGACTTTCAACAGGAAATGAGAAGTATTGTCGATGTCGTGCACGGCAGTGCTTCTATTGAAGAGGAGCGCGGGCATGCTTACGGAGAATATACAGCAGACATTTCCCCTTATGTTTTAGGGTGGATTGTCGGTATTGAATGGTATCCATTTATGGTAGATGAAACGAATAAAAAACATGAAAATACCGGAGAGTACGAAGGAGAGCTTATTTATACAGAAAACGCAGAGCCGTTTGAACACTGGCTTGCAGAACAGATGGATACAATGGCGGTATATGAGAAAGAGGAATACAGCTGGACGAGACCAATGAGCTTCACAAACTGGGTGAGCACCGATCATCTCGATCATCCGGCAGAACCGCTGGAGCAGGAAGATATGGCTTCTGTTAATCCAAATCACATAAAACTAAAAGGATCATCTGAAATAACCGGACAATTTGCCTCATATCATGTGTATCCTTATTATCCTGACTTTTTGAATGTAGAAGAAGACTACACGGAATTTATAGACCACCGCGGAGAAAAAAATAACTATGCGGGCTATTTAAAGGATTTACATGAAGCCAATGACCTGCCGGTGTTAATTGCGGAGTTTGGCATTCCTGCCTCACGGGGAAAAACGCATGAAAATCCTTTCGGCTATAATCAAGGATTTATATCTGAACAGCAGCAGGGGGAAATGCTGTCGAGCCTGTATGAAGATATTGAGGAAGAAGGCATGCTCGGCGGGCTTGTGTTTACATGGCAGGATGAGTGGTTTAAGCGAACGTGGAATACGATGGAGTATGATAATCCTGATAGACGTCCTTACTGGTCAAACGCACAGACAAATGAACAACAGTTTGGGCTGTTGAGCTTTGACCGGGATAAAATAAAAGTAGACGGATCTTTTGATGACTGGAAAGACGTTGATCCTCTCTATGAAACAGAAACAGAAGCTTTATGGATGGATCACGATGAAAAATTCGTCTATTTCCGTATAGACCGTCAAAAAGATGAGACGCCTGTCCTGGCGCTGGATGTGAATCCAGACCAGGGGAACAAAGAAGCTGAGCACATAGAAGGCGTCAGCTTTGAAGAAGGCATCGACTTTATGATTGAGCTGCCTGATAAAGAAAATGCCCGTATTACGGTAGATGCCTATTACGATGTCTTTCATCTGGATTACCGGAGGACCTGGAAGAGGAGGAAGCGGGCGCAGATAGTGGGGTTTTTCATCCGATGAGGCTTGCTTTGAACCGGGAACTGGAAAGGCCGGACACTGGAGAAATACTGCCGTTCAGCTATTATGAAACGGGGAAGCTTCGCCATGGAAATGCTGATCCGGAAAGCGATTCATATGACTCGCTTGCAGACTATATGATAGATGACGAAACAGGAGCAATCGAAATGCGTATCCCATGGCAGCTTTTGAATATTACAGCTCCAGGTACAAAAGAGATCATGGGGGATATCCAGCAGGAAGAGGGTTTAACTGCCCGTGAAGAAACGGAAGGGATCAAAGCATCTCTTCTGTTAGAGAGAAAAACAGGATGATGTGTATGAGATTAACAAGACACTTCCGGCCCAGGAGGATGGTACAGTGCCGGCAGGTAAATGAAGCAGTATACGTGGGAAGAATGGGACCTTCCGGAATATGAGCCGCGCAAAAAGAGTCCTACTATATTCTGCAGGAAACATTTGCTGATTGAAAACATAAACTGTAGAAGAGCTGCTGGAAGTAAATATAATAAAGAAGCATAGAAAATAACTAAAAAGGGTATATTATATATCTGGACATTTCTAGTAATAGTAATAACAAAAAGATAATCATTATCAGATTAAAATTAATACAAAGTATTGGAATTTTCTACACAGAATAAGGTAAAATACGAATCAGGTTATTTTTTAACCAGGAATTTAATTAAAGAATGGGAGGATTTTTTTTTTATGGCTGATCACAACAAATTAACGACGAACCAGGGAGTCCCTATTGGCGACAACCAGAACTCCCGTACCGCCGGACGCCGCGGTCCTGCACTACTCGAAGACTACCAGCTGGTAGAAAAACTAGCCCATTTTGACAGAGAAAGAATCCCTGAGCGTGTTGTTCATGCCAGAGGAGCAGGTGCTCATGGCGTGTTTAAAGTAAAAAACAGCATGAAGCGCTATACGAAAGCAGATTTTCTTCAGGAAGGTAAAGAAACGCCGGTATTTGCCCGTCTTTCTACGGTTATTCATGGCGGTCACTCTCCGGAGACACTCCGCGACCCGCGCGGCTTTTCTGTGAAATTCTATACCGAAGAAGGAAACTATGATTTTGTAGGAAACAACCTTCCGGTATTCTTTATCCGTGATGCCATTAAATTCCCGGACGTTATTCATTCGCTTAAGCCGGACCCGAAAACAAATAAACAGGACCCGGATCGTTACTGGGATTTCATGTCCTTAACACCGGAATCCACAAACATGATGATTCATTTGTTCACAGACGAGGGAATCCCGGCGAGCTTCCGCAATATCCGCGGTTCGAGTGTGCACGCATTCAAATGGATTAATGAATATGGCAATACCGTTTACGTGAAAAAGCGCTGGGTGCCGAAAGAAGGCATTAAAAACCTTTCCGCTGATCAGGCTACAGAAATCCAGGCTACAGAATTTCAGCATGCAACCGATGACTTGTACAATGCGATTGAAGAAGGAAACTTCCCGGAGTGGGATCTGTATGTACAGATTCTTGATCCAGCGGACATCGACAATTTTGATTTTGATCCGCTTGATGCCACGAAAGACTGGCTTGAGGAAGACATCCCTTATATCCACGTAGGAACGATGACGTTAAATAAAAACGTGGATAACTATTTTGCAGAAACAGAGCAGGTCAGCTTTAATCCTGGTGTTCTGGTACCTGGAATTCAGGCTTCTGAAGACAAAATGCTGCAGGGACGTATTTTCTCCTACTCTGATACGCAGCGTTACCGCGTAGGGGCGAACTATCTTTGATCTTCCAATCAACTGTCCGTTTGCCCAGAAAAATAACAACACTCGTGATGGTGCAATGCCGTTTGCGCAGCAGACGAGCCGTATCAACTACGAGCCGAACCGTTACGAAGAGGAGCCGGCAGAAGATCCAGCTTATATTGATTCTGAACAGCCTCTTCCTGGCGACAGCGCAGGCCGCAAGAAAATCGAAAAAGCGGACGACTTTGGACAGGCCGGCCGTATTTACAGAAGCTACGATCAGGAAACCAAAGATGCTCTATTGAGAAATTTAACAGATGATCTTGGTGACGTAGCGGAGGAAACTGTTCTTCGTATGGTATGCAACTTCTACCGTGCGGACGCAGATCTCGGACAGAAACTTGCCGATAAGTTAAATGTCGATATTTCTCCCTATGTCGGCCACTTGAATAAATAAGCGTAAGAAGCACCGCATTTGTCTGCGGTGCTTTTTTATTTGTGCCAAAAGAAAGGGATTGTGTTATTTAGCTGTTCTATGTGAAGATAATAAGGACAACTAGTAACGAAAAGGGGGAAAGGCGGCCCGGGATGCATCTGCTGATGCACAAGAGACGCCGCTGTTTATCATGAAGCAAATACTATCAATGTTTAATGCATGGGACTGGCTGTTTTTTGTCGTGGCTGCTTATATCCTAATTACGATGGATTACGGCAATCTGACATCGTTTAATATTATGATGCTGACGCTGATTGCTATTTCACTTACGCTCACGATCTCCACCAAATGGGCGCTCTGGAAAAATGGAGAAAAAGAAAATTCTTCTAAATAAGCGATTTGTTAAAAAATAAAATGATGCAAAAGAGCCGGATCAAAGGAGAAGAATAGATATGGGATTTAAAATGGAAATGAACTGGGAAATAATTACCCATAAGCAGGCCGAACGTTTGGATGAACGCAAGTTTGAGCTGATCAAAGACGGGTATCAAATGTACCCTATGGATACTGCGCTGCCGATTCATACGTACGAAGATAAAGAAGCTTTCGGGAAAGCGGTCATTGTAAAAGTGGAGTGGGGAAGCGGACGGACAACGATGTACTATGAACTGGTGTCGCTGACTTCCGTGAATTAAAGAAAAAGGAGGGTTATCATGGGATTATTTGACTCTTTAATGGGAAATGCGTCAGAAACCGATGTGCTGAAAGTAGAGCGTGAGCTGAGCGATTGGCTGATTAAAGGAGAACAGGTGGAGTATGCCTTCAAGCTCTACCGCGATATGATTATTTTCACAAACCGCCGTTTGATTCTGCTCGATAAGCAGGGGGTGACGGGGAAAAAAACGGAATATCATACGGTTCCCTATAAAAGCGTTTCGCACTACAGTGTAGAAACCGCCGGTACATTCGAGTTCGACAGTGAGCTGAAAATATGGATCAAAGGGCGCACAGAGCCTATTGAAAAGAGTTTCCGGAAAGATGACAATATATTTAAAGTACAGCTTGTACTGAGCTATTACGTGTTATAAAAAAACTGCCTCCAGGGGCAGTTTTTTTGTTTATACAAATATCATCTGATCAGTCAGGCCTTTCATGCTGCTTGTCTGCTCCGAATCTGAGACAACCGTTGGCTGAAAGTCTATAAGAATAGCAGAACGTTCTCCAGGCATATTCCGGTCCCCTTTTTCTACGGTTCCTACATAATGCGTCACAAGCGGATCATAGATACCGTAGGATTCAAGCGGATTCTCCAGATAAAAGGAAGTTGTTAATTCCCCGGGAGCGAGATTATCAGGCATTTGGCCGCGGTTGGCCGGAGTGGAAATAGCATTCATTGCTCCTTTCACATTGCGGCGGCGTATTAAATGGGCAAACGTGAACGGCTCACCATCCTGATGAAGGTTGTTGGGCGAAGATACGGCTGTTTCTCCTGCTTCATTGACGCATAGTTTCACAAAATGAATGCCGGCATGAACGGGCATTAATGCGTCTTCTTTCATCCAGAAGGTCTGCTTGAAATCAAAACGAATAATGTCTTCGAGCAGTGCATTGTACATCATTTCTTCAGGTAGAGCGGGAAAACGCCTGTATTCATCTGTATATTCCGGGTTAAAGCTTCCTTGAAAGTACTCGTAGTAGGAGTTGTCGTCAATTATTGTTTTTGGCAGCCATTCCAGCCGATGGGAGCCCGGCATAATAATAGCGCGGGCATACCGGCGGTACCGGTTAAGATGCGGGGCGTATTCATCCCGGGGAAGCTCATCGAAAACGGAAGTGATGGCTTCCAGATCCTGTTTATAATATGTTTTTGCTTTAAGTTCATCTAATGTATAGTATTCAAAGCCATTGTCTTTTAAGCGGCTCATAGTAGTTCATCCTCCATACCTCGGTTTAGCGATACAATCACGTTTTTTAGTCTACCATGTTTAAGCTTTTACGATAAGCAGGAGACATCATTTTCAGGAAGAAACCAAAACTGCTTCTCGGTCTGAAGCAGTGCATGCAAAACAGTGTACTTCCGAAAAACAGAAGCGTACAATACAATCTGTGCAATGACAGGCTTATTTACTTTATCCTGTAGGAATTTTTTTAATCAGAAAGGAATGTGGCATCACATATGAGCAGTCAAATGACAGAATCTAAATCAATAAACGCTTTATTCCAGCCATGGAGTATAAAAGATCTTCACATGAAAAACCGGACCGTGATGGCTCCGATGACGAGAAACTTTTCTCCGGAAGGTGTTCCAGACGAAAATGTTGTGTCCTATTACCGCCGCCGCGCAGAGAGTGAAGTAGGACTGATCGTAACGGAGGGAACCGGGATCAGTCATCCGGCCAGCCTCGATAACGAGAATATTCCCCGTTTTTACGGAGAAGATGCGCTGAACGGATGGAAAAAAGTCGTAGAAGCCGTACATGAAGCAGGCGGTAAAATCGTGCCGCAGCTATGGCATGTAGGAATGACGAGACCGTTGGATGACAGCAGCAAATCTGTGCCGCCGGTAGGACCTTCCGGCTTGAATCTTCACGGGGAAAGTGTCGTAGATCCGCTCTCTGACGATGAAATCGAATTAATTATCCAGGCTTATGCAGAAGCTGCTAAAGCGGCTAAAGATATTGGCTTTGATGGTATTGAAATCCACGGGGCCCACGGCTACCTGATTGATCAATTTTTCTGGGATGTAACGAACAAAAGAACAGATCAGTACGGAGGTAATGCTGTAGAGCGTACCCGTTTTGCTGCAGAAGTCATCAAAGCCTGCCGCAAAGCAGTAGGCGAGGACTTTCCTATTATCTTCCGCTTTTCCCAGTGGAAAATGACAGATTTTGAAGCAAAGCTGGCACAGACGCCGGATGAGCTTCGTGAATTTCTTGCACCGCTTACGGAAGCAGGCGTAGATGTATACCATTGTTCAACAAGAAGGTTCTGGGAGCCGGAATTTGAAGGTTCTTCATTAAATCTCGCCGGCTGGACGAAAGAACTGACAGGTCTTCCGGTCATAACCGTTGGTTCCATTGGCCTGAATGATGCCTTTACGGAAAGAACACATGCGGAAATGACAAGTATTGACCAGCTCGTAGAACGGCTCGAAGAGAACGAATTCGACCTGGTAGCGATTGGACGGCCGCTCTTGTCAGATCCAGCCTGGGTTCAAAAAGTAAAAGAAAATAATGCAGAAGCGATTGTTCCTTTTTCCAAAGAAGCGCTTAAAGAACTGTATTAATAAAAATAAAAGCCCGCTTGCTCCAGTAAGGAGACAGCGGGCTTTACTTATGGGGAAAATTAATAGCTGCTTTGCAGTCCGTGTCCGGTCGTCGTATAATGGAAAGAACATTTGTTCCGCAGCCAGTAAAGAAATTCTAACATAAAGGGGTAGACAGACTCATGCCAGTCATATTAGCAGAAAAACCGAGTCAGGCCAAAGCCTATGCCGAAGCTTTTCCAAAGGGTGGCAAAGGAGAAGGGTATATAAATATAGGAGCATGTGAGCAGTTTCCTAAAGGAGCCGTGCTTACCTGGGGCGTAGGGCATCTCGTTGAGCTCAAATCCCGGCAGAGTATGAACCGGCATGGAAACGCTGGAGCCTCGTGCAGCTTCCAATGATTCCAGAGAGGTTTGAATGGAAAACAGCTGCGAAAACGAGAAAACAGTTTCAAATCGTGCGTAAATTTCTGCAGACAGCTGATGAAATAATCATTGCTACCGACTGTGACCGCGAAGGAGAAAATATCGCACGCAGTATTATTGAAAAAGCAGGGGCGGCCCACAAACCTGCCAAACGACTTTGGATTAACAGCCTGGAAAAAAATGAAGTCATTAAGGGATTTCAGCAGCTCCGGGCAGGGGACGCTTATACGGCTCTTTATCAGGAAGCGCAGGCACGCCAGGTATCGGATTGGATGGTCGGCATGAATGCAAGCCGTCTGTAATACGCTGCTGCTTCAGCGGAAAGGCATTAAGTCCGTATTCAGCGTCGGTCGTGTGCAGACGCCCACATTAAAGCTGATCTATGACAGGCATATGGAAATTAAACGCTTTAAGCCGGAACCTTATTTTGATGTGGAGGGCACATTCAAAGCATCAACCGGAACGTACAAAGGAAAAGCGAAAGTCCGTCACAAAAAGGCGGCGGAAGCAGAAGCGCTTTTAAAAAAGCATGGAATTGGAAAAGAAGAAATAGGTGAAGTGACAGAAGTAAAAGTAAGCCGTAAAAAAATTAAGCCGCCGCTTCTCCATTCTTTATCAAGCCTGCAGACGACTATGAATAAAAAATATAAGCTCAGTCCGTCCCGTACGCTCGAAATTGCCCAGTCTCTCTACGATCAGCCGTTAAAGCTGATTACTTATCCGCGGACGGATTCCCATCATATTACAAACAATGAGTTTGCCTACATTAAAAGCAATTTAACCAAATACCAGGCGACCGCCGGGAAAGTATTTGAACCGGCGACTGATTATCCGGGCCGCCGGTTTGTGGACGGCAGTAAAGTAAAAGAACACTATGCGATTATTCCGACTAAAAAAATCCCGACTGAAGCGGCGCTGCAGAAGCTGACGGCGGATCAGCGCAAGGTGTACATGGAAATTGTCCAAAGCGCGATCGCCATGTTCCATCATGACTACGAATATGATGAAACAACGGTAACAACAAATGTAAAAGATCTTCTGTTTACGAGCAAAGGCAAAGTGGAGCGGGTGAAAGGCTGGAAGGAATGCTTTTCAGCAAAAGCTGCTCCTGCTAAAAAAGATCCGAACGCTCCTCCTGTCCTCCCTCCTTTAGAGAAGGGAATGGCGGTTGATGCAGCTGTTTCTGTTGAAGAAGGTACCACCAAGCCGCCTTCGCCGTACACGGAAGGTCAGCTGATCAACATGATGAAGACGTGCGGAAAGTGGATCGAAGAGGATGAAGAAGCTAAAACGGCGCTTCAGGAAGTGGAAGGGCTCGGCACAGAGGCAACCCGTAGCGGTATTATCAAAACATTGATCCGCCAGGAGTACATCAGCGTGCAGAAAAATATTGTGCACGTTACCCGCAAAGGCGAACTGCTTTGTGAGGCGGTGGAAGGCACGCTTCTGTCCAAGCCGGAGATGACGGCTAAATGGGAATTATTTTTGAAAAAAATTGGGGAAGGGGAGGCGCAGAAAGAGGCGTTTATCGAACAGACATCGGCATTTACGAGAGACCTCGTGGAAAAAGTGCCTCAGGCTGTAGATGCGCTTGCCGTGTCGGAAGCCGATAAAGAAGAGGGAAAAGGAAAAAAAGCGGCCAAATCCGAACCTATTGTGCTCTGTCCAACCTGTAAAGAAGGCTATATTATGAACCGGCGCAATTTTTATGGATGCACCAATTATTCTAATGGCTGCAAGCAGACGTTTCCAAAAACACTGCTCCGCAAAACGATTTCTCCGGCCCAGATTAAAAAACTATGCCAGTCCGGGGAGACGAACCTGATCAAAGGTTTTAAAGGGAAAACGCCGTTTGACGCGAAGCTGAAGCTCAACGAAGGCAAGGTAGAATTTGTATTTCCCGCAAAAGCAGATAAATCGTGAAACAAGGATTTCTCTCTTCGTATAGTAAGATAAGCAGTATGAGGAAGAGGAGGGATGAAAATGGGATTTGTTATCGCATCTATTCTGGTGGGAGCATTTATTTACGGCCTGTTTTATACGATCCGAAAGGGAAGCCTGCCTTCCTCTTCTAACGACTTTACTCCGTATGACGACATAACGATGGGCAGGAAACGTTCAGTGAATGACCATATTCAGGTGACGGAAGAAGATACGCGGCACCGTCCGGCCTACATGGAAAGCCTGCCGGATGACAGAAAAAGAGAAGACACTTGATTTTGAAGAATTTGTAAGCTATACTGGCATCAAATTGTTTTCTAGGGTTCCGCGGCACCGTGCCGGCCTGGTCCAAGAGAAAACACAGTATGTATATAGCATGCTGACACGGAGGGAAAAAAGCCCGGGAGATCTTCTAAACAGAAGATTAGCGCCCTGGGCTTTTTGTATGCGCGGAAAAGGAGGTTTCTTATGAATAAAGACTGGATCAAAATTGTGACGGCCGCCTTGTTTGAAATAGGGTGGGTCATTGGATTAAAGCATGCCTCCGGGTTCGTGGAGTGGGGTGCTACGATTCTGGCAATTGCAGCAAGCTTTTATCTGCTCGTGACAGGAAGCCGTTATCTACCCGTCGGCACGGCGTATGCTGTGTTTGTCGGGCTTGGAACGACTGGGACGGTTATTGCCGAAATTGTATTATTCGGGGAGCCGTTTTTATGGAGTAAAATTATCTTCATTCTGCTTCTGCTATCTGGTGTGGTTGGTTTGAAGCTGGTGACAGATGAGAAAAAGGAGGCGGAAGCATAATGGCCTGGGTGGCTCTTATTTTTGCCGGTCTTTTTGAAATGCTTGGAGTAACAATGATTAATAAGCTGCATCATGACCGGTCGGTGCCGGCCTTTCTCGGTATTGTCGGAGGGTTTGGCGTTAGTTTTATTTTATTGAGCGTGGCGATGCAGACTCTTCCGATGGGGACGGCCTATGCTGTCTGGACAGGAATCGGTGCTGCCGGAGGAGCTGTGATGGGGATGCTGTTTTATAAAGAATCGGCGGACTGGAAACGAATCATCTGTATCGGCGTTATTATTGCCTCTGCTGTTGGATTAAAGCTCGTGCAGGGATAAAGTTATAGAATTTCCGGACCGGATGTTGCACTGGCGCCGCCGCTTCTTTATATTGAAAGGAGTGCGGTATGTGCAAACCGCGAATCTGCACGTAAGGAGTGAGAGATATGTTATATATTCTTTATCAGGCACACGCAGGAGCATGGGCATTCTTGTTCATATTCTTCCTGTTAAGCTACTTTCTGCCAAAGCTGAAGGCTATGATGATGATCGAGCGGCTTTTCGTTGTCATTATGCTGGTTTCCGGTATAGGAATGGTCATCGGCTATGGTTTCCCGCTGCTCTACATTTTCAAAGGTGTTCTTGCGATTGCCTTGATTGCCGTAATGGAGATTCTTATAGGGCGCAGAAAGCGCGGACAGTCGCAGGGTGTGTTTTGGATCGCCTGTATTCTGTTATCAGCAGCTGTTCTTATTATGGGATTTGTGTATTAATCAAAAAGAAAGCAGCCCGGATAATGTTCCGGTCTGCTTTTTTTATAGTTGAAAAAGATTATTATTTCAGCGGAAGCGGGCTTCCTTGCAGCCTTTCCAGAATACAACACAGGTGGCAGGAGACCTCGCTTTTCTTTGTCCAGGTTGAGCCGCCTATTCCTCGAGCGTTCTTTCCTTTCGTCAGCGGAAGCGGGCTTCCTTGCAGCCTTTCCAGAATATAACGCAGGTGGCAGGAGACCTCGCTTTTCTTTTAATGCGGGAGGTAGATCAGCTGGAAAATAAATAGAACAGCAAAGATATACACGAGTGGGTGTACCGTTTTTCCTTTTCCGCGTACTACTTTCAGCAGCGGGTGGGAAATAAAGCCAAACGCTATGCCTGTGGCGATACTTGAAGTAAGCGGCATACTTAATATAACAAGAAAAGCTGGAAACGCTTCGTCAAACTCATCCCACTTAATATGAGCGACGCTTCCAAGCATCAGGCTCCCTACAATAATAAGGACAGGCGAAGTGATGGCTGGAATGCCGGATACGGCATTCACAACAGGAGCCAGAAACATCGTCAGGATAAACAAAAGAGCTACTGCAACCGTTGTAAGGCCGGTCCTTCCGCCGGCCGCTACCCCGGAGGACGATTCAATATAGGCGCTGGTCGGGCTTGTACCGAAAATGGACCCGACTGTTTTGGCAACGGCATCTGACAGCAGTGCCTGGCGAACGCGGGGCATTTTATTATTTTTAATCAGGCCAGCCTGTTCCGCTACGCCGATCATTGTACCGGTCGTATCGAAAATGGTGACTAACAGAAAAGAAAACACTACGGCATAGAGGCCGTAGCTGATTACATCAGCAAAAGCATCCAAAGGGGAGCCGAAAATAAACCATTCCGGACTTGGCGGAGCAGCAGCCACGCCTCCTTCAAAAGATAACGCTCCCGTGAAGTAGGCAATGATGCCGGTAACAACCATTCCGATAAACAAGGCGCTGTTTATTCTAAGCGCCATCAGCGTAATCATAACAGCGAGCCCGGTCAGGGTCAGCAGTACAGGCGCCGACTGAAGATCTCCCAGGGCGACGAGGTTTTCCGGGTGAGCAACGATAATGCCGCTCATGCGAAAACCGATAAAGGCGATGAACAGGCCGATACCAGCTGTAATTCCATATTTTAAGTTAGAAGGAATCGCTTCAATTAATTTTTCCCGAAAAGGCGTGAGCGATAGAATAATGAAAATAATCCCCGAAACAAACACCGCACCGAACGCTACTTCATAGCCTATCTGATCATTACCTCCCACTACGGAATAGGCAAAATACGCATTGAGTCCCATTCCCGGGGCTACCGCGATCGGGTAGTTGGCAAAAACAGCCATCCAGAGCGTGCCGACTACTGTAGCAATAATAGTAGCCATAAACACAGCTTCAAACGGAACGCCGGCATCTGCCAGAATGACGGGATTTACAACCACAATATAGGCCATAGTCAAAAAAGTCGTGATGCCTGCCAGCAGTTCGGTTCTTATATTGGTATTGTGCTCACTGAGCTTAAACCATCGATTAAGCATGAAAAAACCACCTTATATACGAAATATGTAACATTCCCTGTTATATATTATTCGTATATGAGGTGATTTGCAACTATAGAATCTATTCTTATTTCTGAAACCGTTCAAGCACTTTCCGGCGCTCAAAAGCCCGCAGAAGCAGATAAGCCAGCGCCCCTCCAACCAGGGCACTGAGGATAAACGAAGGAACAAAAGCAAATAAGGCAGTTGCTTCGCCAAACACCAGCCGAGCAAGCGGATATGTGAGCAGGGCGCCGATTAGACCGGTGCCGATTACTTCTGCCCCGGCAGTGAATGAAAGTTTTTTCGTGCGCTGATAGACGATACCGGCAAGAAAAGCTCCGATCATGCTGCCGGGAAAGGCAAAAACGGAGCCGGTCCCGAAAATATTCCGCAGAAAAGAAGTACCAAATGCCTGGGCCAGAGCATACCAGGGTCCAAGCAGTACAGCGCTTATCACATTAATAAAATGCTGCACCGGAAAAATTCGTGCAAATCCAATCGGGATCGAAACAAAAGGGCTGGTTACCGTGCCGACAGCAATTAACACAGCGGTATATGTAAGTTTCTTTGTTTTATTCATCCAGGTACCTCCTTTCTTTTTATTTTACATCGTTTAGCGGAAAAAGTAGAAGCCAAGGCTGATTTTTTTTATTTTACATACATTATGATAAGGTGTAAGTAACATAATAATAATCTTGATGGTGGTTATGACACATAAAAGAGGTGAATCGTGGAATTTGTTAAGCCTATTGTCAGCATTGAAACCATAGAGGCCTTGAAAGCTGCCTTAAAAAAACATTCGGCCCGTGACTATCTGCTTTTTGTATTTGCTATTAATACAGGACTCCGGATAAGCGAAATGCTGAAAATTGAAGTAAGCGATATAGTGGAAAATGGGAACACACCAATACGTTTTCTGTCTATCGGCAAAGAAGAAATATTCATAAATGACAGCATCCACCATGCGCTTCATTATTATTTTTCCACATCCGGTACAACCGGAAATCAGACGTATTTGTTTCAATCCTCCCGTCTGGAAAAACCAATCACAAGACAGCAGACGTACCGTATTCTGACACAGGCGGCAAAAGAAGCCGGGGTGGAGGGGACAATTGGTCCGCATACCCTGCGGAAAACATTCGGCTATCACGCTTATCATAAAGGAATTGCGGTTTCTCTTATTCAAAAACGATTCCACCATGCAAGTCCGGCTGAAACAAGAAAATATATAGGTATTGAAAAAAATGAAGTAATTCCTAAAGTGGATGTCAATTTATAAAAAAGGAGACCATCTATGATTTCAGCAAGCTTTAGCACAGACAGTTTTATACTGCTGGGGGCGCTGCTTCTTATTATTGGGGTGGTAGTTACCAAATTCTCATCTAAATTGGGTATGCCTTCCCTGATTTTATTTATTCTAGTCGGTATGGTTATGGGAAGTGACGGTCTCGGCATTATTTTCTTCGACAATGTGGAATACGCGCAGCTGATCGGTATCATTGCACTTGTTATTATTCTGTTTGAGGGCGGATCGCAGACGGAGTGGCCTACTATAAAGAAAGTTCTCGGGCCCTCGTTGTCGCTCGCTACTGCAGGTGTGATCCTGACCTCGGCTATCGTCGGCGTAGCTGCCAAGCTGATAGTCGATCTTTCCTGGACAGAGGCATTTCTGCTTGGTTCCATTGTTGGATCTACCGATGCGGCTGCTGTTTTTGCTGCATTAAAAGAACGCAACATCAAAACCAAAATAGGAGCGACGCTTGAAGCGGAATCGGGAACGAACGATCCGATGGCTGTTTTTTTAACCGTAGCCTTTATTGAATTGGTCGTCCTCGAAGAGCCAAGCTATCTGCTTTTGATAGGATCATTTTTCTGGCAGATGGGCCTGGGCCTTGTTATTGGATTAGTACTAGGAAAAATAGCGTCGCTTTCGATTAACCGTATTAACCTGGATTCGAGTGGACTTTATCCGATTTTTGCTATTTCTTTTGCCCTGCTTACATACGGTCTGGCCGCATTTGCAGGAGCCAGCGGCCTTCTTGCGGTTTACGTGGCTGCCTTAATCGTGGGTAATTCCGAACTGACCTACCGTCATTCTATTTTCCGGTTTAATGAAGGAATGGCCTGGATGGCGCAGATTACGATGTTTATTATCCTGGGACTGCTTGCCTTTCCGGAACAGCTTTTAAGTCCTCCTATTGTTATTGCCGGCCTGCTTCTTTCCGCCACGCTTATGCTGGTGGCAAGACCTGCAGCGACCTTTATTTCGACTATCGGCACGTCGTATAGTTTTAAAGAAAAGATATTTATCTCCTGGGCGGGGCTGCGCGGGGCGGTTCCAATCGTACTTGCTACGTTTCCGATCGTGGCCGGTGTGGAATCCGGCGGCCTGCTGTTTAATATTGTTTTCTTTATTGTGCTTACGTCCGCCTTGATTCAAGGATCGAGTATTTCGTATTTAGCCAAAAAGCTGAACCTTTCCGGTCCTAAAAAAGAAGTGCCGTCCCATTCGATTGAGCTGATATCGATTGGCAAGGCCAACGCGGAAATTATTGAGTTCCAGACGGATCAGAATACCCCTATTTTAGGGAAAACCCTGCAGGAAATTACCTTTCCGGACAGCGTTTTGATCAGTGCGATCGTACGCAATGAAGATCTGGTTACGCCTTATGGGGAAACGGTGATCCAGGAAGAGGATTTTCTTTATATTCTTGTCTCCCGTTCTGAGAAAAAGCAGCTTAAGCAGATGTTAAAAGGAAAGCCGAATCGATAAGAATAAAATATGATAAACTAATAAAGCGGGGCCTGCACAGGTCCCGCTTTACTTGTTATTTTAGAAAGGATGAGTATATGGGCGTTTTAATCAGTACGCTTATTCCTATAGGATTAATTTTTCTTTCAGGATTTCTGCTGCAGAAAAAACAGCTGCTCGATGTCCGTTCTGTATCAGGTGTGGCTTTATACATATTGACGCCTGCTCTGGTATTCCGGACATTTTATACGACAGAGCCTGACTATGATGTATTTCTGATTGTGTTGTTTGCTGTGATTTTTTTAATTGTAATGCTTTTATTAAATAAGCTGCTGACCTGGGTATTGCGCTGGGATGCTCCCACAGAAAGCGGAATGACCCTGTCCACCTCGTTTATGAATGCCGGAAACTATGGAGCGCCGCTTATATTGTTTGCTTTTGGAGAGCAGGCATTTGCCTACGCTGTTATCTTTATGGTGATTCAGTCCTTTTTTATGAGCACGATAGGAGTGTATATTGCAAACCGGAGCAATATGACAGGAGCGGACGCTCTTCGCGTCGTATTAAAAATGCCTGCTTTTTTTGCCCTGCTTTTAGGTATTTTGTTTCAATGGCTTCAGGTAACGATCCCTCCGACTTATTTTGACAGCATCAGCATGCTTGGAGAAGCCTCGATTCCCGTTGTTATGGTGGTACTTGGGATGCAACTGGCTAAAATTTCACTGGCTTCGCTCGAATGGAAGCTTATCAGCATTGGCACCGCCGTAAGGCTTGTAGTTTCACCGGTCATTGCCTGGGGACTAACCGAACTGCTGCAGACAAATGATCTTTTAAGTACCGTACTGATAGTGGCAGTGGCAATGCCGACCGCGGCCACAATTGCGATGATTTCGGTAGAGTTTCATTCGAGCCCCGATCTGGTTTCGAGTATTACGCTGCTCACTACGATTCTAAGCGTTCCTTCCCTCTGGATACTGTTATTAATAATTGGTACTTGAGGGGGTAACAAAGAAAGCGCACTCACGATATAATGAAAGATGCAGAGCGAAAAAGAGAAGGGAGCTTTTTTATGAAAAAATGGGCAGCAGGAAGCACAGCTTTTATGCTTCTTTTGTTAAGTGCATGCGGCGGTTCCGGGGAATCAGAAGCCGAAAGCGAACCTCCAAGCACCGAACCTATTGAAGTAGCCATACATACGGATGAAACAGTGGAGGCTGGAGAAACGGTTCAGGTTGAAGCTCAGGTAGAGCAGGAAGGAGAAGCGGTAGAGGATGCGAACGAGGTTTTATTTGAAATATGGAGAGAAGGGGAGCAGGAAACGGGAGAGCAGATAGAAGGAGAGCACAAAAGCAGCGGAGAATACACGCAGGAGTATACGTTCGAAGAAAGCGGCACTTATTTTATTACAGCACACGTGACAGCCCGTAATATGCACAGCATGCCGACAGAGGAACTCGAAGTAGAGTAAAGAAATGGGAGGGCAGCAGACGCCCTCCCTGTTTTTAAATTAGTTATGCTGTTTGAATTAGAGCGTGTCTTTCTTGCGGATTTCCGAAACGGATTTAGCTCCAATGCCCCAGTTATCGGTTTCCACTTCATCAATCACAACGACGGTCGTCTGCGGATTTTTTCCGAGAACATCCTGAAGCAGTTTTGTCGCGCCTTCAATAAGCTGCTGCTTTTGTTCCGGCGTAGCGGGCTTTTGTTCCTTCGTAATTTTAATATTTACAAATGGCATGATGTATCTCTCCTTTTAATTAACGTATGCATTTAGTATAAAGCTTTCTTCGAGTTTAAACAGTAGTTACTTTATGTTGATTGACAATTCAAACAATGATAGCTTACGATAAACACTAGAACCAATTTAATAGTGTTACCACTAGGGGTGCCTTTTAAAAGGGCTGAGATTGAAGTGATACTTCGGGACTCTTTGAACCTGATCTGGATATACCAGCGGAGGGAAGTGGCTTGTCCTGCTTCTCTCAGCAGAAACCAACAGCCGTCTTCCCTCAGGGGAAGGCGGCTTTTTTAATGAATATACAACGAAACGAACTGCATGCGGTGTCGACAGGCCGGCAGACATTGGAAGAGTGGATGCACATTTCTAAAAAAATCAAAAAATACACGGATTGTTTTCACGTTCGGGAGCCCCTCTGGTCTCTTGAAGAGTTACGAACCGCCATTGAATTTCTGCAGAAAGAAGGGGTGCCGCCGGAGCAGATCCGCTTGAATATACCCGAAGAAAAAAGAAGCTGTTTCAGCGGAACCGGTTTTCATTTGAAAGAAGCTGCTGCACAAAAGCCGGAACAAAGCCTCATGACCGGCTGGTCTGTTCACAGCATAGAAGCTGCCCGTGAAAAAGAAAAGGCCGGCGCGGACTATTTGTTTTTTGGGCATGTATTTTCAACAGGTAGTAAACAAGGCCTTCAACCGCGGGGGCTTCAGCAGCTTTCGATTATCGCCCGAGAGTCACAGCTGCCGGTAATAGCCATCGGCGGAATTACGCCTGAACAGGTGAAAGACTGCATTCGCTCCGGTGCTGCAGGGGTTGCAATGCTGTCGGGTCTTTATGAAGCAGCAGATCCGGAGCGGCAGGCCTGCGCCTATTTTACGAAACTCAACAAGGAGGGAAAATAAATGATTTCCTATCATACCGTAGTGATCGGCGGCGGTATTAATGGCTGTTCAACTGCCTTTCATCTCGCAGAAAAAGGAAAACGGGTGCTTCTTTTGGAACGAAACACGATCGGCAGCGAGGCCTCCAGCGCCGCTGCCGGTATGCTCGGTGCCCAGGTGGAGATTAATAGTAAAGGTGCTTTTTTTGATTTTGCAAGAGCGAGCCGTGCGATGTACGACGAGCTGGTACCTAAACTGGAATCCTATTCGAATGTACAGGTGGACTATATCAAAAACGGAATGCTTAAAACGGCTCATACGGATGAAGAAACAACCCACCTGCTTGAGGTGCTCTCGTTTCAGCAGAAAGCAGGCGAAAAAGTCAGCTGGCTGACCCGGGAGGACCTGCAGAAAAAAGAACCAGACCTTAAAGATGAGACCTTTCAAGGTGCTCTTTATATGCCGGAGGACGGCCAGGTGATGGCTCCATATCTAACGCACGCCTATGCCCAAAGTGCTGTTCATTTAGGTGCAGAAATAATGGAGCATACCTCCGTTTCTTCTATTAAGAAGAAATCAGGGGGATATAAAGTGACTTCAGAACAGATAACAGTTGAAGCGGAGCATGTAGTGATGGCAGGAGGAGCCTGGACAGACCTGCTGGAAGGTGATATTGCCGTCATGCCGGAAATGATTCCCGTTAAAGGAGATATTTTATCGATCCGCCCAAAAAAACAGCTCTTTACGTCAACGATCCACGCTCCAGACGTGTATCTTGTGCCGAAGAAAAACGGCACGGTTACTATCGGGGCAACCGAGCATCCGGGAAGTATGGAAAAGCAGGTATACGCCGGTTCCATTCATGACCTGTTGAAAAGCGCATTCGTGCTGGTACCGGGTCTTGCCGGGGCGGAATTCAATCAGGCATGGAGCGGTATCAGGCCGCAGTCTGCAGATGGACTACCTTATCTTGGTTCGATAGACAATCAAGGTCTCTGGATGGCAGCCGGGCATTACCGGAACGGTATCCTGCTTTCAGCGGGTACAGGAGTCTGGCTTGCCCGAACCATTTGTGGAGAGACAATAAATCAGGAATGGGAGAGGGCGTTTTCTCCCCATCGAAAACAAACAAAGGAAGGTGTTTCCAGTGAAGCTTATCATTAATGGAGAAGAACAGCAGATACCGGAGATGGTGGAATCTGTCGAGCAGCTGCTTGCTCATTTTAACGTTGGACACAAAAAATCTGTTGTAGAAAAAAACGGGGAAATTTTGACTAAACCTGAACAGAAAGAATCGCTGCTGAACGAAAACGACAGGTTGGAAATTGTTCATTTTGTAGGAGGAGGATGAGAGATGCTGAATATTGGAGGATTTTCTTTAGCATCACGATTATTTCTAGGCACGGGGAAATACAAAACAGCTGAGGTGCAGAAACAGGCGGTGGAAGCGTCAGAGACGGAAGTGCTGACATTTGCCGTCAGGCGGATGAATATCTTCGACAGCTCGCAGCCGGATCCTTTCGAAGATATGGACCTTAAAGGGTACAGGCTGCTTCCCAATACGGCCGGCGCAAAGACGGCTGAAGAAGCCGTGAGAATAGCAAGAATGGCAGATGCAGCCGGCATGTGCGATATGATTAAAGTGGAAGTGATCGGATGTGATAAAACCCTGCTGCCGGATCCTGTAGAAACGCTGAAGGCCTCCGAACAGCTTTTGAAGGAAGGCTTTACTGTACTCACATATACTTCAGATGACGTGGTACTCGCAAGAAAGCTTCAGGAGCTGGGCATTCACGCGATCATGCCGGGCGCATCGCCTATCGGTACCGGACTGGGGATCGTCAATCCTTACAATCTAGCCCATATTATAGAACAGGCGGTTGTCCCTGTTATCGTAGACGCGGGCATCGGCAGTCCTAAAGATGCGTCCTATGCAATGGAGCTCGGAGCAGACGGTGTGCTGTTGAATACAGCTGTGGCAGGAGCTGATCAGCCGGTGAAAATGGCAGAAGCGATGAAACTGGCCGTTCAGGCAGGAAAGCTTGGACATGAAGCCGGGCGTACAGAAAAGAAATTCTATGCACAGGCAAGCAGTCCCACGGAAGGAATGAGCCAGCTGTGAACGACGGTCGTTATTCCCGTCAGGAGCTGTTCGCGCCCATTGAAAAAAAGGGTCAGCAGTCCATTGAACAAAAACATGCCATTATTATCGGTGCGGGCGCTTTAGGAAGCAGTATGGCTGAAACGCTTGTCAGGGCAGGGATCGGAGCGGTTTCTATTGTAGACCGGGATTATGTGGAGCACAGCAATTTAAACCGTCAGCAGCTGTATACCGAATTGGATGCAGACAACTCTATCCCAAAAGCCGCTGCGGCAGAAGCACGACTCCGCGATATTAATCGGTATGCCGATATAAAAGCTGTTGTAGGCGAAGTGGATCCATCCCTTTTGGAATCCTTTCTGCCTGCAGATATTATTATTGATGCACTTGATAACTTTGAAACCCGTATGCTGGTAAACGATTTTGCCTGTCGTCATCAGATTCCTTTTATATATGGTGCCTGTGTAGGAAGCTATGGACTCACCTATACCATTCTTCCCGGGGACACCCCCTGCCTGCACTGTCTGGTGGAGGATATTCCAATGGACGGGGAGACGTGTGATACGGCCGGCATTATTGCGCCGGCTGTGCAGATGGTCAGTGCCCACCAGGCTGCAGAGGCTTTAAAATTATTAAGCGGAAACGAGAAAGATCTGCGGCGGACGCTGCTTTCTTTTGATGTCTGGAAAAATGAACACCGTACGATGAATCTGGACAAATTAAAAAAACAGGACTGTACTTCCTGCGGAACGAAAGCTGATTACCCTTATCTGCAGTGGGAATCCGGGTCTTCGCTGGAAACGCTGTGCGGTCGGGATGCCGTACAAATCCGGCCGGCAAAAACGGCAGAAGCCTCGTTGGGTCGTCTTAAAGAACAGCACGAACATTTAGTACGAAAATCCAATTCCCATCTGCTTGTACTGGAATGGGAAGAAAAAAGAATCGTTTTGTTTGCAGACGGCCGTGCCATTATTCACGGAGAAACGGATAAGGCGAATGCACGGAAAATTTATCATCAGATTGTGGGCGGATAAAAGAAAGTTTTAAATTTTTCGTTTCGGGGAACACTCATCTGAGAAGGGAGAGATAAACAATGGAACCATTTTATAAAGAATATTTAAACGACGATGAGGCTGTAACAGCTGTAGACAGATTAAAAACACAGGGCATCAGTGAGGATAACATTTTCGTCGTGACTCACGACAAAGAAAGAACAAATCGTGTAGCAGATGAAGCAGATGCCAACCCGGCAGGTGCCAAGGAGCAGGGAATCGGCGCGAGCATCAAAAACGTATTCCGCAAACAGGGAGACGAGCTTCGTGCAAAATTCCAGGAGCTTGGCTATACAGAAGCGAAAGCAGAAGAGCTGGAAGAAAAGCTCGACGACGGAAAAATTATTCTTGTCGTAAAAGATGCTCCAGCTGATTTAAGTCTATAATCAAAAAGAATGGGGTGCCTTCTTTGGAAGGCACCTCTTTTTTCTGTAAAATATAGAAAAGCATCAGTATGTAAAAGCATGGTATAACCCCGCAGAAAACTAAAAGTTACATAAATAATCAGCAAATAAAATAGCGGCTTTAAAACAAATGTTGTATAGTATACTATGGACAGGGTGTGTACCTTTTATACATATATTTTCGTATTATTACGTGTATAATTAGGTATGCTATGCGGTTTTTTTACAAGCAGCACTAATTTAAACAAAAAGAGACTATTCCAGCCGGATAGGATGGAATATATGACCTGGAGGTAGAAACACAATGAAAATCATTATTGCAGGCGGAGACGGATTCTGCGGCTGGCCGACAGCCCTTTATCTTTCCAAAAAAGGACATGACGTATCGATCGTAGATAATCTTATCAGAAGAAAATGGGACGAGGAACTTCATTCCAACTCTATTACCCCTCTTGCTACACTAGAAGAAAGAGTAGCGAAATGGAAAGAGCTCACTGGAAAAGAAATTCGTACATACGAAGGAGATTTAAATCATTATGATTTTCTTCGTGAGGTGTTAAAGCAGGAGCAGCCGGACGCATTTGTCCACTTTGCTGAACAGCGTTCCGCACCTTATTCCATGATTGACCGCGAGCATGCTGTTTTCACCCAGACAAACAACGTCGTAGGAACACTGAACGTACTATACGGCATTAAAGAAATTGTACCGGAGTGCCACTTAATTAAGCTTGGAACAATGGGAGAATACGGAACCCCTAACATCGAAATCGAAGAAGGCTATATCGAAATTGAGCATAAAGGCAGAAAAGATGTGCTTCCTTTTCCAAAGCAGCCAAACTCGTTTTACCATTTATCAAAAGTTCATGACAGCCACAATATTATGTTTGCCTGCAAGACGTGGGGTATTCGTGCCACCGATTTAAACCAGGGCATCGTATACGGCCTGGACACAGAAGAAACGGCTATGGATCCGGTTCTTGTAAACCGCCTCGATTATGACGGCGTGTTCGGAACGGCATTAAACCGCTTTATTATTCAGTCTGCTATCGGACATGACCTGACTGTTTACGGAAAAGGCCAGCAGATTAGAGGCTTCCTGAATATCCGCGACACCGTACGTTGTATTGAAATTGCTGCTGAAAATCCTGCAGACAATGGTGAGTTCCGCGTATTTAACCAGTTTACAGAAGAATTTTCTATTACGGACTTAGCGGAAATGGTGCAGCGTGTAGCAAAAGAAGAAGGCATTGAAGTGGAAGTCGGCAAGTATGACAATCCCCGCATCGAGGCAGAAGAGCATTTTTACCGTGCGGTAAATACAAATCTTCTAGACCTTGGACTTGAGCCGTTTATGCTGACAGATGATGTAATCAAAGAGATCCTTCACGCAGCACTGACTCATAAAGACCGCGTTGTAAAAGAAAATGTTCTTCCGAACGTAACCTGGAAATAATAAAAACGGAGTGTGTTCCTGTTGAAAATAGCCATAATAACTGAAACCTTTCTGCCTTCCACAGATGGTATCGTAACCCGGCTTACAGCCTGCATCAGCTGGCTGCTTGACCAGGGGCACGAGGTGCGGATTTACGCACCTGACCTTGGAGTTTATGAATATAAAGGAGCAAAAGTAATCGGCCTTTCCCACATTACGTTTCCTTTTTATCGCAAGCAGTTTGCGGTCCCGCATCCGGTCGTAAAAAAACATCTGAAGGAATATAAACCGGATGTAGTCCATGTAGTAAACCCGGCCGTGGTAGGATATGCAGGCATTAAATATGCAAGGCAGCTTAATCTGCCGCTTGTCGCCTCTTATCATACGAACCTGGCCCAGTATATGGATTATTATAAACTTGGCAGCTTGAAATGGCTGATGTGGTGGCATTTTCGCAGAATGCATAATCAGGCGGATATTAATTTATGTACGTCGCAGACGGTCAAAGATGAGCTGGTGAGCCGTAATTTTGAGCGTATGCATTTATGGAAGCGCGGGGTAAATACTGAGCAGTTTTCCCCGGACAAATACAGCGAATCGATGCGACGCCGGCTGACAGGCGGCCAGCCCGAAAAAACCCTGCTGCTATATGTAGGGAGACTGGCTGCGGAAAAAGAAATTGAGAAAGTCCGGCATGTTCTGGAAGAGTCGGATACGTTTGTTCTTGCTATTGTAGGAGACGGTCCGCACCGCCAGGCTCTTGAAGAACACTTCAAAGGTACGAATACGATTTTTACCGGATTTATGCATGGGGAAGAGCTGGCAGAAACATTTGCTACATCAGATGTGTTTGTGTTTCCTTCTACTACGGAAACGCTGGGACTCGTTATCATGGAAGCAATGGCATCCGGACTGCCTCTGGTGGCTGCACAGAGTGGACCTACCAGAGAACAGATCGAAGACGGAAAAACAGGGCTTTTATATGAACCTGACGTAGAAGGGGACTTTACGAAAACAGTTCTTCGCTTTGAAGACGAGCTTCTGCGTAAAAAAATGGCGGATCAGGCCCATCAGGATGTCCAGAGCTTCAGCTGGAACCAGGTGGCTGAACAGATTGAAGCTATCTATGAACAGGCTGTTTCCGGGGAAAAGCCCGCTGAAAGCAAAGAAGAGCTTTCCGGTTCCTGACAGGTATGAGCTGCATCCAGATTGAACTGAGGGATACCTATGGAAAAAAAGAAAAAAAGAAAAGGACTATTTCAGTACGCACAGTTTAGTGCTATTGGCATATCCAATGCCGCTGTAGATATTGGCACACTTAACCTGCTTCTTTACTTTTTTCCAACGGATGAACGGGTTATGCTGACTACCTATAACACGATATCCTACTGCCTGGCTGTAGCGAACAGCTATATCTGGAACGTTTTGATTACCTTCAGGGATTCTGCGAAAGGCAGCGGTAAACAAAGGATCGCTTTTGTGCTTCAGGGACTCGTAAGCCTTGGAGTAAATAACCTTGTGTTCATCGGCGGCAATACTTTGTTTCAGGCTGTCGGTGTACCCGGCTGGCTCCGCTATAATTTAGCAAAGGGAGTAGCAATGTTTCTTTCCTTTACGGCAAGCTTCTTTATGATAAAATATTTCGTTTTTAAAGATTCACATTTGAATAAAGAAAAATAAGCTGCGGCCATTGGCTGCAGCTTATTTTGTATTTAGGAAGAGGCGGGGGCAGCTGCTTTTTTTCTCTGCCTGCCTCGTAAAAGAATACCCTGGGAAGGGGAAAATAGAAAGGCGATAAGAAACAGAACGCCTGCAGCACTGGCAATACAGCCTGCGATCGATACATTTAAGTATTTAGCCGTATAATAGCCGGTAATCGCCGCAACAACTCCAGTCAAAGCGCTCACTATAATCATCCGGCTCAGCTTTTCCGTGAGCAGGTAAGCGGTAGCCGGCGGAACAATCAAAAGAGCGACCACCAGAATAGCGCCTACGGCATCAAAGGAAGCGACGGCTGTAATAGAAACCATTGTCATCAGAAGATAATGGAGCAATGTTACCGGAATACCAAGAGCCGCAGCAAGTGCCGGATCAAAGGAAGTGATTTTGAACTCTTTATACAGCAGAAGGATTAAAGCAAGATCAATAATAAAGACGGCCAGAATCACCCAGAACGCCTGTGGTCCCATTGGAATGCCGTTCCATTCTATCGTATGGAATGGGGCAAAGCTGATGTCTCCCATCAACACGTGATCCACGTCTAAATGAACATCTCTTGCATATAAAGAAACAAGAATAACGCCGACAGAGAATAAAGAAGTAAATACCACGCCAATAGCCGCATCAGAAGGCACGCCGGCGTTATCAAGCACCTGAATAAAATAAGTGGTCGCCAGTCCTACTACAGCGGCTCCGATAAGCATAAGCGGGCCTTCAAGCGTCTGGGAGACAAGAAACGCCCCGACAATGCCCAGCAGGACAGTGTGGCTGATGGCATCCGCCACCATTGCTATGCGGCGCAGTACAAGAAATGTACCAACAATGCCGCATGTAGCAGCGACAAGCGAACTGATCGCTAAAATCCATAGTTCGTAAAGCAAAGCGTGTTCCTCCTTTTATATACTAGGCCTGATCGGCGTATTCAATAGACGTCTGTTTAATAGCAAGAGAAATCGGCAGTTTTTGTTCAGCGGTGAGAAGGGAATGGATGCGCTCGTTCATTAGATAGTCCCGGGGCTTCCGAAGATCACCGTTTGCCGAAGCTTCTTTCCATGAACCAAGTTCAGCTTCATGCGTAAGATGAATGTCCTGAAGCCGGCGGAGCAGAGAAGAGTCATAGGCGTAGGCAAGTCCTTTCCCGGTCAGCACATATTTTCCGTCTTTCCGTGTAAGAAGGCCTTGTTTCTGCAGGGACTGAATGGTTTTTTCAAGACCGTTTCGGGGAAGACGCGTCTGCTCCTCGAGTTCCCTGTGGGAAAAAAGAGCGCTGTACTGGCCGGAAGCATAACGTTTTTCCAGCTTTTCATACATAGTGTCCAAAAGAAAATCATTCAGTACAAGCTGCGTGTTTTTTCTAGTTTCCATCATTCGAAACAAAATGCCCCGCTGCGGAGCGAACAGAAATGAAATCAAAAAGAAGGCCGTGGCGGTTACGACAATTACCGGTCCGGTGGGAAGCCCGCTTATCGTTGAGCTCAGCAAAGCACCAACAGCACCGGACAGACCTCCAATCAGTCCGGAAAGAACAGCCATTACACCAAGACGATCGGTCCAGTACCGGGCGGTGACAGCCGGTGTGATCAGCAGAGCCGCCATTAAAATGACTCCTACGGTCTGAATCCCTGTAATGACAACAAGAACTACCATAGAGCTGAGAAGCGCATTCAGAAAGCGTATTGGTAGTCCAATGCCTCCGGCAAACAAAGGATCAAAAATCAGAAGCTTTAACTCTTTAAAAAAGAGAAAAGAGAGAATAAGAAGAATAAGCGCACTTGCAATCAAAATCTGGACATCCGCTCCAACCAGAGAAGCCGCCTGACCGAAAATAAATTCGTCGAGTCCGCTGCTTTGGCTGTAGCTTCCATTCGTGATCATTGTTAACAGAACAATACCGAATCCAAAAAAGACAGAGAGCACGATACCTATTGCAGCATCCTGCTTTATTTTACTTTGTGAGTGCACGGCACGTATGGCATAGACAGCGAGGAGTCCGGTGAGGGCGGCACCTCCCATTAAAGCAAGCGTTTCCCGTCCAAACACCAAGAATCCAAGACAGATGCCGGGAAGCGCAGCGTGAGCCATTGCGTCGCCTACCAGGCTTTCTTTACGGAGAAGCACGAAACTTCCCACTACTCCGCTTGCCAGGCCAAGAAGCGCAGCCCCGGCCATTACCCACTGAAGATTCGGGCTGGATAAAAATTGCAGCCATTCCTGCATGAGGCGGTCTCCTTTCTTATATCTTAAGGTTTTCCTGTTGAATAAAAGACAAGCGGCCTCCGTACGTTTTCTGCAGCAGTTCAGAAGTGAAGGTCTGTTCTACAGGTCCGCATGCGATTAAACGCTGATTTAATAAGAGAACCCAGTCAAAGTATTCGGTTACGGTCTGCAGGTCGTGATGAACAACAATAACGGTTTTTCCTTTTTCTTTTAATTCTTTTAACAGATCTATAATAGCCCGCTCCGTAGTAGCGTCCACTCCGGCAAAAGGTTCATCCATGAAGTACACCTGGGCATCCTGGATAAGCGCTCTTGCTAGAAAAACACGCTGCTGCTGGCCTCCAGAGAGCTGGCTGATCTGCCGGTCCGCATATTCTTTCATCCCTACACGCTCCAGGGCCTCTACTGCTAAAGCTTTATCTTTTCTGGAAGGGCGTTTCAGCCAGCCTATCTGTGCATAACGGCCCATCATTACCACATCAAGAGCGTTGGTTGGGAAATCCCAGTCCACGTTGCCGCGCTGGGGAACGTAACCAATATTTTTCTTTTGGGAGCGTACGCTGCTTCCCAGTATTTCAACATTGCCGCTTGATTTGGGAATTAGTTCAAGAACCGCTTTTAAAAGCGTGGATTTACCTGCTCCATTCGGCCCTACGATTCCAATTAACCGGCCCTGCGGAAGCGCAAAGCTTACATTTCGAAGCACTGGTTCTTTACGGTAAGCCGCAGTGATATTTTCTACGCGGACAGCCTCTGACATGACAGTCCCTCCTTATATAGTGAATAGTCCAATATTTAGTCTTGAGACATAAAGTTGCCTTAGGGAAAGAATAGACTAAAAACATCTGCCCGTCAAATGAAAGAAGTCCGTAGTGGCGAAGCGGCTGATAATGTGAGAAAATAAAAATGTGCACACGCATCCTATCCAGAAAAATAGGAATTTCTAAAGGAGGAAGGGTATGAGTCAAAAAAAGCCAATTCATCTATACTTGTCCCGGTATAAGGAACATTTAGCGTATTTACGGGAAACTGGTCAGGAAACGTCCAGCTGGAAGGAGTTAAGAGATGAAGATTTACCTGCTTTTTTAACGATTACCGACTCCGATATAGAATGGCAGACGGATATGCTTGTGAGAGACTACGCCGAAGACGGCAATTGGAAAAGCGGCGATATGCTTCACATGAATATTACGCTGCAGGACGGAACGAAATATTCCATTCATGGATATTATATAGAAGAAAAGCAGGACTGGTTTCCCAATGAAAATCCGGTTATACACAAGAGCAATACTTGTGGGTTCTGCCAGTCGATTCTCGGTTTTGGAAAAGACAGAGGGCTCAAGCAGGAATTTTGTATGCTGCCTCTCCCGGAAAAGAAATATTTATTTGAAGAAGTGCTCAAGCGTCATGAATCAGAATTATACAAAGTATAAAAGCAGCCAATCATGTGAACCGGTGCATGATTGGTTTTTTTGTATACAAAGCTAATGACGGTTTAATTGTTACCGGTTACAATAATAGAGAAACCCGCGCAGGTCCAAAAAGCGGCAGACACAGGAGGCTCCAAATATGAAAATAGTCATTGCACCCGATTCATTTAAAGAAAGCATGACAGCACTGGAAGCAGCAGAAAGTATGAAAAAAGGCTGGAAAGACATATTTGGAGAAGAGGCTTCTGTTGATGTGATACCTATGGCAGATGGCGGAGAAGGCACAACCACGTCTCTTGCTGAAGCACTGGAAGCCTCTATGCATCAAATAGAAGTAACGTCACCAAACGGAGAAAAAGTTACTGCTGAATATGCGGTCTCAAAAGATGGCAGGACTGCTGTTCTGGAAATGGCGGAAGCATCGGGCATCGGCCTGGTTGATGAGAAGGAGAGAAACCCGCTGACAGCCACCTCTTACGGAACCGGAGAGCTGATTCAGGATGCTCTTGGAAAAGGCGTGGAAAAAATCATTATTGGTATTGGCGGAAGCGCCACAAATGATGGAGGGGCCGGGATGATACAAGCGCTGGGCGGCCGGCTGTTGGATAATGAAGGTCAGGAAGTTGCAGCGGGAGGCGCAGCGCTTGCCGGCCTGCACTCCATTCATTTATCCGGATTGGATGACAGGCTGAAGCAGGTAAGTATATCGGTCGCCTGCGATGTGAAAAATCCATTAACAGGGAAAAATGGAGCCAGCGCAGTATATGGCCCTCAAAAAGGTGCGACCCCGGATATGGTAAAAACGCTGGATGAGGCTCTGGGCGTTTTTGCTGACGTCATGAAGCGGGATCTTAATGCAGATATTGCACACATAGAAGGAGCAGGAGCCGCAGGCGGCATGGGCGCCGGACTAATAGGGTGCCTTGACGCATCGCTTGAATCCGGAATCGATATTGTGCTGAAAGAAACAAATTTCTATGAACGGGTAAAAGGGGCGGACCTTGTCGTTACCGGGGAAGGAAAAATGGACAGCCAGACCGTTTACGGAAAAACACCTGTAGGCGTGGCAAAAGCAGCACATTCCGTTAACAAAAATGCCGTTGTTCTCGCTGTCTGCGGCCAGCTTGGCGAAGGGTACGAAGCAGTCTATGAGCATGGCATTACCGCAGCATTCAGCATGGTGCCTGGTCCGAATGACCTTCAAACAGCACTGAAGAACGGGCCGGAGTATGCAGAAAAGATTTCAAGAAGCCTTGCTCTTATGTGGAAAGCATCCAGCGGAAAATAAAAGCATCCGCAAAGCAGACGCTGGAAACATATGTAACAAAAAGCCGCTCCTGAAAAAGGGGCGGCTTTTTATGATAGATTTTTCTCTTATAAAATAGGCGAAAGAAGATGGGCAATGGCTTCTTTAAAGCGGATCCACAACGAACGTTTTTTGTAATTATTAAGGGTGAAACGAGTGGACTGCTTCATATCTTCTTCAAAAATAAGAGCCATCCGCTGGCTGAATGGATGATGATAAATAAATGCATTTACTTCAAAATTCAGGGCAAAGCTGCGGTTATCAATATTCGCCGTGCCGACCGAGCTGACTTTTCCATCTACGACAATCGTTTTGGCATGAATAAATCCATTATCATAAATATAGACTTCGGCTCCTGCTTCGAGGATAGTTCCAATATGAGAATAGGTTGCCCAGTATACAAACGGATGATCCGGCTTGTTGGGAATCATAATACGTACGTCCACGCCTGATAAAGCGGCAATCCGCAGGGCGTCCATCAGGCTTTGGTCCGGAATGAAATATGGCGTTTGAATATAGACCGATTCTTTAGCCATTAAAATCATTTTAATATACCCGTTTTTAATTTGTTCCCATTGGGAATCCGGCCCGCTCGAAACGATCTGTACGGCCGTGTTGCCGGCATGCGGATCGACTGCAGGAAACAGCCCTTCCTGATAATGAATATCCCGTTTATCGGGACTTGCTTGATTCCAGTCCAAAATAAAACGCGTCTGCAGGGCTTTTACTGCGTCACCGAGCATCCGCAGATGGGTATCTCGCCAGTATCCGAACTTGGGATCAAGTCCCAAATATTCATCACCGACATTAAAGCCCCCGGTATAGCCGATTTTACCATCAATAATGACAATTTTCCGGTGATTCCGGTAGTTAAGCCGCAGGTTAATGAAGGGGATGCGCCTCGGGAAAAAGATGCTTGTTTCTCCACCTGCGGCGTGAAAGGCACGGAATGACTTTTTGGAAATAGACCGCGAACCCATTTCATCATACAAAATCCGGACTTTTACACCCTCTTCAGCTTTTTTGGTTAAAGCTTTAATAATTCTTGTACCGAGCTTATCGTCGCGAAGAATATAATATTGAAAATGAATATGATCTTCTGCCGCTTCGATATCTTTCATCAGCGCTTCGAATTTCTTTCCGCCGTCAATGAATATATCTACTTCATTTTCCTGGGTAAGTACGGAATCGTTATTGACGAGCTGCATAAAAATAAGATCACGGTGCTCGCGGACCGATGGATCAATAAAGTGGAACCGTTCTTCCCGAAGTGCGGCAATTTGTGCTCGGATTAAATCTTCAATGCCGATTTTCTTAATGTCTTCCCAGTCAAATAACCGGCGCCTTGTCAGGTTCTGTCCGAAAATGAGGTAAAGGATAAATCCAAGAAATGGAATAAAAAACAGCACCATAACCCAGGCCCAGGTTGACGTGGCGTCCCTGCGTTCCAAAAATATGATAATTCCGGCAAATACGATGTTTAATACAAATAAAATACTTAATATAATAGAAAACACTTCGCCTATCGTCATGCAGTTGTGTCACCTCCGTAGATCTCCTTCCACATTTTAGCATAATTTAGAGAAAGACAGAGAAAGATAATATCTGTAAATAAAGAATAATCCAATGCAAAAACAGGATATACCACTTATAATGAGTTATACGATAAAAAGATACAGAGCAGTTGTGTTAACGACCGCCGTTGCAGGGAGAGGAGAAGCTGAATACATGAGTGATCAATATATAGGAATCGATGGAGGGGGCACTCTTTCCAAAATTGTGTATGCGAAAGGGAATGACTGGGGATACAAAAAAATCGCCACATCGAAATTCCACGAACTGCACGACTGGTTTAAAGAAACCTTTGATGATCCGTACGTACAGGTAACGGGGGGAAAGGCGGGGGCGCTGATGAAAGAACTGCCTTTTGCCGCAAAGAAAATTAATGAATTTGAAGCCACCTGTGAAGGAGTCAAATGGCAGCTGGAAAGAAGCGGTTTGATTAATAAAACAGGAGATCGTTTTATCGTAGCTAATGTCGGGACCGGAACATCTATTCATATGGTTGACCAGGACTCCTATGAGCGGATCGGGGGAAGCGGAATGGGTGGAGGCACGCTGCTCGGCTTATCTTATTTGTTAACGGGGGAAGATGAATTCGACAGGATTTTGACTCTCGGAGAGCAGGGAGACGGCAGAAAGTTAAACGTCACGGTCGGGGATATTTATTCTCATGAACCCCCGCCCATTTCCGGGGACTTGACGGCAAGCAACTTTGGAGATCTTGCTCAAATGAAACAGGGTACCCATAATAAAGAAGACTACATCGCGACCGTTGTACGGATGATCGGTGAAACCATTACGACGATGAGCGTACAGGCAGCTGACCGGATAGGGACGGACGCTGTTATTTATATAGGAACTACCTTTTCCAATCACAATACACTGCAGTCCATTATGACCCAGTACACGGAGCTTCGTGGGAAGAAGGCTTATTTTCTGGAAAATGGAGAATTCAGCGGGGCAATTGGAGCTCTGCTGAACAAAGGATTGAAAAAAGCGGTACTGCGGTAACGCAGCAGCCAGGGGTGAGAAGCAAATGGCATATGAAGAATATAAAGAAATACTGCACAGTACGATAAAGTCACTAGAAAGCATTTCAAGAAACCTGCAGCCGAAGCTTCCACTGCTTCAAAAACTTCAGCTGACCACAAGGCAGGAAGCAATGATGATGAGGCTTGTCCAGGATGAGAACGTCTCTATTTCAAACCTGGCCTATTATTTAAACATTTCGAAGAGCGCAGTCAGCCAGGCATTAAACCGTCTTGAAAAAGAAGAGCTTCTGATCCGGCTCATTAATGAGGAAAACCGCCGGGAAATGATTATCAAGCTTGGTCCCCAGGGAGAACGGCTCCAGGAGGAATTCCGGCTTTTTGAAGAATCGATTATCCAGGATTATATCAGCCAATTGAAAAAAGAAGAAATTGAACAAATCGACCAGACATTAAAAAAACTGGATAAGCTGATAAAAGAAACTGAAGAGTAAGAAATGTTCCTGCGCAAAGAGTTCTTTTTTGCAGGCTTTTGTATAAAAATATGTATTTTTGATTTTTTTCAACAGACTGAGCAGCATTTGCTGCTCTTTTTGCATGAAAATATTAATTAGATGAATTCTTTGTGAAATGGAGATAGATTAATTGACTCTCTGCTGTGGTTGCTTTAGTTTATTAAATAGTTAAGCTGCTTAACTATTTATATTCTTACATACAACAACTATTCCATTCTTTAACCGGCAGAATAATAATACACATATAAAAACTGGAACACATGGTATAAAATGCTTCTGCCCGGCAGTCTGAGGCACTGGAGAGTGTCAAAGTGAAGCGCTGAGAAGGGTGCAGGCGTAAGAGGAGGAACGGTGTACGTGAAAATTACTGATTTATCCATTCGCAGGCCGAAACTGACTATTGTAGGAATGATTCTTTTTATTTTACTGGGAGCGGTATCATTAACCAATCTGCCTCTCCAGCTTTTTCCGGAAATTGACCCTCCAGTTGCAGCTGTTGTAACAAGCTACCCGGGTGCGAGTCCGGAAGAAGTGGAGGAAAGTGTGACGATTCCGCTTGAGGAGCAGCTATCCACGCTTCCCGGCCTGAATAATATTACCTCGACCTCTGAAGAAGGCTCTGCTTTAATCCTTCTGGAATTCTCCTGGGAGACGGCTATTGATGATGTAGAGCAGGATGTTATCAGCTCGATGGGGGATGCCCCGCTTCCAGATGATGCGACGGATCCTTCTTTTCTGAAATTTGATCCTTCCATGTTTGGCATGGCGCAGATCGCTGTCACTTCTGATGATATGGAGGTAATAGACTTTCAGGATGACCTGGCTTCTATCCGCACAGAACTGGAACGTGTGGAAGGGGTGGCCAACGTTGATGAATCGGGCCGGGTGACGGAACGGTATGAAATTAACCTGGATCAGGCGCAGCTTGAAGAATATCAGATTACCCAGGAAGACATCGTTAATGTGATACAGTCCAACAATGTGTCGCTTCCGGGAGGAACGGTGGAGTCAGGAGAAAGAACCCTCACGACAAGAGTATTAAAGGAAATAGAAGCTCAGGAAGACTTAGAAGAGCTGTTTGTGACCATTGATCCTCAAACAGGAGATGAGCTGTTTTTGTCGGACGTGGCGGAAGTAGCCCTTGCTCCTGAAGAAAGAAATGCTATAACAAGAACAAATCAAGAGCCGGCTATGCAGCTTAACTTAATGAAGGAAACGGATGCAAATGCGGCAACGGTATCAGAAGCATTCAACAGTGAACTCGATACACTGCTCGAAGAAGATCAGTACAGCAGCCTGAATTTTACGACATTCTACGATGAAGGGGATTACATCCAGCAGTCGATCAACAGCGTGACTACAGCTCTTATTACGGGCGGTGTGTTTGCGATGCTTGTGCTGTTTTTCTTTCTTCGTAACTTAAAGACTCCGCTGATTATTGGAGTGGCGATACCATTTTCCGTTATCGTGACGTTTGGGTTTTTATATTTTACGGATGTCGGACTGAACTTGATGACTCTCGGCGGACTTGCGCTTGGCATTGGAATGCTCGTCGACAACGCCATTGTTGTAATTGAGAATATTTACCGGCATTTGTCGATGGGAAAAACGCCGAGGAAGGCGGCCTCCGAAGGAACAAAAGAAGTTGGGGGTGCGATTACGGCATCGACGCTGACGACCGTTTCCGTCTTTCTGCCGATTATCTTTGTATCCGGTATTGTCGGAAATATTTTCACCGAGTTTGCACTGGCGGTGTCCTTCAGCTTAATTGCTTCCTTGTTTGTGGCTGTTACCGTTGTACCGATGATGGCCAGCCGCATCCTGAAAGCCCCTAAAGAAGATATAGAAGAAAAAAGACAGAACTCCCGTTATATGAAGCGTCTGGAAAGAGCGAGCAAATGGTCGCTGAAGCATCGTTTTCTTACGCTGTTTATCACCTTATTATTTCTTATTGCGGGCGGTGCCGGTCTTGCTACGACAGGCGTTAACTTTCTTCCTGCAAGCGATCAGGGCTTTTTCTCGATCGATGTGGAAACAGAATACGGCACCAATCTGGAAACAACGACCGCTATTACTGAAGACATTGAAGCTATTTTAAATGAAGAGGGTGCTGTAGACAGCTACTTAACAATGATCGGCTCTTCGGGTGACGGCGGTGCCGCATCAGGAGGACCATCAGGTTCTAATGAAGCGCAGGTGATGGTCACCATGCAGCCTATGGAAGACAGAGAAGCAAGTACCATCGACTTTATTGAACAGATAGAAGATGAAGTCATCGACGTAGAGCCGGATGCTGATATTTCCCTTTCCAGCCAGACCGCTATAGGCGGAGGGGAAGCAAATACGGTTGTCTTTACGATCAGCGATCAGAATGTAAATACACTCGATGAGTCTAAAGAGTATATGATCTCAGAGCTGAGAGATTCGGAAGATATACGGGAAATATCGACATCAGATGAAGATACTGCGCCGGAACTGCAGATCTCTGTGGATGAAGAAAATGCACGAGACAATGGTCTTGCTGCCGCCCAGATCGCAGAGAGCGTGGATAATGCAACCCGCGGCCAGACGGCAACAACGATCCAGACGCCGGGGAGCACAACGTACGATGTGGTGGTTCAATATGAAACCGGAGAACTGGAAACAGCAGAAGATTTAGAAACGCTGCTGATTGCCAATCAGGAAGGCGAGTATATTGAACTCGGGGAAGTAGCTGACATTGAAGAAGGCAGCGGGCCCGCCGTTATTAACCGTGATGATCAGCAGCGCAGCGTGGAAATAACAGCCGCCTACAGTTCGAATACCACATTGAATGAGGCATCTAATTTAGTAACGGATATATATGAAAGCAATGATATGGCAGACAGTACCTCTCTAGCCTATTCGGGAGAGCAGGAACTGCTGGATGACGCGCTCGACAGTATGATATTTGCCTTTATTCTCGGCCTGCTGTTTATTTATTTAGTCATGGCCGGCCAGTTTGAATCTTTCAAATATCCATTTATCGTTATGTTCAGCGTACCGCTCGTGGTCATAGGAGTAAGCATTGCGCTTGCCATCACGCAGACTCCTCTAAGCGTTACCGTCTTTATCGGGCTTATCGTTCTGGCTGGTATTGTCGTGAACAATGCGATTGTACTGGTAGACTATATTAATCAGCAGAAAGAAAAAGGCATGGCTTCCAAAGAAGCTATTGTGGAATCTGTTAAACAGAGAACCCGTCCTATTCTTATGACAGCCGTGACAACGATTCTTGGCGTCGTTCCTTTATCACTCGGCATCGGGGAAGGAGCGGAAATTCAGCAGCCGATGGGTATTGCCGTTATCGGCGGGCTGGTCAGCAGCACTTTCCTGACGTTGTTTGTTATTCCAGTACTGTACAGCTTTATGGATAAAAATTTCCGTAAAATGAGAAAAGAAGAAAAAAAGGCAAAGAAAGAACAGAAACGCGAAAAAAAGCGGCAGAAGCAGGGAGAAATAAATGATTAATTGACAATAAAGCTTTCTCTCCCGTAACATGAAATAAAGACAACCACTAGGGGCGCATATGCTGAGATAAGGAAATTCCTTTGTCCCTCTGAACCTGATCTGGGTAAAGCCAGCGTAGGAAAGTGGAGCGTGCGTTTTTATCAGGCTGGCATAGTCAGCAAAAGCCGCTCCTTTCAAGGGGCGGCTTTTTTATATGGGGAGAGCAGAAAAGTAAAAGCTGTCCCGGATGTGGTGAGTACACCTAAAAACGGAGGAACAAATCATGGCGGAAATACCAAAAGTATTATCGATAGCGGGAACAGACCCTACTGGAGGCGCAGGCATTCATGCCGACTTAAAAACATTTCAGGAGGTCGGGGCTTATGGAATGGCGGTTATTACAAGCGTCGTTGCCCAGAATACCGTAGGGGTCAAAGACGTTTGGCATATGGAAAATGAAGCCATTCTAAAACAGCTGGAAGCAGTACTCGAAGATATCCGGCCTCAGGCGGTAAAAACCGGCATGATCGCTCTGCCATCTATGATTGAAAGCATCACGGACCGGCTGGAACGGGAAAATCTGCCGATTATTGTAGACCCGGTGATGGTCGCGACAAGCGGTGACTCGTTAATGGATAAAGAAACGACAGAGCTGATGATTAACCGGCTGCTGCCTATAGCAGAAGTCGTGACTCCTAATATGGAAGAAGCCGAAAAGCTTACCGGCGTAAACGTATCTACGATAAAAGAGGCTGAAAAAGCAGCCCGTCTGCTGGTCGATGAGATGGGAGCCGGGGCTGCTGTTGTAAAGGGTGGACACGCCAAAGATACGGCCATTGATGTGTTATATTATAAGAAAGAGTTTATTCATCTGACAGCGGATCGATTTGATACAAAGCATACGCACGGGACGGGATGTACATTCTCTGCGGCTATTGCTGCCAATCGGGCGAAAGGCATTCCCGTCATCAAATCATGTGAGCTGGCTAAGGAATTTATTACAAAAGCGATCAGCCATCCGCTCAATATCGGACACGGCAGCGGACCGGTTAATCACTGGGGACGATTTTTAGAGAAATAAATGAAATGACCTGGAGGGAAAGAGAACATGATGCATTCTGAAGGAAAAAAAGTATATAAAGTTCTGCATGAAATGCGGACAGCAAAGCCTCTTATTCATAACATTACAAACGTAGTCGTAACAAACTTTACGGCAAACGGCCTTTTAGCGGCCGGTGCGTCGCCTGTGATGGCGAATGCAAAAGAAGAAGCCGCAGATATGGCGGCTGCCGCAGATGCGCTTGTGCTTAATATTGGAACGCTGAACCAATTACAGGTGGAGTCAATGCTTCTTGCTGGAGCAGCGGCAAACAAAAAAGGCATTCCGGTAGTGCTGGATCCGGTAGGGGCCGGTGCTACAGCCTACCGCACGGATACAGCGCGCCGGCTTCTAAAAGAAATAGATATTTCCCTTATCCGCGGCAATGCAGGAGAAATTGCCGCTGTCGCAGGACTTGAAAGCAGCACACGCGGAGTCGACTCAGGATCCTCCCAGTCAGGAACAGCAGAAACGGCAGAACGTGCTTTTCAGGCACTGAAGCTTCCTATCGTGGTTACCGGAGCGGTTGACGCTGTAACGGATGGAAAAGATATGTACCGCATCCATAATGGCCATTCGATGATGACAAGAGTGACCGGATCCGGCTGTCTGCTAAGCTCCCTGATCGGTTCTTTTCTGACGGTGACGGACGATGTGGCATACGGCGCAGCCGCAGCGCTCGGCTACTACGGGGTAGCGGCTGAAAAAGCCGGCGGATTTGCTTCGATGAGAGGACCCGGCACGTTTCAGGTAGAGCTGCTGAACGCCCTGTACCATGTAGGGGATATGGATATCAGACAGCAGCTGACACTAAAAAAAGAAGCATTGAAAGGCACTTATGAATAAAGAAACACTGCTGCTTTATTTTATTATGGGCAGCCAGGATACGGATAAAAATCCTGCTGAAGTACTCGAGCAGGCGGTCGCGGGCGGGATTACCTGCTTTCAGTTTCGTGAAAAAGGACCGGCTTCAAAAACGGCAGAACAAAAAGAAGAGCTGGCTCGTGAACTGCTTGCTGTATGCCGAAGCCGCAGCATTCCGTTTATTGTAAACGATGATGTCGATCTTGCTGTAAAGATCGGGGCGGACGGCGTTCACATTGGCCAGGGGGATGAGCCCGCTTCTAGTGTAAAAAAGAAACTACCGGCCCATATGATTGTAGGCGTGTCGGCAAAAACACTGAAGGAAGCCGAAAAAGCTGTACAGGACGAGGCCGATTATATTGGAACAGGACCTATGTACGCCACTACATCAAAGGATGATGCCGATGAGCCTATCGGTCCGGAAGGCATACAGGACTTACGGAAATTTGGTATTACCCTTCCGATTGTAGGCATCGGCGGCATTACAGAGAAAAATGTGAAAAGCATCATGAGGGCTGGAGCTGACGGGGTATCGCTGATTTCTGCTATCAGCCGGGCAATAGATCCGAAAGAGGCAGCACAACGTCTTAGGCAGCTGGCTCAAAAATAATCACGACTTCAACCCGCTTCTTTTAAGGAGCGGGTTTTTTCTGTTATTTAATATGTATTTAATATGCATAATAAAGTGTGTTAGATTATCTTTCGCTGTTGCAGAAATTCCCAGCTTCTTTCTATACAATACATAATTATAAAGAAAAGCAGGAGTGAAACGAAATGAAACCAGGTGTCGTTTGTTTTGTAGGAGCCGGTCCAGGAGATCCGGAGCTGTTGACAATCAAGGGATTGAAAGCTCTTCAGCGGGCTGACGTTGTGGTATTTGACAGGCTGGTCCATCCCGCCCTGCTTTTGGAAGCTGATCCGGAAGCGAAATTTATCTACTGTGGAAAAAAACCGTGCGAGCATACGCTGCGGCAGCAGGATATTCAAACAGAGCTGCTGATTCAGGCAAAGAAGGGAAAAAGGGTCGTCCGGCTGAAGGGCGGCGATCCGGGTATATTCGGAAGAGTTGGGGAAGAGGCGGAAATGCTCCGCAGTCATAAAGTTGCCTATGAAATGATTCCGGGTGTAACTGCTGCCAGCGCTGCTTCGCTCTATGCAGGAGTGCCGCTTACGCATCGGGACCATGCCAGGTCCCTTGCTATTGTGACAGGGCACAGCAAAGAGAAGTCCGGGAAGCCGGAGGCAGACTGGGCAGGCCTCGCGAAAGGAATGGAAACGATCGTCTTTTATATGGGAATGAAAAACCTTCCTTTCATCGCTTCTGAACTGATCAGCCATGGAAAAAACGAAGGTACCCCGGTGCTTGTCGTTGAATGGGGGACCTGCGGCAGACAGCGGGAAATAATAGGAACGCTTGCTGATATCGAAAGAAAAGCGGCGGATCAAAAAATGGCAAACCCTTCCATCATTATTGTAGGAGAAGTAGCTGTACTTCATCACAAGCTGCAGTGGATAGAGAAGGGGCCGCTAACTGGAGAAGGATGCATTATTCATCATGCCACTCCGGAAACAGAAAAATTTCAAAAGGAATGGGAAAGCCTGGGAGCGGAAGTGTATACAGGGAGCCGCAAATGGGGAAACCGGGAAAAAACGGCTTTCAGCCATTTAACCATGGTCGGCCATGCGTCTCATATCATCGTGCCGGACCTGGCTTCCGCCGCTGACTGTCTGGAATCTCTTCCGGGAGACTTAATAGAAGATAAACTTACTTTCTACTGCTGTTCCAGAAGCGCCGCTGATTCGTTAAAGCAGGCAGGAGCACAGTATGTAACCTGTCTCCCGGAAGCTGGAAGTTTTGAAAAATGGATTTCATTGTCTGCTGATAAGCCTGCTCTAGCCGAAATCATCTGAGTTATATCATTCAAAGGAGTGTCGTACAGCATGCGTAAAGAGAATATTGTCTTAATAGGGAACGGAATGGCCGGTATTCGAACGATTGAGGAAAAAAAAAAGAACCGAATCGCTTTACTATTACCATTTTCGGAAAAGAACCGTACCCAAATTATAATCGTATTCTGCTCTCCAAAGTGCTGCAGGGAGACAGCGACATCAATGAAATTATTTTGAACGACTATGACTGGTATGAAGAAAAGAATATTACCCTTTATGCAGGAGATGAAGCGGAGGAAATTGATAAAAAGAAAAAAGTTGTACGGAGCAGACAGGGCCGTGAATGTCCGTATGACCATTTAATTATTGCAACGGGGTCCAATGCGTTTATGCTGCCTTTACCTGGTGCAGATAAAGAAGGGGTCATTGCCTTCCGGGATATTAAAGACACAGAAGAAATGATCAGTGCCTCTAAAAAATATAGAAGAGCGGTCGTTATTGGAGGAGGACTGCTTGGTCTGGAAGCAGCCCGCGGCCTGTTGAATCTGGATATGGAAACTGAAGTCGTACATAACAGCAGCTATCTGATGGAGCGCCAGCTTGATGAGCCGGCATCCCGAATGCTGAAGAATGATTTGGAAGCACAGGGCATGCGGTTTCATATGGCGAAAGACACAGAAAAGATACTGGGAAAAAAACGGGTGGAGGGACTGAAATTTAAAGATGGTTCCACGCTGGAAGCCGATCTGGTCGTCATGGCCGTCGGTATCCGACCTAACGCCGTATTAGCAGGGGCTTCAGGGATCGATACGAATCGTGCTATTCTCGTTAATGATCATATGGAAACAAGCGTTAAAGACATATATGCGGTAGGCGAATGCGCCGAGCACAACGGTATTGCCTACGGCCTGGTGGCTCCACTTTATGAGCAGGGAAAGGTGCTGGCTGAACGAATCTGTGCAAAAGCGCGTACCGGCACCGGTTATCAGGGGTCGCTCACGTATACGCAGCTGAAGGTATCCGGTGTGGATGTGTTTTCTGCGGGCACATTTCAGGATGAAGAGGATACGAAAGCAATCCGCGTGCACGATGAATTTGAAGGCATATACAAAAAAGTGGTCGTACGTGACAACCGCGTAGTAGGAGCGGTTCTCTACGGAGAGACCGCGGATTCGCCGAGACTGCTTGAAATGATGAAAAAAGGCCAGGACATTACCGGCCTTGGGAAAACCATTATTCTTCCCTCAGAACAGGAAGGCGGAGAAGTAGAAAGCCTGACTGCTGCAATGGAGCCGTTCGAAACCATCTGCGGCTGTAACGGGGTCTGTAAAGGCGATATTGTGGAAGCCATTCAAAAAGATGGATTAACCTCAGTGGAAGAAGTAAAAAAGCATACAAATGCCGCCCGGTCATGTGGAGGGTGCAAGCCGCTTGTAGCCGACCTGCTCGCCCACACGCTCGGAGATGAGGCAGGAGAAGGTCTGCAGGAAGAGCCAATGTGCGGCTGTACCGACCTTACGCACGAAGAAGTCGGGGAAGAGATTAGGACCAAACAGCTTACGCTGACGAGAGAAGTCATGAATGTACTCCACTGGAAAACATCGGAAGGCTGTTCCAAATGCCGGCCGGCGATCAATTACTATTTAGGCGTAGCCCATCCAAAAGAATATGAAGATGACCCCTCGTCCCGTTTTGTAAACGAAAGAATGCACGCCAACATTCAAAACGACGGTACTTATTCGGTCGTGCCAAGAATGTACGGAGGGGTAACCAATCCGGATCAGCTCCGGAAAATTGCAGAGGTGGCCGACAAGTACGATGTGCCCCTGCTGAAATTAACCGGCGGGCAGCGAATTGATATGCTGGGTATTCCAAAGGCGGATCTGCCCTCAGTCTGGGAAGACTTGAATATGCCTTCCGGTTACGCCTATGCCAAATCGCTTCGCACAGTGAAAACATGCGTAGGAGAAGATTTCTGCCGTTTCGGCACCCAGGACTCGATCGGCCTGGGCATCGCCATTGAAAAGAAATACGACCGGCTGAACACTCCGCATAAAGTAAAAATGGCAGTATCGGCCTGCCCGAGAAACTGCGCGGAGTCCGGAATTAAAGACCTGGGAATTGTCGGGGTGGAAGGTGCCTGGGAGCTGTATGCAGGCGGCAACGGCGGCGTGGATTTAAAAGGCGGCGAGCTGCTTACGAAAGTGCAGACAACCGAAGAAGTAATCGATACGATCAGCGCCTACCTGCAGTACTACCGGGAAAACGCCAGATATCTGGAAAGAACGTCGCATTGGATCGGGCGCGTAGGCCTGGAGCATGTAAAATCCGTTATTTTAGATAATAAAGAAGAGCGCAAAGCACTGATTGCGCGTATGGATACAGCGTTGGAAGCTCTTCCGGAAGATCCGTGGAAGTCGATTACGAGCAATGAGAAGAAGCGGGAAGAGCTGTTTGAGCAGAAAAAAGTAGAAGTTCTTCAATAAACAAAAAGGAGCGGGGCCATGGCTGAAACAACCGAAACAACAGCGGTATATGTAGCGGACGTAGAAGAATTTACCAAAGGCATCCCTAAAGAAATATTTGTTAATGGAGAATCAATTGCCTTTTTTAAAACGAACTCAGATAAAATCAGGGCAATCCGCAACAGCTGCCCCCATAAAGGCGGCCCCCTTTCCCAGGGAATTGTCAGCGGAGACTATGTATTCTGCCCGCTTCATGACTGGAAAATAAGCACAGTAGATGGAAAAGCCCAGGCACCCGATGTGGGCTGCACCCATTCCTATTCTGTGCAGGTGGAAGGCAGCAGCGTGTATATTCAAATATAAAAGAAAAGCCCAAAAAAATG
>NZ_JALBWT010000030.1:0-63634 GCF_023845525.1 Sinobaca sp. H24
TTTTTGCTGCAAGTCCGCTCTATATCGATCCAGCGGAGCGGAAACAGGACAAACAGCAGGTTGAATAAAATAACCGTCAGAATACTGTAAAACAAAAACCAGGACACGAAACCGCCTTGAAACATAGCGTACGCATATAAAGCTCCTGCCAGCACAAGCACAAACAGAAGCTTTGCATATTTGATTACCCCGTACCAGGCATTCGTCATTTAATTACCGTTTCTGACGCAGATGTCGGCACGCGGAGCCTGGAGAGAATATCTTTTATCACGTCTGCTCCCTGCCTGTCCATGACCTGCATATCAGACCGGAGCATCATCCGGTGCACAAGCGCATAAGGAGCCAGGTATTTCACGTCATCCGGAACGACAAAATCCCGTCCCTGCAGATACGCGTAGGCCTGTGAAGCTTTCATTAAAGCGATCGATCCTCTTGGGCTCACTCCCAAATAAACTTCAGCATGCTCTCTTGTTTCCCTTACAATATTTACAATGTATTGTTTGATGGATTGATCCACAAACACGCGGCCGGCTGCGTGCTGCATCGAAAGTATTTCCTCCAGGGAAAGAACATGTTCCAATTCTTCAATCGGATGGCGCTGCTCTACTCTATTCAGCACTTCAAGCTCTTCACTTCCCGTCGGATAGCCCATTTTCATCTTTAAAAGAAAACGGTCCAGCTGGGCTTCCGGCAGTGGATAGGTTCCCCCGTGCTCTATTGGATTCTGCGTAGCCATCACAAAAAAAGGTTCGTGGAGCTTTCTTGTTTTTCCATCCACCGTCACACTGCTTTCTTCCAGTGCTTCCAGCAGTGCAGACTGGGTTTTCGGCGATGTCCGGTTAATTTCATCGGCCAGCACGACGTGGCTCATAATCGGACCTGAGCGAAACTCAAATTCCATAGTTTTTTGATTATAAATAGATACCCCCGTCACGTCGGACGGCAGCAGGTCCGGCGTAAACTGAATACGTTTGAATTCGGCGCCGATCGAACGCGCAATTGCGCGTACCATCATGGTTTTTCCGACGCCGGGTACATCTTCAAGCAGAACATGCCCTTTGGCTAATAAAGCTGTTAAGCTCAGTTCAATTTCTTCTCTTTTTCCAACGACAACCCGTTCTATGTTTTCCATTACTCTATTTAAGGCGGCGCGCTCAACTGTCACGATCATTCCCCCATTACTTTACAGCTTCATATTACTGTCTTTTATCCTCTTTATAATATCACATATACGCGTTCTAGAGATAGAATCACCCCGACACGGCACTTGTTTCAGCCCGAGGCTGACCGGGAATATAAGTCGTGTCTGTACCATAAATACCTCATAAGGCCGAAGGGAGTGGTTTGATGATCCGGGGATGCCTTACATTTATAGGAGCCTGTGTTGTAATAGGAATTATTCTTCTAATAGTTCTTTTATAAAAACAAAGAAAAGGAGCCGTCTCGTATTCGAGTCGGCTCCTTTTTCATTAAAACAATCCGATAGAACTTAGGAAAATCAACAAAATGGCAATCGGTGCAATAAAGCGCAGGATAAACAGCCAGATGTACCCGATAGTAGTCTGTCCAAAATCGGATTCCCGAAGCGCATCCACCGTCTTCCAGCTCCAGCCTACAAACAAAGCAATAATCAGTCCACCGAGCGGAAGCAAGATGTTAGAAGCAATAAAGTCAATGGAATCCAATATGCCGTTATCTCCAATAATCGTTACGCCTGCCCAAGGACCAAAACCAAGTGAGGAAGGAATACCGATTAGGAAAATAATTGTTCCAATAACAAGAGCGGCACGAATCCGGCTCCAGTCGAACTTCCGCATGAAGAAGGCTACGGCCACTTCAAGAATAGAGATGGCAGAAGACAAGGCTGCGGCAGCAAGCAGAAAGAAGAAACCAAGGCCGACAATACCTCCGGCTGCAATGTTATTAAATATATCCGGCAGAACCATAAATACAAGGCCCGGTCCCGAACTTGGATCAATACCAAAAGCAAACACCGCCGGGAAGATCATTACACCGGCAAGAATGGCAAATCCGGTATCCAGTCCGGCAACGCTGAAGGCAGCTCCCGGCAGCTGTTCTTTTTTGGAAAGGTAGCTTCCGTATGTGATCATCGTTCCCATACCAAGACTTAAAGAGAAAAATGCCTGGCCCATGGCTGCAAGATACACCGCAGGGTCAGAGAAAGCTGACCAGTCCGGCGTGAATAGGAAAGAAAGTCCCTCAGCTGCGCCTCCAAGCGTTAAGCTGTAGCCTGCCAGTACAATAAGCAGCACACCAAGAAGCGGCATTAATATTTTGTTGGAAAGCTCAATACCCTTTTTCACTCCAAGCATAACGATGATAATAACCAGCGCCATGAAAAGAAAATGCCAGAGAATCGACTGTGTAAAGCTGCCGGTAAAAGATACAAAGTAGCCTTCATATCCTTCGGCCGGAGCCGTCCAGAAGCTGCCGTTCAAGTACTGAATGAAGTAGTGCATAATCCAGCCGGATATAACAGCATAGAAGGATAAAATCATAAATGCGGCCGTCACGCCGAGCAGTCCGGCATACCGCCACGCGCCTCCGGATGACAGTGATTCAAACGACCCAACTACGTCCTGCTGGGAACGGCGTCCAATCGTAAATTCCGCCATAATGATCGGAATACCGATAATTAATATACACAATAAATAAATCAGAAGAAACGCACCGCCGCCGCTTTCACCGGCAACATAGGAAAAACGCCAAATATTTCCAAGCCCGACAGCCGATCCCATTGCCGCCAGGATAAACCCGGTCCTCGAAGCCCACTGCTCCCGAGGTTTGTTGTTATGTAGTGCCACGTTCATCTACTCCCCTTTTTGTATGTGCCTTATTGAGAACTTTCTTTATCTCATTAACGCATTCTATCTTTTCTATATTAAAGCATTAGAGCCCCTTTTTCAGCAACAAATCTGAATAAATTCTGATTTTTAACATATCTATCCAATTTACTGTTTTATTTGGGTTCTTTATACCCATGACTTACTTTTGTTTTGTTGTATACTTTTATAAAAGATAAGTTTCCTGGAATAGGAGGAATTTCATGGAATTCGGTACGATTGATCCCTGTTCACTTAAGCTGGCCGAACGTTATGTCCTTTCCCGACTCCTGCTTGATACAGAACCGAAACCTGTCTCCCCTGTCCGTTTCCCTTCCGCCTTTTCTTATTCCAACAGCTGGACGCCTTCCTGCCAATTCAAACTGGAACGTGACACCTCAGAGCTTGAACAAATACTTAGCCGTCTGCGCATTGATGTTACCATTGATGAACTGTCTGTCAGCAGAGCTGTGCTGTTCAACGTTATATACCGGAAATGCGAAGAAAAAATTATTATGCAGCATGCCGTTCTAAAGCGTAAGCTTGCTGAACTCGCAAGCTACTATACTATTGGAAACAACAGCTATTTTGTAAATATGGAGTCCACCTCCTGATACGTACAATTTAAAAAAATGCATGCCGCAGAAGGCGGATACCATTTATCCTTCTATTTTATGCTCCGGAACCTTCCCTGCAAGCGCAGCTGCACACTGCTCAGCTGCATCCTGGTACATCGCTTCTCTCGTTTCCGCAGTGGCGGAGCCGATATGAGGAAGAGTCACAGCTGAGTCCAGTGCGAGCAGAGGATTATCAGGATCGACCGGCTCCTGTTCGTATACATCAATACCTGCAGCAAGTATCTCTTTTGTTTCCAGTGCTTCTATCAGGTCAGTCTCCTTTACGACAGCACCTCGGGCAGCGTTCAAAAAGACCGCTGTTTTTTTCATTTTCCGAAAATGCTCTCTTCGAATGAAATGCTTTGTTTCCGCTGTTAATGGTGTCATGAGCAGGACAAAATCTGAGGCCTCAAGAAGCTCATCCAAACCGGCATACACCGCTTCTACATTCTGCTTCTCGCTGCGGTTGTGGTACAGCACGTCCATATGAAAGCCCGCTGAAGCCCGCCTTGCTACTTCTTCGCCTATTTTCCCCATGCCAATAATCCCAAGCGTTTTATGATGCACATTCACTCCGAAAAAAGATTCATCTCGTTTGTCTTTCCAGCGTCCTTCTTTTACGCTTCTATCAGCCTGAGGAATTCTTCTTGCCGCAGCCAGCATCATACCCATAATTGTATCTGCTACTGTATCAATCAATACATATGGCGTATTGGTAGCCGTAATGCCTCGTGCCGTCAGTGCTTTCATATCTAAATTGTCATAGCCGGTGGAGACATTGCTGACTACTTTTAAATGCGGCGCCATTTCCAAGAGTTTTTCATTAACCGGATAGCCCGCCCCAATTAAGCCATCAGCCTCTGGAAGAGCCTGTAGAAAAGCTTCCTCATCCTGATGGGCAGGACGTATTTTCACTTCCGCATGTTGTTCCAGAAAAGCCAGAACCCGTTCAGGTGGTTTTGTATACGCTACAATTGTCGGCATTTATTTTCTCTCCTTTTTTCTGTTATCTATAAATGGTTTCCATAAAGGGATCACGAATTCCTGCTTTTTGGTTTCTCCCCTTAAAAAAAGACTTTCTGCTTTTGCAGAAAGTCCTTTCTGATTATCTATTTATTTATGAGACGCTGCGGTTTTTTCTTTTGAACAGGAACACTCCGCCGGCAAGGGCAGTTAATGCTCCAAGCAAAGCAAACAGCGGCATATTTGAGGCTGTATTTGGAAGAAGTCCGCCTTCTTCTGTTTCTTCCTCTTCCTGCTCATCTGCCGCAGCCATTGCTGCAGCGTTTAATGCTATCTTCTCTTCAAAATCCGATTTGCGGATTAAAGAATGAATTCCTTTAGTCTGGTCGACGACCTGCGATACCTCATAATCAGTCGCAGCACTTAAATAAGCGAGTGCCTTGGCCCGGTCCATTCCAAATTCTTCGTCCAGAAAATCGATGGACTCTCTTGTCGCTTCTTTCATCGCCTCATCAAGATCTTCATCGAGACCGACAGGAATCCAGAAATCATCTGTTTCCCCAAATGGCTGGGTGAAATCTTCAGAGTCTCCCGGAATGGCGTCTTCCCCATTTTTCAAAACGGTCAGCCGGAACGTTCCACGCAGGGATCCTTCCAAAGCTGTTAATGCCACTTCTCCATCTCCCTGCGAAAAATGAGGGTCGCCGGTATAGAACATACCGCCTTCCACCTGAATCGGCAGATAAAGAGAAGAATCTTCTCCCAGCTCATTAATATCAATGTTGCCGCCGGTTTCTGAAGGCGGAACAGAACTAACGTATTCTTCTGTAGCAGAAGCTACTCCCATCATTCCCATGAACGGATCCAGCGGGAAGGTAACGTCTTCTCCAGGTATTTCGCCTCTCCATTCCCCGTCTACTTTTTCAATAGGGGTGAATGTGGAAATATTGTTGTAGAGCTCCGGATTATCTTCATCCGCTCCCTCCTGCGGTCCCTCATTTTCCGGGAACTCGCCGGGAAGCGCTCCTTTGTAATGACGGTTGGATATAACGCCGTAAGGAACACGCGGTTCCAGATCCAGCACTTCAATTTTCAGCACATCGCCGGGCTCCGCTCCTTCAATTGCCACCGGACCGGTAACAACGTGGGGGCCATGGTCATCAAAATCATGATCAATATCAGAAGCAGCGATGTCTTTTGCTTCTTCGAGAATTTCATCTTCTTCTATTCCATACTCTTCAAAAAACTCCACAGGGTCTCTTCCCTGGTCTTCAAGAATCCCTTCATGCGAAACAGTATCAAACGTTACCGTTTCACCGGATTGAATGGTCTTCACTGCTTCACTTTCCAGATTCGGCAGATCGCCCCATTGAATATTTTCCACCGTAGATGGTATGTAATGATCTCCATCTGCTTCTTCTGGAGTAATCGTGTTCTTTGTAAATGATGATTCCTGTTCTGCAGATACGCCGGCTGCAAATGGAAGGCTCATTAGTACTGCCATAGAACTTACTCCCACTTTTTTCTTCAGATCGCTCATACGTACTCCCCCTCATTTCTCACTTTTTTTGTAAAATGTCTTCATTATCGTAACAGGTCGCATGACCTAAAACCTTCAGCCTGGAAGATAATCTGTCACTAAATATAACTGTGAGCATAAAAAAGCACTCCTTTTTACAGGAGTGCTATGAAGCAACTATATTATATAAAACATTACAGTACGGTAATAAAATATTATACACGAAGTATTCCCCGCCGGATGATTTATTCGTCCACTACGCCCTCTTCTTCATAATACTGCCTTGCTCCTGCGTGTATATTTTCTTCCGGATTCACCAGGCCATGATAACCGGTTTCTATATCAAAATATTCTCCGCGGTTAGGCTGCTCTTCTACAAAACGGTCCTCGTTTTCCCACAGAGACCTGGTGAGTTCGTACACCGTTTCATCTTCCACATCATCATGAACAATAAGCATAGCCATGGTCGACACTGTTGGAGCGTCTTCTTCCTGATTCGAGTAGGATCCGGCAGGAATACTCATGTCTATATCATATCCATAGTCCCCTGCTTCCAGTTCTTCCAAAGCTTCATCTGGAATCGGGAGTGGTTTAATAGCATTCGTTGAGTCCAGTTCGTTTAATCCTGTAACGTAAGGAGACCCTCCCTGCACTACCATATCGATGCCGCCATCTCTCATTTGATTATTGGCATCTCCATATCCATTGTATGTTACACTTCCCCCATTTGCTTCAATATCTTCAATAGTGTATCCCATTGCTTCAAACACTCTTTCTGCTGTCTGCGAACTGGCATCTTCAGCCTGCCCGGGTACAATGTCTGCCCCGCCTTCGAGCGCTTCTTCAATAGAGTTATATGGACTGCTGTCCAGAACAGCAAAGTTCCAAAGAGTCGGGTATAAAACAGCAATTCCTTTAATATTTTCCTGTGGCTCTCCTTCAAATGCTCCTCTTCCTTCGACGGCATCAGCAAAATCAGAGGCGAAAGCCATTCCTGTTTTCATTTCAGAACCATCATTTACATCTCTGATATTGCTGATTGCTCCGCCTTCAACAACCGTTACACTGGCTCCTTCAATATCGTCCATCCATATATCAGTCATTAGTGTAGACAAGGGATACCAGCCGGAGGCAGTTGGTCCGGATATATGGGAGTGCATTAAATCGTCACCTCCACTTTCGCCTCCACCGCCACAGCCTGTCAGTACCGCTATTCCTGTCAGTCCAATAAGGTATCTCCATTTTTTCATATCGCTTTCCCCATTTCCTTATTTTTATATATTATGCTTTTCCTCACTCAGCCTGCGCCGCAGTATTTTACCTACGCTGGTTCGGGGAAGACTATCTCTAATTTCAATTTTTGCCGGTACTTTATATACAGCTACGTATTCTTTTAACCACTCTCTTAACTCTTCAGGGGTCGTCTGCGCACCTTTTATTAACGTTACGGCGGCATATACGGTCTCTCCTCTGTACGTATCAGGTACTCCAAATACGACAGCCTCCTTTATTTGAGAATGAGTGTATAACACCTGCTCAATTTCAACAGGATAAATATTGTAACCGCTTGCAATAATCAGTTCTTTTTTTCTTCCAACTATATAAAAATAGCCTTCCTCATCCATTCTGGCTAAGTCGCCGGTATACAGCCACCCATTCCGCAGGGCATGCTTTGTCTCTTCTTCTCTGTTCCAATAGCCCTTCATCACCTGGGGTCCCTTTATGAGAAGTTCTCCTACCTCTCCGGCAGCCATCTCTGTGTTCTCACCTTCCCGGCTGACAATCATACAGTCTGTATTAGGAATTGGAATACCTATACTTCCTATTTTTCTTTTGCCGCTCGCAGGATTGCGGTGTGTCGTTGGCGACGTTTCAGATAAGCCGTATCCTTCCAGAATGATGGCCCCAGTCTTTTCTTGAAACTGTTCCATTACTTCCACCGGCATCGGCGCCGATCCGCACATACATAGTTTCAATGACTGCATCGTTTCCGGCACAGCAAGATGATGCTGAAGCATAGCAATATAGACTGTTGGAACGGCAGAAAACAACGTTGGTTTTTCTCTTTTTATAAGCTTTAAAAAGGATTCCGTTTGATACCGCGGAACGCATATAACGGCGGAACCTCTGAAAATACCAAGCAGGAGAACGGCTGTCATCCCGTACACATGATAAAAAGGACTTACTCCAAGCAGTTTTTCCTTTTCCGTGCTGATATTTTTTACTGTAAAATGAACATTTTGATATATATTAGAGAAAATATTTTGATGGGTCAGCATCACTGCTTTCGGCAGCCCTGTCGTGCCTCCTGTATACTGCAGAACGGCTGTTTTTGTGTCCGGATCATATACAGGCGGATCTGATAATGGGCCTTTGCCATCCTCTATTAAACGTTCAAGACCTGCAGAACCTGCTTTGCTGCTGTTTGAAAAAATACATTTTGTCAATAAACCAGCGGATGCTTCCATCATTTTCTTCTCCTGGTCCGCTGTTCCGAATGCCCATTGGGGCTCAGCATCTCTAAATATCCCGGTCGTTTCTGCTCTTGTATAAAGTGGATTCACCTGGACCACAGTCCCCCTGCGTACAGCACAGCAAAATAGGTGACTATGTATTCTTTTGTATTGAGGAAGAGAAGAGCAGCCCTGTCTCCTTCTTTAAATCCTATTTTCTTAAGACTGTCCGCCAGATCAATTACGTTTTGATAAAGAGTTTCGTACGTCCAGCGAACATCTTCTTCGATCACTGCCTCTTTTTTTGGAAATTGGAGAGCAGACTCTTCCAGCATAGAAAAAAGTGATTTTTGGGGAATTTCAATATCATATTCCACATCGTCCGGGTAACATGCTAACCAGGGTTTTGTTCTCATTTATCTGCTTCTCCTTTCCTGTTCTGCTGCGGGAAACCTTCTCGTTCAAAGGACTCCCGCCCTGACGTGCAAATAATGAATTAGTAAGAAGCACGCTTTTCTTCTGAATGGATAACAGTCTTTGCTTTTCTGTTTTGCCATTGAATAACGAGGAGACCGACAAAGAGGACAACACCAATTGCATCCGTAATCGGGTCAAGTACGACCAGCATTACAGCCGAGGTGAGAAACAGCAAACGCTGCCATAAAGACGCATGGGTCACAGCATGACCTTGAATAAAGCAGGCAAAAGCTAAAAGTCCTATTGTAGCTGTCGTAATCCCTAAAATAATCGTCAGCAGACTGTCTCCTTCAAGAAGAAGTGTTGGGTTGTAGATAAACATGTACGGCAGCAGAAAAGCTGCAATACCTATTCTTAAAGATTGAAAAGAAGTCTGCATAGGCTGGCCGCCTGCAATCCCTGCCGTAATATAGGAAGTGATGGCAACAGGAGGTGTGATTCCTGAAAATATTCCAAAGTAGAAAACAAATAGATGCGCAGCCAGCACCGGCACGCCAATCTGCGTAAGACTTCCTACTGCAACAGTGGCGAGAATGACATAAGCTGATACAGTCGGCATCCCCATTCCCAAAATAATAGAAGCTGTCATTATGAGTAAAAGCATAGGCAACAGTTCTCCACCGGAGAGGTCGACCGCCATTCTGGAAAATCGTGTTCCCAGGCCGGTCATTATAACAGATCCCGTAATGATTCCCGCGCCGGCACAGGCCATGACAGTCGCAATTGAATTCTTAATTCCTGTTTCTATTGCACCAAGTATTTTCAAAAAAGATAATCTCGTTTCTTTACGGATTAAACTGATGAGAAGAAGGGATATGATTGCCCACATTCCAGCGCGCATCGGGCTGTATCCCTGAACCATCATAGCTATAATCAACACTAAAGGAAGAATCAGGTAACCTCTTTTTAAAACTACATTCCAAAAATTAGGAAGCTGATCTTTAGACATTCCCTCCAGACCTTGCTTTCTTGCCTGAAGATAAATCATTACACTCGCCATAAAGAAATATAATACAGCTGGTACAAGCGCATAACCGGCAATTTGTATAAAAGGAATGCCTGTGTATTCTGCCATGATAAAAGCGGCTGCCCCCATAATCGGCGGCATGATCTGTCCGCCCTGCGAAGCGACTGCCTCTACTCCGCCTGCAAAATTTCTGGAATAACCAACCTTTCTCATCAATGGAATCGTAAATGGGCCCGTCATTGTGGCGTTGGCTACCCCATTTCCAGTAATGGTTCCCATCATTCCACTTGACAACACTGAAGCGAGTGCCGGACCGCCGCGGATTCGACCGGTCAGGGAGAAAGCAAAATCAATAAAAAACTGTCCCGCTCCTGTCCGCAGAAGAATAGAAGCAAATAATAAAAACATAATGAGCACAGTCGAAGCGATATATATTGGATCAGAGAAGATACCGTTTGTGGAAATAAACATCGTGTTAATTAAACGTTCCGTTCCAAAGCCTGGATGCCCTGCAAGACCCGGGAACCAGGGTCCTATAAATACGTAAGCAATAAAGAATAAAGTGATAGCAGCCATGGCAGTACCGATAGTCCGCCTTACTCCTTCTACAATTAATCCCATCATGACAAATCCTGCTGTAATGTCGTACCAGTACATAGAATTGCTTCTAAACGTAATATCCGGGTAGGCCAGAAACGTAAAGACTACCAGGAAACCGGATAAAATAAGCGGTACGATGTCAAACAGAGGATGCATCCCTTTTCTGTTTTTTTTGAAAGGTACATAGCTGAAGCACAACAGCAGCGCAATAGAGGTAAAAACCGCTCTGTGCTGCCAGGCAGGCATCCCGCCAAATGCAGCAGAGTAAATAATGTATACCGCAAGCCCTATACTGATGACTGATAGAAACAGACGCCACATTCGAAAAAGAGAAGTCCAGTCTGTTTCTTTATCCAACGCTTTTTCTAAATCACTTCTTTCTTTTTCCGGTGTATCTATATCTATTTCTTCGTGAGAAGTCATTTTATTCTCCCCTCTATGCCTGTGCTATCTTGCTTTTTATATACTTTCAACCATCATTGCCATTCCCTGGCCGCCGCCTACACATAAAGTCGCTATTCCTAAATGCTGTTCACTTCGTTTCATCTCATGGATTAATGTAGTTAATATTCTGGCGCCTGTTGCTCCCAGTGGATGCCCCAGAGCTATCGCTCCGCCATTAACATTTACTTTTTCCTGGGGAAGATTTAATTCTTTCATCACAGCAAGTGCCTGTGAGGCAAATGCTTCATTTAACTCAATTCGGCCTATCTCATCGAGGGTTCTGCCTGTCTTTTTTAATAAACGCTGTACAGCAGGCACCGGTCCCATTCCCATAATTTCCGGACTTACCCCTGCCGCTGTCCAGTCGATGATTTTAGCCGCCGGCTTTACTCCAAGTTCTTTTGCTTTAGACTCTTTCATCATAATCAGGGCAGATGCTCCATCGTTTCTTCCACAGGCATTGCCTGCCGTAACGGTTCCACCTTTCCTAAAGGCCGGCCGGAGCTTTTCCAATGCTTCCGCAGTAGTGGATGGCCTTGGATGCTCGTCTTTATTAAAAATCGTAGTGCTTTTTCTGCCCGGGACTTCCACCGCTGTGATCTCTTCTTGAAATATATCTTTTTCCTGAGCTGCCGCTGCTCTCTGCTGACTTTCCAGAGAGAACGCATCCTGTTCTTTGCGGCTGATATGATAACGCTCTGCTACATTTTCCGCTGTCATTCCCATTCCTAAATCCGGACCGTACGTTTCGATAGGCTGCTGCCCATTTTCTGAATTCGGATCCACCAAAGCAGGGGGGCCGTCTCCAAATCTGGCCTTACGAAGGTAATGAGGCGCATCGCTCATATTTTCCGTCCCGCCGGCCACCACTATTTCGGCGTGTCCGGTCATAAGCTGCTGTACGCCGGATCCCACGGCCTGCATGGATGAGGCGCACAATCTGTTAATTGTAAATGCCGGTGCTTCCACTGGGATGCCTGCACGCAGGGCGGCTACTCTGGCCACATTGGAAGATTTCGTCGTCTGCCGCACTTCTCCCAGAATTACTTCGTCTACTAATTCTGGTGTTAAAGAAGCTCTGTTCAGCGCTTCTTTAATAACAATAGAAGCTAAATACCCCGAATCGAGAGACTTCAGAGAGCCTCCATATTTCCCTACAGCGGTTCTTACGGAACTGACTATCACTACTGGATCATTTTTCATTCTTTCCCTCCTTATGCTTTAGGCCCGCCTGCGACATAGAGAACCTGTCCTGATATGAATGAGCTTTCTTCTCCTGCAAAAAACACGGCTGCGCCGGCAATGTCCTCCGGTTTTCCGCTCCGCCCCACCGGAATTACCTTTGTTTTTTCCTGTACGAATTCCGCAAACGGCACCCCCAGCCTACTCGCTGTCGCTTTCGTCATATCTGACTCGATAAAACCAGGAGCTATAGCATTACTCGTAATCCCAAACGGTCCCAGCTCAAGGGCTACCGATTTCACAAATCCCTGGAGCCCTGCTTTAGCTGTGGCATAATTCACCTGACCTTTGTTCCCGAGTGCCGAAACAGAAGAGATCGTAATAATTCTTCCATAGCCGTTTTTCACCATTTGTTTCTGCGCTGCCTGCGTGCAATGAAAGGCTCCATTCAGATGTACGCCAATAACGCTCGACCATTCTTCCTGGCTCATTCGAAAAAGAAGCTGGTCTTTTGTGATTCCTGCATTATTGACTAATATAGAAACAGGTCCATACCGTTCTTCCACGGTCTGAAACACTTCTTCTACTTTTTTTTGGATTTTTACATCTAAGTGATGACCGCTTGCTGAACCTCCCTGACTTTCAATAGCGGTAACCGCTTCTTCAATTACCCCGAAGTCCCGGTCCATGATGCAGACATGCGCTCCTTCTTTTGCAAACCGCTCGGCTATTGCGCGTCCAATACCTTTTCCGCCCCCTGTCACATAAGCCACATGGCCTTCTAATGATTGACTGGAAGAATGCTCCATCAGCTGTACTCCTTTCGAAGCTGGCCGCTGATAATGTTTTTCTGAATTTCAGAAGTACCTTCATAAATGCGGGTGATTCGGGCATCACGATAATACCGTTCGATAGGATACTCCTGATATATCCAATTCCTCCATGCACCTGCACCGCTTTGTCTGCAACCCGCTGATACACTTCTGATCCGAATAATTTCAGCATAGCGGCTTCCTTTATTACTTTCTTTTTCTGATCCACCATCCACGCAATGCGGTAGGTGAAAGACCGCACTCTCCATTGCCATTTCCGCTACCATATGGGCGACCGCCTGATGCTCAATGATCGGCACATGAAACTGCTCTCTTTCTTCTGTGAAAGCCATTGATAAATCAATTAACTTCTGACAGGACCCGAGATTTCTTGCTGCCAGCCCGGCCCGGCCGTTGGCAAGAATTTTCAGGGCGTTGATATACCCTTCTCCTTCTTCTCCGAGAACATTTCCAGAGGAACTTCGCAGTCTTTAAAGATTACTTCTGCTGAATAAGATCCTTTTAATCCCATTTTCTTTTCATTCGAACCAATCGATATTCCCGGAAAGCTTTTCTCCACAATAAAGGAGGTAATTCCCTTTGCTCCTTTGGAGGAATCCGTAACCGCCATGACCGTAAATATATTAGCGATTGGCGCGTTTGTAATATAATGCTTTGTGCCGTTTAAAACATATTTGCTGCCTTTTTTTACAGCTGTCGTTTTTAAATTGGTAGCATGGGAGCCGGCAGCGGGCTCTGTTAAGCAAAACGCCCCGATGGATCTCCCTGAGGCCATATCGGGCAGATACTTTTCCTTCTGCGCCTCGTTTCCTATTTCAACAATCCCAACTGAGCCTATGCCGGTATGTGCTCCGACAAGTGTCGTGTAGCCGTTATGTGTTTTTCCTATTTCTTCATATAAAGCACACTTTCCTACCATGCCTATCCCCAGCCCGCCATACTTCTCCGGAATGCTCATCCCGAACAAGCCCATCTCGCAGGATTGCTTAAACAGCCCGTCAGGGATAGCGTCATTCTCTTCAATAATATGGCTCTGCGGATCCACCTCTTTTGAGATAAAGTCTTTTATATTTTTTTTGAATAGAAGGATGTCTTCATCTAATTCAAAATTCATGCTTTCCCTCCTTTCTCATATTCATAAAACCCGCGTCCTGTTTTCCTCCCAAGCCTGCCGGCTTTCACATATTTCACTAATATCGGGCAGGGACGGTATTTTTCCCCGAGCGTTTGATGCAGGTACTCCATATTGCGGAGCCTCGTATCCAGGCCGACTAAATCAGCCAGTTCCAGCGGCCCCATGGGATGATTCAAACCGAGTTTCATCGAGGTATCTACGTCTTCAATGGATGCTACCCCTCCATTACCATCGTCATCGCTTCATTGCCTATCAGACAGTTCATCCGGCTCACTGCAAAGCCGGGAAACTCATTCACCTCAACCGGCGTTTTGTGTAAAGCCTTTGCCAGAAGCTTTGCCTTCTGAACCGTCTCATCAGATGTCTCCAGTCCTCTAATCACTTCAATTAATTTCATTTTGGGAACCGGATTAAAGAAATGCATAGCCAGACACTGCTTCGGCCGTCCTGTCTGCGCTGCCATTTCTGTAGGGCTCATTGTTGATGTATTAGACGCAATCACTGCTTCTGCAGGTGCGTATTTATCTATTTGCTGAAAAATGGATATCTTTAGATCCATTCTTTCCAAGACTGCTTCAATAACGATGTCTGCATGCTTCACCGCTTCTGACAAGAAGTTCGTATAATGAATTCTGGACCGAAGCGTCTGCGCTTCCGATTCGCTCAGTATTTCTTTATCAACTGATTTACCGGCATAATAGTCGGTGTAGTCAGCGGCTTCCTGGAGAGAGGAATCAGAAACGTCCTGCAGCATCGTCGTCATTCCGGCTTTTGCCGTTTCAAAGCTGATCCCTCTCCCCATCGTTCCAGCGCCGATTATGGCGATCGTTTTCATGTCCGGACCCCTTTCTTAAAATTTTAAAGGTTCCGCTTCCGGTAGCCAGCAGTGTTCCGTTTTGATCCTCCATCACTGCTTCGCAGACAGCCAGCTTGTACCCTTGTTGAATTACTTTTCCTTTTCCTATACATGTTCCGTCTTTAATCGCTGCTAAAAAATGAACGTTCATCGTAACTGTAATAATGTCTGCCGGCACCGTCCGGCGCAGTGCGACACTCATAGCATTATCTATCACCGTGGCGTACACGCCGCCGTGCAGGCTGCCATTGGCATTAATCAATTCTGGAGTTATTGGAAGATGAATTTCCATTTCTCCGTTCTCACCGGTAAATAAATGACACCCGATATGCTGAAAAAAAGGACTTTCATTGAAACGTTGTTCAATAGCGGATACATCATTCATCGGCACGGCCTCCTACTTTCCTGCAAAATCAGGTTTCCTTTTTTCCAAAAAGGCGTTCGTTCCTTCATTTTTATCTTCGGACCCAAATAGAACCGCCTGCGCAAGCTGTTCAATTAACAAGCCTGTTTTCTGGTCTGTTTCATACCCTGCATGAATCGAAAGCTTTGCCATTTTCAAAGCAAGAGGCCCTTTGGATAAAATGGTTTCAGCAAGTTCTTCGACCGTCTGTTTCAGAACTTCGGCAGGGACTACCTGGCTGACGAGTCCGAAACGTTCGGCTTCTTCTGCTTTAATCATTTTTCCTGTCATAATCCATTCCATCGCTTTTCCTTTTCCAACGAGCCGCGACAGCCTCTGCGTGCCCCCGGCACCAGGTATGATGGAAAGATTCAATTCCGGCAGTCCCAGCTTTGCGTGTTCCGCAGCTATTCGAATATCACAACTCATAGCCAGTTCACAGCCGCCTCCCAGCGCGTATCCATTAATCATAGCGATGGTCGGCTTCGGAAAGGCTTCAATATAATCGTATACTTTCTGCATATTTTCCGGATTCAGCGCATCCAGTGCATTTTTTTCAGCCAGTTTCCCTATATCCGCTCCGGCAGCAAATGATTTCTCACCAGCTCCTGTAAAAATGACACATTTTACGGAATCGTTCTTCTTTATGTCTTCCAGCTTCTCCACCATTTCTTCCAATGTAGGCTGGTCCAGTGCATTCCGTACCGATTCGCGGTTTATCGTAAGATAAGCCAGCTGCCCTTCCTGTGAAAGAATCATATTAGAATGTTCCAATGTATCCCACTCCCCCTTTACGTATAGCTGTAAAAACCTTTTCCGGTCTTGCGCCCCAGCTCTCCTTTATTCACTTTCTCTTCTATTATTCCAGCCGGTTTGTCACTTTCATCACCCGACTCTTCATAACGCTGCTTGCGCACATGATAGTGAACATCCAGGCCGGTCAGATCAATAAGCGCAAAAGGACCGATTGGATGATTTAACGCTTTAGTGCAGGCTAAATCAATTTCTTCGGCGGTAGCATATTCATTTTCGTACAAATACAGTGCCTCATTCATCAATTTTCCGAGTATTCTGTTAGCTATAAACCCTGATATTTCTTTTTTGAGCAGAATAGGTGTTTTCCCAAAAGCACGGGCAAGCTCCATCGAAAGATCTGCCGTCTCCTGGGAAGTATGCGGTCCTTTTACGACTTCTATCATTTCCATCACTAACGCGGGGTTAAAAAAATGAAAGTTGCACACTTTGTCGGCTCTGTTTGTCGCGTCCGCTATTTTAGAGCTGACAATAGTAGAACTGTTCGTTGCTAAAATAGTGTGACCCGGCGCCAGCTTGTCGATTTGTTCAAACAACGAACGTTTGATTTCTACATTTTCCACCACTGCCTCAATAACGTAATCGGTCTGTTCCACCGCTTCGTCCAAAGCGGTTGTCCACGTTATCCGTCCCAGGCAGCCTCCTTGTCTTCCAGAGCAAGCTTTCCTTTTTCTACTTGTCGATCCAGCCGTTTGAGCAGTTCCTGCTGAGCTTTCTCAAAGGGTTCTTGTTTCACATCATAAATATGAACGTTAAACCCTGCTAAAGCAGCAACCAGACCTATCTGCGAACCCATTACTCCCGAACCCATTACACTGACATGTTGGATAGTCACTACATCACCCCTTCGTTTGAACCTCTTTTTTAACTTCTTCTTCTATCAACTTTCTTCTCAAAATCTTTCCTACTGTCGTTTTAGGAAGTTCCTTCCGGATACTGATTTGTTTTGGCACTTTATAAGCAGCCATTCGTTCTTTACAAAAAGCAATCAGCTCTTCTTTGTTAAACACCATGTCTTTTCTTGGAATGACGGCTGCATGCACCGTTTCCCCCCGATAAGAGTTGGGGATGCCGAACACGCAGACTTCCAATACTGCCGGGTGCTCATACAATACCGCCTCAATATCAGCGGGGTAAATATTAAACCCGCTGGCAATAATTAAATCTTTTTTTCTGCCAACAATGTAGAAATAGCCATCTTCGTCCATTGTTGCGAGATCTCCCGTAAGCAGCCATCCGTCATATAACGTTTTGGCCGTTTCTTCTTTATTTCTCCAATAGCCTTTCATCACTTGAGGCCCCCGAACGAGAAGTTCACCGACTTCACCGGTCTTTAGTGTCCGATGGAGGTTTTCCTGGTCTACTATTTTAGCCTCAGTATTCGGAATAGGCAGTCCGATGCTGCCGGGCTTTCTTTTTTCTCCCATCGGATTTCGATGAGACACCGGGGAACACTCGGACAGTCCGTACCCTTCAACTATGGGGGCTTTAGTTTTTTGTTCAAATTCATTCATTCGTTCGAGCGGCATTGGCGCCGATCCGCTGATACATATTTTCAAGCTGCCCATCACTTCCGGGGTAGCTTCGGGCTCATTTAATAAGCCGATATACATTGTAGGAACTCCCGAAAACATCGTCGGGCGCTCCCGCTTAATAATTTCAATTAATTTCTTTGCTTCAAAACGTTCCACACATATAATAGCTGCCGCTCTGAATACGCTTACATTTAAGACCGTAGTTAATCCATATACGTGATAAAAAGGAGCTACCGCCAGTACTTTTTCTCCCGGTATTTTTAAATCTCTTACTGTAAAGGTAAACGTCTGATACACGTTAGCTATAATATTGTAATGAGTAAGCATCACGCCTTTGCTGCGACCTGTCGTGCCGCCTGTATACTGTAAAATGCAGACATCTTCCCGTGGCTCAATCTCCACTTCAGGCACTTCTTCCGGCAGGAAAGGTCTGTTGATCATCGACCAAAAAATCATGCCCGGATTCTGCAGCTTCCCTTCCAGATGGACGGACATACACAAAGTGAATATCCGACACGTCCAGAGAAGAAAACTTCGGACTTTGCTGCTCATGTAAAATGAACCAGGACAGCTGGGAATCTTCTATTAGATACTGAATTTCCGACGATTGATACATAGGGTTAACCTGCACAACAATGCCGCCGAGTTTCTGGATGGCAAAGTATGAAATAATATATTCAGCCGAATTCGAGAGCATCAGTGCTGTCCGTTCGCCTTTTTTAAAGCCTTCTTCTCTCATAGAAGCCGCAAGGCAGACGGCATCTTCGTAAAGCTCTTTATAGGACCATATTCGTTCGCCATCTATAATAGCTGTATATTCTGGATAATCTTTATAAGAGCGTTCCAGCAGTTTAAAAACTTCCATCGTTGGAATTTCTACTTCTGCCGGTACCCCTTCTCCATAAAAGCGGTGCCACGGCTGAACTTCCATGCTTCCCCTCCTTACACTTCGTTTAATACCTGCTTCGCTACGATAATTCGTTGTATTTCGTTTGTCCCCTCATAGATCATTGTTATTCTTGCATCCCGGTAAAATCTTTCAATTGGATACTCCGCAATGTATCCCATGCCTCCATGGATTTGGACCGCTTTATCCGCTACGCGGTTAAATACTTCGGAACCGAACATTTTAGCCATCGAAGCTTCTTTGATCGCTTTTTTGCCTTCATCAATTAAAGAAGCGGCTTTTAATGTAAGCTGACGGGCGGCTTCCGTTTCTGTTGCCATATCAGCAAGCATCCATTGAATGCCTTGATTTTCAGCTATAGGCTTTTTAAATTGAATTCTTTCTTTCGCATAAGTGGCGGACATTTCGATTAACTTATCACAAGAGCCGACCGCTCTGGCTGCAAGTCCAATGCGTCCTTCTGCAAGAATACGAAGAGCATTCACATAACCCATCCCAACCTCGCCGATCACATTTTCTTCCGGAATTTCACAATCTTCAAAAATAAGCTGGCACGTATAAGAGCCGCGGAGCCCATTTTTTTTCCTGTTTTCCTACAATGTAACCGGGAAAATCTTTTCCACTAGAAATGCCGTAATTCCGCCTTTAGCTCCTTTTTCACGGTCTGTCAGAGCAAATACCGTTACTACATCGGCAATAGGACCATTGGTAATGTAATGCTTCATCCCATTTAAGATCCATTTATCTCCCTTTTTTTCAGCCTGGGTGGATAAATTGGTAGCATCAGATCCGGCACCCGGCTCCGATAAAGCAAATGCCCCTAACAACTCTCCTGTTGCCATACGCGGTAAGTATTTCTGCTTTAATTCTTCTCCTGCCATTTTCACGAGCCCGGTACTTCCTATCCCTGTATGAGCACTGATTAAAGAAACAAATCCATTATGTGTCCGCCCAAGCTGTTCTAATATAATCGCTTTGCCTGTTGCATCAAGACCAATGCCGCCGTATTCTTCCGGAATGCTAATACCAAATACCCCGAGCTCTTTTGCTTTTTCTACTAGATGTTCCGGAATCCGATCTTCATCTTCTATCTGCTGGGCAAGTGGCTCCACTTCGTTTTCCACAAAATTACGAATCATTACTTTCATCTGCGCTACCTCTTCAGCAATTACTGTCAAAATAAGCCCTCCTTTTTCTATCTATGTCTTATTAAAGCAATTATTATGCCAACTTTGCACAATAAGAAGAACAATGATGAAAAACCCTCTTCTGACGCCTTGTCTTTTTTTGTTTAACGCCAAAAGAGGAAGCTGGACTCTCCAGCTTCCTCTTTTTATAATGCAGATCATTCAAAAATGAATTAATTTCCAATGTAAGTGCTTACAATACATAAAATTCAAAAATGAATGATGATCCAAATATGAATTAATCTATTATTTAAGTGGATAAATTATATTTTGAAGTTTCTTACGATCGTTGCCTGACTAGTTGTAAATAAACCGCGGCATCGTATGTCGTTTTACACTTATTCAGTGCTTCTTTTTAATATGCTGTATTTCAGCCTGCTCGACTGCTTCTTTTAATGACATTCCTTCTGATGACTGCATGGAAGTTGACTCTCTATGATATTCTTCCGGCCAGATCATTAATGCTTAATTCTTTTAAAGGTACGGTCAACACAAGTCGTTCGATCATATTTGATAACTCTCTTACGTTTCCCGGCCAATAATAATTATAAAAATAATTTTTTAAATCTTTTGAAATCACTTTTGACATACTATACTTTTGGTTATATTCATGCAGAAAATAATGAACAAGAGGGAGAATATCATCTTTCCTTTCTCTTAATGGTGGTACATTTAGTGGAATCACATGCAGTCTGTAATATAAATCCTCCCGAAACTCTCCTTTTTTCCACCATTTGTTTAAATCTTTATTCGTAGCTGTAATAATTCTCGTATCCACCTGAAGTGTTTTAGTGGCCTCCAATTCGCTGTATTTTCTTTTTCCTGAAGAACTCTCAGCATTTTTCACCTGCAGATTTTCAGGCATCTCCCCCCACTTCATCCAAAAAAAGTACGCCCTGGTCCCTGCTGCTCAAATACGCCGGCTTTCCTTTTTTTTCCGGCTCCCGTAAAGGCCCCCTGCTCGTATCCAAATAATTCTGCCTCCAGTAAATCTTTCGGAAGCGCGCCGCAGTTTATTTTATAAACTTACCTGTCTCTGCTCTGTCGCTTTTTTATAAAGGTGTTTTGCTACTATTTCCTTACCAACACCTGTTTCTCCGCTTATGAAAATAGTGGCGTCCACGTCCGCAAGCCTGTCCGCCGCTTCAAAAAGTTCTAATATTTATTGCTTTTTAAATAATACTAGGATCACGATTCGATACCTGTATAAGCTTTTGAATTTCTTTTTCATATTTTTGATTCAGTTTTTTCGCTTTGTTTAACTCATTATGCAGTTCATTTAATTCGGAAAGATCGCGGATATTAGTCACAATTCTTTCTACTTCCCCGTGTTCGTCAAAAATAGGGTTTCCCGTCAGCATTGTTTCTTTTTTATTAAAATTCTCCTGGACTATGTTCACTGTGCCTTTTGTTTGATCACTTTATCGCTTATAGACTCTTTTAATATTCCTCTATTGATTAAATCATGAATGTTTTTTCCTATGTAGTATTCTTTTGGGATACCAGTGATCCGCTCAATTGCCGAATTGGTTTTTAACGTGTTGCCTTTATTGTCCGTAATATATATGCCATCATATGAACTTTCTATAATAGCATCCAGTGCCCTGTTTGATTGCCGTAACTGCTCCGTTTCTTCAGCAGTGCCGTATAGTCTTTTCCGCAGAAAAAACAAAATATACGCAGATTCTTCGGAATTTATTACTTTATGCAAAAGCACTTTATTGCTCTTATTTTTCCGAAAGACCATTTACTGTCAGCTGTTTTTCATATACTATTAAGTCATTCCAACATTTATTTTCCAAGGATGTCTCATCAAACCAGCCGGATGCTTCATCATTTGCCTGCATCACTATTCCATCTTTAGATACCAATAGGCAGGGAAGAGGTATACTATTTAAGTTTGTCATATAGAGACTCCCTTCTAACATGTAGTCTTTATTAAAATAGTTCGAAACCTGCTGGATAATTTTCAGCCTCACCTTTTATGCGGAAAACTTCTTTATAGTATAACGTAATACTGCCTTATAAATGAATCCGCTTTCAAATATTCTGGTAGATTGATTAGAGACAAATAAAAACACTCCTCTTTATGGAGTGTTTCTTCTACATTCGTTTCCCTTTTTTGAAAAAATACTTTTCCATCAACTCGCGGGTCGTTTCCTTGCGCTCTTCGGTGTATCCTCCCATATAGAGGACTTTGTTTGTCTTTTTCAGGCGGTCCGGATGAGTTGGCTTCTGCTTTTCCGTGCTCACCATTTATTATTCCTCCTTTTATAAGAACAGCTTTATTCATTCACGTTCATAGTGGCTTCTTAGCTTTATTTACCGAAGCTTTGTGTTATTTACAAACAAAATATTCTGAACATTCACATGAGAGGATTCAACGGAAGCGGGTTACAAACACGAAGAGAAAGGGAAGCAGATATATAGTATAGAAACAAAGGAGATGGCTCACCATGAAGGCACTGCTTTTTAAAGTTCCTGAAAAAACATATTCTATCCAGGTGGTGGCAAGACTGTTCAGGCCCCAGACGCAGAAAAAAGGATCCTTTGATGAAGAAGGGGTCTTTTCATTTGAAGACGGTCCTATGCTTCCCGGACGGATTTCTTTTCTTACGTCAGAGAAGCTTCGCTACGGCTCCACCTATTATTCAAATGAACAAAAAGGTGTATGGGTTTGAACCGGAAAAATGCGTGAACAGGGTTCAAATATGTAGTGACCGGCCTTTACACATATCTCGACGATGATACTGCGCAGCCGGACGAAAGAAGCACCCATTACCCATCCTGAAACGGCCGTCAAATTAAACAAAGCCCGCCGAAAGAAGTCTCCCTATTTTACAATAGAAGGCGAGCTGGCCGAGGAATTTAAAAAGGTGCTGCCTTTTCAGAATATAAGCAAAGAAGAAGCTGATACGCTGGATACGAGCTGGACGCCGCGCCATACGGTGAAAAAGGTGACCGGAATAACTGTATCTGTCCAGGACATTGTATTTGTAATAAAGCTGAAAGGATTCACCGGCCTGCATAAGCTTTTTACAGCCTATCAGGTGGATATTTCAGAACAGGAAAGCGCCCCGGTTATTACGTTTACACGTAAATAAAAGGGCGCTTTATTTTTCTTCTTTTTTCAACTCTTTCTGTATTACCTGCAGATCCTCTTCTGCTGCTTTTGGTAATCGTGATGAGCATGCTGTAGATCCCGCTCAAATTTCCGCTTTTCATTCCAGGATAGGTAAACAGAGGCCATACCGGCCATGACAGCACCCGCTGCCATTACTATAGGTTTTTTCATTATTCCTTCCCCTTTGTATCATTATTACCAAAGTACCCGCTTTTCTCCTTCCTTTAACATTTTCTACATAACGAATATCCTCAAAAGGAAATACAGGAGTTTCTTTCCATTTTCCGGCTGGGATCTCTCTGGATAAAGCGACTTCAAGGCCGCATCCTTCTGACAGCACCGATCCACTGCAGCACACTCATTTCCACTTCATTAAATGCATCCAGATCTGTCCGCAGGTAACCCGCAAGCTCTTCCACCCGTTCGTATTTCTTATAATCCCATGTCAGTCGTTGGATCGGCGGGAAACTTTTCTGTTTTTGAATGAACTCTTCTGTACTTTCCTCTAATATAAGCTGAATCCCACGTCTCCGTGTTCTTTACTTAATATTTCTCTTCTTAAATAGATCATTTCACTCATACTTATATTGAGTATCCTCAGGGTACGCGTGGGAAAGGTCGATTTATACCCCGCGGCCAAATACGGTTTCTGTCGCTGGCGTCCATCGTAATAAAATCGCCCTCTTCCTGGAGAATACTATTTTTCCTAAGTTATCAAATACCCCGCCATCCGTGAGATAGAGGTATTCAGGAAGTACATACGGATAGCTGGATGTTCCATCTGTATCTATAAAAGCAAGTCCTTTTGTGGAAAGACGAACAGGTGCAAAAATCATTGGGTACGCTGCGGACACCGCTACGGCAAAGGCCACGGAAATGTTATCTATATTTTTACTCCGTCCTATCTTCTCTCCCTCCATTGAAAAAGCATTAAAATAAAAGCCCTTCATTGTATTGAGGCAGGGCGGCGTTACAGTTCCAGAGCGGAGCATGGGGAAGTTCATTCATCTTTATATTTCCATACAGCTCTTTTTCCAGCATGTCCGGAAACATCATGCTTAAGTTCAGACGGGGAGCCCACAGCTTATGCGGCCGGCGCAGCAGCTTCCAGAAAAGCTTCCGCCTTATATTAACCAAACCCACGTCTGTCATAGGTTTGGTTACTCTATTATCAAAGTCTTTTACATCTTTAAAAGGACCGTCTGCAAGAGCTTTCATAACAGCCCCTGCCGTAATGCTGCCGCCGAAACCGATGTAATGCCCTGTACCTTGTGGTCAAGTCCGAGCTCCACCAGCCTTCGGTAGCCTCCCAGGCAGTAGTAGGAGGCCGTAAACCCCGCCGGAAAAACCGATGTTTAAGCCGTCTTGTTTCATCTACAGCCTCTCCCTTTACCGATGATTAAAAAAGCCGTAGGCGCTCCTATGATATTCGCATGCTGACGGTAGCTGCACGGAAGTACTTTAGGCGTTATTGTGGCATCAGGTATCGAGTGTACCAGCTTGTCTACTGCGTGCTGTATTTCCTCTACTGCACTCTTTCTTTCACTGATGCCCCCTCCAATTAATATAACTTCAGGGTCATAGACGTATTGGATATTATAAATGCCTGCTGCCAGATCGCGGTAAAATCGGCTATTGCCTCCTTACAGACCGCGTCCCCCTCCTCTGCAAGCCGGTATACATCCTGCCCCGTCAGGGCATCGCCGGCCGGTGATTTTTTTTGATTTACTTTATCCACAAGCGCTCCATGGATGCTGTTTCGCTCCATGTTTTTGAGTCGGGCTGCTCCAGTTGGTCAGCATATATCCAAACTCCCCGCCGGCAGATGAGCCCCTTTATGCAGTTCGCGGTTTTTTATAACCGCGCCGCCTATTCCTGTTCCTATTGTCATGACAATAATATTTTCCCTATCGGCGCCTGCCCCGTTCCAGACTTCCGCATAGGCTGCACAATTTGCATCGTTTTCTAAGTATACCGGGCATCCAAGGGACGTCTGCACAGCGGCTTTAATGTTTGGTCCATGAAGATAAGGAAGCGCACTGGTCCCATAAATTACTCCATCCTCCCCAACTGCGCCCGGCGCACTCACGGCGGCTCCCTGGACTGCTCCGGATTTATCCCATATTTGCCTGATCGAGTGGATCAGCTCTTCCAATGTTTCAGGCGTCCGGTATTTATCACTCTTTTTCATCTTTGCTTCTTCATTTACAATCCCGTGCTTAACGTAGGTTCCGCCTATATCAAATACTAGAATGTCCGGCACTATGATCCCTCCCTTCTATGTTGTAAGAATGCCCTGCTGCATATATTCTGTTTTATCAACAGCCAATCATTCTTCTTTTACCAGCCCATGCTTGAATGCGTAAACAACCGCCTGCGTGCGGTCATGGACGCTAAGCTTGCCAAGAATATTGCTTACATGAACCTTGGTGGTTTTCAGCGCAATAAACAGCTGGTCGGCAATTTCCTGGTTGCTTTTTCCTTCCGCCATCAGCTGAAGTACCTCCTGTTCTCTCGCAGTGAGCTGTTCATAAAGATCAGCCTGTACGGGTTTTCTCATCTTATGCAGCATTTTCTCGGTCACTTCCGGTTCGAGAATTGACTCTCCGCTGCATGCCGCCCGGACCGCATCGGCGATTCTGCCGGCTTTGGAGGTTTTAAGTATATAGCTCATAGCTCCCGCCTCGAGAGCCGGGTACACTTTTTCATCGTCCAGAAAGCTTGTAACAATAATAATTCTGGCAGACGGCCATTTATCCATAATGGCTTTTGTTGCTTCAATGCCGTCCATATCTTTCATGACAAGGTCCATTAGAATGACGTCCGGGCGGTGCTTGAATGCCTCTGCCACTGCCTCTCTTCCGCTGGACGCCTCTGCTACTACTTCCATGTCGGGCTGGGATGATAAATAGGCAGTGACGCCGATCCGTACCATTTCATGATCATCTGCAAACAGTATTCTAATCAACGCTTTGATCCTCCCTCCGCAGCTGCGGTACTTTTACTTCCACCCGGCTTCCTTCACCGGGAACGCTCACAATTTTACAGCGCCCGCCGACTTCTTCTGCACGCTCTTTCATGTTGGTCAGCCCGTAGCTGTCTGTGCGTGCTTCTGCCGCTTCAAATCCAATCCCATCATCGCTGATACGAAGAATAATCGTTTGATCTCGTTCAATCAGCAGCACGTGCAGGGTATGCGCTCTGGCATGGCGAAGCGTATTGGATACCGCTTCCTGCACGACACGGAACAGCTGATCTTCAACTCCTTTTTCAATCGGAAATTCTTCTGTCTTAATATGAATATCAAGCGGCACTTTTTCCCTCAGCTCTTCCACCAGTTTAATGACCCCCGCCTGAAGCGACTGTTCCTGGAGGGCGGCCGGCCTTAAATGCAGCAGCAGCGCTCTCATTTCCACCTGGGACTGAATAATCATATCTTCTACGAGCCTCCAGCGTTTTTTGGAAGTATCCGCTATCTCCTTTTCCTCATCAGTAATAGCAGAAACCATCATAGATGCCGCAAAAAGCTGCTGGCTGACGGAATCATGAAGCTCCCTGGCAATCCGGGTGCGTTCCTGTTCAATAACTTCCTGCAGACTCTGCTGCCTTTCCTCCGCCCGTTCGGTTGCGAGCTTTTGGCTTCGCTCTGCCTGAAGCTCCGCCTGCGTCTCCAGCTCCCTGAACGCCTTCTGAAGCTGTCTGAGCTCGGGCAGTGCCTCCTGATCCTGTCTTGGAAGTCTTTCCCCTCTGACTAACGAAGAAGCTTCTATAATTGCTTTCTGCCACTTATGCTGCCAGTATAATCCAGAAATCAGGCCCAGTACCGCCCCCGCTGTAACGAGCACAGCAGGCACCATAAATGCATAGGGGAGATCCCCTATCCTTGCCTCCCATAGTATGCGCAGCGATACCGGCTCAAATACCCGGAAGGTCATAATCAAAATCAGCAGCCCAATAAGCAGCGATGCCGCAATACCTATAACTATCTGTTTCATCAGCAGGGTCATCTGCGTTTCACCTCCAGATCTCCGGACAAAATGGAAGTAAAAATCTGCAGATGTACCGCTTCCGGTTCCTCTTCCTCAGAATGATAAATCATCGATTTATTAAACAAGCGCTCTTTTTCCATACCGGGCAAAAATACATGGCCGAATACCGTACTATGATACAGGCTGAACTTCACTTCGTACGGCACATAGATCGTTACCTTGCCCATGCCGTGCCTTATGACAATAACGGCTTCCTCCGGGAGAACGGTGTTCGTTGTATCAATAATACGGTCTCCGACGCCTCCGGTTATATTAATGTGTTTCCAGCCGTAGGGCTGCTCCAGCGTCTTTTCCTTGCCCAGAAATCTATTTTTCAGCAGTGGACGCTCGGCTTCCCTCTGCCTGTCCGGTTTTTCTGTTAAAAATGAAGGAACCAGTTCATCCGGCTGTTCCCGTTTTTTATGGTTCTGGATAAGCAGAAGCACTAAGAATGCCACAATGGCAAACCGTACCGAAATCGTGCTGAGAGCCGACAGTCCCAAACCGACAGCGCCTATCCAGAAGACCACCTTTCCAAGCGTTCGTTTCATAAATTTTTTACCTAAAAAAAGAAGAACGGCAAAAAATAACAGGGAAAAAATAATACCGCCGTCTGTAAATAACAGCTCTATGGCTAAAAGAATGACAGCAATCAGGCCGACTGTGTTTATCGTTGTTGTTGAAATTCTGGAAAGCATCGCCGTTCTCCTTTCTTCACGCTGTTATGTAGAAAAAAAGGGGACCCGCTGCCCCCCTTTGATTATTTCTCTTCAAGCCTTGCCACCCGCTCGTCAAATGACTGTTTTTCCTCGTCATCCTTTTCCCAGTGGGCCAGCCCGTCCAAATACCGCTCCATGTCGGAGAAGTGATCGGCCGCTGCATTTTCTTCTTCATTATACACTTTCCGGCTATTGTAATTGACCCGGAACACATTTTCTTTACCCATTAATTCCAGCCGCTTGATGTGCATATCTTTGACTTTATGCTTCATGCTTTCATATTTGGATTCGATCTCTTCAAGCTGTTTTTCTGTTTCTTTTTTCATGGCTGCCAGCTTTTCGGTGCGGGTTTCATATTCTTCTTTTTCTTGGAGCGCAAACGCATAGAATTCGTCATTGCCCTTTTCTTTTACTACCTCGGCCTGATAGGTGCGTTTTTCCAGCATAGCAGAGGCTTCCTCATGTTCTTTCGTAAACGTGTCGACAAGCTGTCGCTGTCTCGCTACAAGGACTGCCGTCTTTTCGGTTTCCCGTTCGGCCTGCTTAATGTAATGCTGCAGCGACTCGGCCGGATTATGTCTCTCCTTTTTCTCCTGCCAGTGCTGCATTTCCGTATCCATCGTTTCTTTCATTTTCATCCATAGAGTGCTCATGTTTATCCTCCTTTATTTTTGAAGTCTGGACCATTCCCGGTCAAAGCTTGAAAATGGATCATCGTGGTCTTTAAAGCTGCGGGCTTCGTTCAGCCCTTTGTACTTTTCCCAGCACCAGTATAAAAGCCAAGCGGCCAACGCGCCCAGAATGGCATAAATATTGGATACTGCGAGTACAATACCGGTAATCCCCAGGAGAACCCAGAGTATCCTGCCTCCTGTGCTGAAGCTTTTCTGATACTGTACGTAGGCGGCATAAGCCGCGAACACACCAAGTGCCAGCAGCAGGAGCGGACCGAGGTTGGCAAGCAGAACAATCACCGCGAACAGGGCAAGAACAATCAATCCAAATTTTTTCATTTTCTTTCCTCCTTTCCTTTCGTTAGCTTTATTTTACGATTCATTTTCGGTCTGCATCAGCAGCCTCCGGCATATTTATGTCTAAGCCTGCAGGCGTATTTCTACATAGTTTCGGAATGTGCCTGGACGGGTACTCTGTTTAGATGAGCTTGACTATGAAGGAGGATATTCAAATGAGTAAAACCATATTTATTACAGGAGCAGGAACCGGTCTTGGAAAAGGCACAGCAATTGGTCTGGCAAAAAAAGGCCATCATGTGATTGCGGCGGTTGAAATTATTTCCCAGGTAACGAGCCTTCGCGAAGCAGCCGATGCGGCAGGCGTCAAACTGGAAGTGATTAAGCTTGATGTGACGAGCAGACGCGATCAGCAGCTGATCGAAGAATACGATTATGACGTATTTGTCGCCAATGCAGCGATCGGTGAAGGCGGCCCGATTTCGGAAATTCCAGTGGACCGGGTGCGTGAAGTATACGAAACAAACGTCTTCAGCACGCTGGAAAACGCCCAGATTGCGGCAAAAAAATTCGTGAACAAAAAGCAGGGCAAGATCATTTTCCTTAGTTCTATCGTTGGTATTGTAGCGATGCCTTACCTCGGCGCATACAGCTCCTCCAAGCACGCTATCGAAGCAATTGCGAAGACGATGAAAGCAGAGCTTGAAGAATTCGGCGTGCAGGTTGCCACCATTAATCCCGGCCCGTTTGAAACAGGATTTAACGACCGTATGTTTGAAGAAAAATGGAAATGGTATGATGAAAAAGAAAACTTCACCAAACGCTCTTCGATTGAAGAAACAGAAACTATTCTTGATCAGCAGTATGATCCGGAAGACATGATCAATAAAATGGTGGAAGTGATTGAATCCGATCACCATGCCTTCCGTACCGCGCATCCACAGGAAACAGAAGACACGATGAAACAGACTGAAAAAGACAAGTGGGAAGAACGCGTATAACCCTATAGAATGAAAAAGTGCCGGCCTGCAGCCGGTACTTTTTTTTGGCAGGACTTTCTTTTTGCCAGCCTTCTTTTTATTGAGTACAGTAGAGACAAATGGTTATTCGGGGGTTTGGTTATGGCGCTGAGACGGATAGTGGTACTGCTTTTTTATGTTGGGGTGTTCTGGCTCATATATCAATATGGAGGATCTTTATACAACTGGCTGCAGGTAAACAGCCGGGACTATTTCTTTTTAACAGCGGGGGCCGCCGTCCTGTTTTCCCTGTTTCCGATTATTCCCTACCCTATTATCGGCGGGGTTATCGGCGCCGCTTACGGAGCGGTTCTCGGTTCGCTTCTTGTCTGGTTTGGGTCTGCGATGGCTTCCATTTTAATGTTTTTACTCGTTCGTTATGGATTTCAGGACGTTGGCCGCCGCATCATTAATAAATATGCTGCTCTGGAGCGGATCACAGTGCTTTTTGAAAAAAATGCGTTCTTTACTCTGTTTGTTACCCGGCTGATTCCGGTTATTCCAAGCATCATCGTTAACTGCTATGCCGCCTTAAGCAGCATCCGGCTTCTTCCTTACGCCGTTGCTTCATCGCTCGGCAAAATCCCCTCGATGATTTTATTTGCAACGATTGGAACACTCGTTACGACCAACCCGTCACAGCTTCTTTATGCAGCGATGGTGTACGGCGTGTTTCTCCTGATTTTTTATTTTGTTTACCGCTGGTTTAAGAAGCGGGCAGCGGCGGAAGCCGTACTTAATAAAACCCTAAACAGAATCCTCCTGCCTCATAACGAAAGCCGCCCGGGTGTGCCGGACGGCTTTTTTTACACGGTCATACAGAAGTTTCCTATTATTGGATATCTATTTTCTAAAAATTGTGATATTTTTAAACGTAACAGCACGATTCTTTCTTCTTCCTCTTCCGTTACAGCGTCCTTTATTCATAGAAAAGGAGGCAGCCCTTAATGGACCCGCGTGTTTTTTATCCATCCACCCCTCGTATTCTGCCATTTTCAAAAACAGAAAAAAAGCAAAAATACCTCTTGCTAAAGTTTGTGAAATGTTGCACAATTAACTTGTGAAGTAATTCACATGATTACTAAAAAGGAGTGATTCATATGGATACGATGAAAAAAGAAAAAGTAAACCGCGTAGTACTGATTGGTGCAGGTCTTGTTGGAAGCAGCTATGCTTTTGCCTTAATTAATCAGGCAATTACCGAGGAATTGGTTATTATTGATGTAAACAAAGAAAAAGCAATCGGAGACGTAATGGATTTAAATCACGGAAAAGCATTTGCTCCATCTCCTACAAATACATGGTACGGCGATTTCAGCGACTGCAAGGAAGCAGATATTGTCTGCATCTGCGCAGGCGCCAACCAGAAGCCCGGCGAAACCCGCCTTGATCTGGTGGAAAAAAAATGAAAATTTTTAAAACACTGGTCGACCAGGTAATGGAAAATCATTTCGACGGTATTTTCCTTGTCGCCACCAACCCGGTTGATATTCTTACCCAGGCTGTTAAAATGTTCAGCGGTTTCCCGGCCTCCCGTGTAATTGGCAGTGGTACGACGCTTGATACGGCGCGCTTTAGATTTCTATTGAGCGATTATTTTAACGTATCTGCAAGCAACGTCCATGCCGACGTAATCGGCGAGCACGGCGATACCGAACTTCCCGTCTGGAGCAGTGCGACAATCGGCAGTGTGCCCATCACTGAGTATATAAAAACCAATCCAGCCTACAAGGCAGAGGACCTGGACAAAATTTTCGAAAACGTCCGCGATGCCGCCTACCATATCATCCAGAAAAAAGGGGCTACCTACTACGGTATTGCAATGAGTCTGGCCCGCGTCACGCGTGCGATTCTGGGGAACGAAAACTGCATTCTTACCGTAAGCGCCTATTTGGATGGGGAATACGGAGCAAAAGACGTATATGCCGGCGTGCCGACGATTGTAAACCGTCAGGGCATCCGCGAAGTCGTACAGCTGGCGCTTACCGAAAAAGAACAGCAGCAGTTTGACCACAGCATGAAAACGCTCAAGGATACGCTGGAACCAGCTGTCAAAAATCTTACTAACTAATTACACTACAAATTATAGAAGAGAGATGACCTTTCATGTGGTACCAGCAGTATGACCCTTTTGGCAATGAATGGATCAGTGCGCTGATCGCGTTTCTTCCTATCCTTCTTTTCCTGCTTGCAATGACCGTCTTCAAAATGAAAGGAGTGTATGCGGCTGCCTTATCTCTTGCAGCATGTACAGGTATTACCATTCTTTTCTTTGATATGCCGGCGGCTACCGCTCTTTCAGCTGTGATTTTGGGCTTTGGACGAGCGCTGTGGCCGATCGGCTATATCGTCATTATGGCCGTCTGGCTTTATAAAATAGCCGTAGAAACCGGTAAATTCGATATTATCCGCGGCAGTATCGCTAACATTTCCCAGGATCACCGCCTCCAGCTTCTCCTGATCGGCTTCAGCTTTAACGCCTTTCTTGAAGGGGCTGCCGGATTTGGTGTTCCTATCGCTATCAGCGCCGCCCTTCTGGTGACGCTAGGATTTAAGCCTTTAAAAGCGGCCGGACTCTGCCTGATCGCCAATGCTGCATCAGGCGCATTCGGCGCTATTGGTATTCCGGTTATTACCGGCGCTCAGGTCGGGGGCCTGGAAACACTGGAACTTTCCCGCATGCTCGCCTGGATCCTTCCCGGCATCAGCTTTGCCGTGCCATTTATTCTTATATTCATTCTTGATGGCCGGAAAGGGGTAAAGGAAATCCTTCCTGCTCTCTTCGTTGTGAGCGGTACGTATACTCTTGCCCAGGTCGTGACGATTGTATTTATGGGGCCGGAGCTTGCCAATATTTTATCCTCTCTGCTCAGTATGGTTGCACTTGCTGTGTTTCTCCGTACGTGGCAGCCGAAAACCATTTACCGGGAACCCGGTGCAGAAGTGCTTCCTGAAAAGGAACACTACAGCTTTAAACAAATTATCGTCTCCTGGTCTCCTTTCTACATTTTAACGGCGGTTATTGCCGTTTGGAGCCTGCCTTCTTTTCAGGCCTTGTTTGCCGAAGGCGGACGATTTGCTTCCACTACATTAGCCGTCCAGATGCCGGCTCTTCATCAGCAGGTGATGCAGCTTCCTCCCATTGCCGCCGTGGAAACGGCCATGGATGCAGTATGGAGCGTGAATCTTTTATCTGCAACCGGAACCGCTATTTTCGTATCTATTCTGCTGACGAGCACATTTTTTCCATCTCTAAATGGCTTTCAGACCATGCGGGTCCTGGGAAAGACGATTAAAGAGCTGTGGCTTCCTGTATTGACCATCTGTCTTGTTATGGCTTTTGCGAACCTTTCCAACTATGCAGGACTCAGTGCCTCTATGGGATTAGCCTTATCGAAGACAGGGATGTTCTTTCCTTTTGTAAGCCCAGTACTTGGCTGGATCGGCGTGTTTCTGACCGGTTCTGTCGTTAATAACAATGCCCTGTTTGGAAGTCTCCAGGTTGTTACAGCCAATCAAATCGGGACGAGCCCGGCTCTTCTGCTTGCTTCAAATACTGCAGGCGGCGTCATGGGTAAATTGATTTCCCCGCAGTCTATTGCTATTGCTACTGCCGCTGTTCAACAGACAGGCAAAGAATCCGAGCTGTTTAAATTTACGCTCCGCTACAGCCTCGCCCTTCTGTTTATCGTCTGTCTGCTTACTTTTATACTTTCATTTATATTTACCACATGAGACATGGGATACACAATATTTAGAAACAAAGATGCTTTCCAAAAAGTCCATTTAAAAAACGAGACTTTTATATGGTGATCTGATAAAAAGATAGATACAGGATCAGGCGGAAGCTTTCGGCAGGCCTAGCCTTAAGCTAAAGAGGAAAAGCAGCCTCTTTAGCTTCACCGATGGCTCTTCTGCTCGAGTCACCGCCTGATCTTTCTTGAATTTGCAGCAGCTTTCATTTTTAACAGAAAAGATTATTAGGGTAACAGAAAAAACCTCGTATTCCTTTCAACAGGAATACGAGGTTTTTGATGGATATTTTTTCTAATATAAATGAAAAATGACATCTACAAAATAAGTTTTTTGGCAGTGGCCTTTATGCTTATTCTTTTGTCATATCTTTGGTGCTTCGTACCGTATCAATCGGCCGCACCATTTTTTCGATTTCTTCCCGCTGCGATTCAAGCATAGGCGGAAGCGACAGCTTCTCCCCAAGCGTTTCATATGGTTCGTCTCCCATAAAGCCCGGTCCGTCTGTCGCAAATTCAAATAAAATCTGCGGCGCTACTCTAGTGTACAGCGATTTAAAGAAATGGCGGTCCACGTAACCGGAGTGCTGGAAGCCGAACTGATCGAGCCTGCCGATCCATTCTTCTAGTGCCGGGCGGTCATCTACACGCAGAGCCGCATGGTGAACCGTTCCATACCCCTGGCGGGCCGGGGGAAGAATGACGTTGTACTCTACAATAATCTGTGCGCCGTTTCCGCCTTCTCCTGTCTCAAATAAATGAAAGGCGCCATCCTGATCGATTTCACGGAACATCAGGACCTTCTCCAGCATTTCTTTAAACTGGCTCACATTATCTACTCTTACATAAATCGGGCCGAGGCCGGTAATCGCATACTCCAGCGGAACCGGACCATTCTGCCATGGTGTGCCGGCAGCCACGCCTTCATTTGTTTCATCAGACACAAGCTCATACTGCTGATCATCGAAATCTGTAAACGCCAGCCTCTTTTTCCCAAAACGCTCTTTGATTCCGTGGTGTTTAACATTCAGGCGTTCGAAACGACCCACCCAGTAGTCAAGCGCTTTATTATCCGGCACGCGGAAAGACGTTTTGGCAATTTCATTGGTGCCGTGCTGGCCTTTCGGTATACCCGGGAAATCAAAAAACGTCATATCTGTCCCGGCACTGCCTTTGTCATCGGCAAAGAAAAGATGATAGGTTTTTATGTCATCCTGGTTTACTGTCTTTTTCACGAGGCGCATGCCGAGAACATACGTAAAAAACTCATAGTTTTTCTCTGCACTGCTTGTAATAGCCGTAACGTGATGCATTCCTGTTAATTCTTTCATCGATTTCAACTCCTTATTTATCTATCCGTTCTCTATAGTACCCTACTCTTTTTCTTCTTCCAATAAATCAGTCCTGAAAAAAAGAAGCCCGTGGGCTTCCTTGATCAGCTGCCGTATCGTTCTTTGACAAGCGGCAGCAGGCCATTTGTTTCCAGATAAGGACGCGGAGCCAGAAATGTTACCGTTACGACTCCAGGATGACGTCCGATTTCAATCGATCCGGTAATAGTCGAGCGGTTCATAACCTCCGGCACGTCAATGCCAAACAGTTTGGCAGCGCGCTCCATTCCATTGGTCGTAGCTGCGTTTAAATCAGCTCCCGTTCCGACAAAGGAAATCGGATACGATTCTTCCATTTCTGTTACCCCCCATTCGCGGCTTAAGGCAAGGGCCTCCTGCTTTTCCTGATCGGAGAAAGGTTTGGCCAGATAAGGAAGGTCTTCTGTGACCGGAAGCAGCATCGGTCCTTCAATGTTAAGTCCTTTCATTACCTGCACTTCAAGAGTAACGATGCCGGATACATCCGTCGTATGGCCGGCGATCTCTCCATCCCCCTGCATCGCATGCATGTCTCCCAGATATACTCCTCCACCCGGAACTTTTACCGGACAGATCACTACGGCACCCTGACGCACCCGGTTAATATCCATATGGCCGTCGGTACGCTCCTCCAATTCTTCTTCCGTTACGGCAAACTCATGCGGCGCCCCAATTAAAAACTGGCCAAAATCGCCGGCATTGTGAGAATCTGGCAATGCCCGGGAAGGTGTGGTACCCAGCTGGCCCAGAAATGGGCGCAGTCTTGCCATGGCTCCAACCAAATTCATGGGGCGCAAACGTAACGACCGGGTTTTGGATGGAGTGTTCGGGAGTATTCATATATTCTTTCGCGCTGCCTGCGATTTTTTCCGCTGCTTCCTGAGGAAGCGTCAGCCCTACTGTTTTCTGCTGATTAAAAGCCATCGTATACGCATTCGTAAAGACAAATGGCGTGATATCCTCGCCGCACGTATTGCAGCGGACAGCGGTCTGGCCTATGCCGTCAATGGTAGTCTCCGGACGCATAGTGCCGCACCCCGGACATTTCACTGCCACGAATGGATCTCCAACGAAACGGCCGTCTACTGGTTTATCATTCCCGGAAGCCGTGGCGGCCGACGTCACTTCAATCGATTGGATCCGGATAACAATCGCATCCCCCACTTCTGCGCCTTCTACATACACGGGCTTTGTTACTTCATGTCCTCCCCGCAGAGCCGGGGTAATCATCGGTCCCCAGCATCCAGGTGCTGTATTGGCGATAATGTGTCCTCCATCCTTCACTTTATATTCCATCTCTTTCGCCGGATCAAGCACCCCATCCGTGAATTCATTAACATATACCGTCTGCTTTGCTGCCATTTTTACCCGCTCCTTTGCCATAAGTATATTTATTATGAAAAGTAACTACACTTACCTATTCGCTCTCTGCGGCAGATAGTCCTTTTCTTTACACAAATTCGTCCTCAAAAAAGAAGGTACTACTTTTATAAACATGCACAAATGCCCTGTCCTCCAAAGGACAGGGCGTCTAATTATCTCGGTATAGTAAGAACCTGACCGACATGAATTACATTACTGCTCCCTATTTTGTTGGCTGTTTTGATTTTAGTGACAGTCGTACCGTATTTGCGGGAGAGGCTGTACAGCGTGTCTCCTGATTTAACGATGTGTTTTACCGAGGTCGTTGGAGCCGGTTTAACAGGTGCAGCATCTTTTCCCGGAATCACCAGCTTCTGTCCAATACGGATCACATTGGAATTACTCAGTTTATTTGTACTTACAAGCTGGGATACGCTTACATTATATCGATTAGCTATGCTGTAGAGCGTGTCCCCAGCCTTAACTGTATACGTGGTACCTGTCCCGGTTGATGGGGGTGTTACTTTCCCTGGAATCACAAGTTTTTGTCCTACACGGATAATTCCTGCATTGCTCAGCTTATTTGCACTTACGAGCTGGGATACGCTCACTTTATACCGATTAGCGATACTGTACAGCGTATCGCCGGCTTTCACGGTATACGTGGTGCCTGTATCGGCCGGCGGCGTGGACGCTTTGATTTTCAACAGTTCGGACACGGTTACAAATTTATACCCCTTTGCTTTAAGCTGCTTGATGATTTCCGGCAGTGCTCCTGGAGTTCCTGATGCCCCTGCACCGGTATGCATCAGAACAATGGAACCCGGCACGATGTTTTTTACGACCCGGTTGGTAATGTCAGTTTTGGAATTGCCCTTCCAGTCCACGGTATCAATGTTCCAGTGGATCGTATGCGTATACCCTGCATCTCCCACTGCTTTTAATACGGAGGAATTAGTGGAACCAAATGGTGCCCGAAATAAAGGCTTTGTCGATTTCCCGGTTGTATTTTTTACAATAGTCTCCGTACGGCTGAGTTCACTCTTCATCTGCGTGGCGGTCAGTTTGGTGAAATCCGGATGAGTGTAGGAGTGGTTGGCCAGCTCATGCCCCTGAGCAGCTATATTTCGAATAGCCTGAGGATGATCGTTCGTTCCTGATCCGGTTAGGAAAAAAGTAGACTTAATGTTGTTTGCGGACAAGGTATTCAGAATTTTGGGAATATTAGTTCCATCCGCTCCATCATCAAAGGTTAACGCGACAACCTTACTTGAGGTATTTCCTTTTGTTACATACTGGGAGCTGGCAGCATCAGCGGGAGGCGTAAACGAAAACAGGGTAACAAACAGCAGAAAGAACACCGCAGCGACCTTCAACAGCTTGATCCACATGACCCTTCACCTCTTCTATTATTTATGCTAAGGGGCATTAGCATATGTAAAAAAAGAGTTTGTACCTACTCGGTTTATGTAGTTCTATTATACTCCCGAAAGTTAATATATTGTATGTATATTTTAGGTTTTTATCATAAATATTTTTCTGTGGGATTAGATTAAACAGCTGCGCTTCCGCTTTGTAAGCAAATAAATACTTCATAAAAAAAGAACCCGGCCGTAACAGCCGGATCCTGCAATGTGAAATATGGATTTACACTTTCAGTAATCCCCGGAAGCCTCTTGAGGTATAGTAGGAATCCGCTCCGTTATGATACACAAACACAGTGTCATAGCGGCGGTCGCAGAAGAGCGCTCCGCCCAGCTTTCTAATGGCTGCGGGCGTCTGTACCCAGCTCGATGTTTTCAAATCAACGCTTTCTATCTTCTGCAGTTCCCGGTACTGTTCTTCTGTTAAAAGCTCAATACCCATGGATGCAGCCAGATCAACTGCGTTGTTTTCCGGCTTGTATTTTTTCCTTGCCTCCAGCGCTTCACGATCGTAACAAAGCTTTCTGCGGCCTTTTGGGCTTTCCGCTGAACAATCATAAAAGATATATTCTCCTGTTTTGCTGTCATAGCCTACTACATCCGGTTCGCCGTCCGTTCTTTCCATTTCATAGAGCGACCAGAGCTTTCCGGTATTCGCTTCAAGCTTCACCTGCACATCCTCCCAGTTTATTTCTTCATGCCGGTTCCTGTGCTTCTCAAACCGGGCCTTCAATGTTCCCAGCAGTTCTTCTCTCTGCTCCAATGATAGTTTTTCCGCCATATAGACAGACCTCCCTGTGGTTTACATTAGATAGTAATGCGCCGCTTCTTCCTGCTTTCTTTTTATTATACTGTGGAAAGCGCTGTATGTGGTTGAAATCGACGATATCGTTTATGCTTGAACTATATTCAAAAGGGGGCTTTCCCATGACAACAAAGCCTTTTCAACTCAAACTCGCCGTTATGATTGCCGGTATCGCCTGTGCTCTCGTTTATTCCAATGTGCTGTATATTGCTGCGGTCTTTTTTATTAATGCCTGGATCGATTTTTCCTATTCGCGGAAAAAAAGAAATACTGACAAATAAACGCCGCCGGCTCCTTCTATAGTTGCTATTTCCGCTGTTTTCGTTTAATATATACCGAATTCGGAAATACTAGAGATAGAACAAGATAGAAGGAGATTTTGCTATGTATACCCTGCTTTATACAGAGGATCCCTCTACGATCGCAGTAGAGATTGAAGGAACAGTTACACAAGAAGATGCCGAACAGCTTGACCATCACGTAGAAGAAAACTTTGGAAGCAGCAGTACGTTTAACGTGTTTGTTGTGTTTAACGAAGTGGATCGTACCTCTTTGAAACAAATAGTAGAAGGAAGTACTTTTAACGAAAAACGCCGGGACCAGTTTGATAAATTTGCTATTCTCAGCGATAAAACGTGGCTGAAGTTCGCCGCAAAAGCAGGCGGCCTGATGCCCGGCCTCTCGATGAAGCACTTCGATAAAGATGAAACCGACAAAGCCTGGGACTGGATCCAGGAAGCCTAAATGAAACCCCCTCTTCTATATTAGGATGAGGGGGTTTTATTTTAGAAAAAAGAAGCTGCGTGGTCAAAATCGGCAAACAATGAATCCGGGTATGGGAGCACCAGCTGCGGAATACTACAGGAGGAATAGTAAGCAGCCGTGCCCGCGGCGATCGAGCCTCCGTCCAGACGTCCTCCCCGCACTACGCACTCAAAGCAGAGCATGACATACTCCACCTGGTCACCGTTTTCGTATGTATGCCTGAAATCCTTTCCTGTGAAAACTCCCTGCAGCTGAATGGGCTGCACATGAAGCCCCGTTTCCTCCCAGACTTTCCGGATTAGTGCCTGAGAAGGCGTCTCTCCCGGTTCCATTGCGCCGGTGGGAAGATCCCACTCCCCGTTTTCAGCCTGCAGGAATAATATTTCGTTATTTTCATTGCGGATAACTGCCGCTGTACTCGGCATGTAAATCAACTCTGCCCCTATCTCAGCACGCAGGCTGTCATAGTATTCAGACGCAGCCATAATTGTCGCCCTCCTCTTATTATGCATTTACCTACATTCCATATTCTTTTGTATATTCCTTCTTTTTCATAACAATTAGATAAAAAGAAAACGAATACACAACCATAGACCCAATAAAATGAGTGGGTCTATCCCTTCTGCCGATCTACAAAAGAAAGCAGAAAGGCTGTCCGGTTATCTAACAGATTCCTTGTACTCGTTCGCCTCCCGAAATAGGATGAAAAAGAAGTGATGCTTTTACCTATTTCATACTAAAGGAGACGTGATTTGATGAAAAAGCCCGTCAACGTTTTTGCAAAAAAAGCATCCCTTACCGCTTTAGCCACTGCTTTTGGAGCATCCATCGCTTTTAGTCCACTATCCTCCGTGTCTGCAGAGGAAAGCTTCGCGTTTGAAGAAATTACTGCCAATGAATTAAAGCAGGGTTTTGAATCGGGAGAGTATTCCTCCAAAGAAGTTGTTCAATCCTACTTAGACCGCATTGCCACCTATGAAGAAACGTACAATGCCTTTACCTTTATGAATCCTGATGCCCTGGAAGAAGCAGAAGAAATAGACAAAATGCGTGAAAACGGAGAGCCTTTGGGGGAGCTCGCCGGCGTACCGATCGTTATTAAAGAAGCCGTCGACGTTGAAGGCTTCCCTACCACATTCGGCTGGGCCCCGCTGAGCGAGGAAGCCGGAGGCATTGAGCTTGCCCCCACATCTGATGCCCCGGTTGTGGAAGATTTAAAAGAAGCCGGTGCCATTATCATTGGAAAAACCAACATACCGGCGTTCAGCGCTTCGGGTACCAATGCCTCTACAAGCTGGGCCGACGATACGTTTAACGTTGTCGATCCACGTCTGGCACCCGGCGGAAGCAGCAGCGGCACCGCCGCTTCGGTTTCCGGCAATTTTGCCATGATGGGAATCGCTGAAGAAACCGGCGGATCCATTCAAAACCCTGCCGCAGCCCAGGCGTTAGCCAGCGTCAAGCCTACTTTCGGCCTTGTACCGACAACAGGCGTAACGCCCCTTGCCGGCGGAACACGTGATGTTCTCGGTCCTCATGCCCGTACCGTAGAGGATGCCGCTCTCATGCTTGACGTTATCGCAGGGGAGGATGAAGGAGATCCAAAAACGGAAGCTGCAGCCGGCAATGTACCAGAAGATGGTTATACTGCGTCATTAGATGATGAAACTCTGGAAGGTAAAAGAATCGGCCTGTACGGCGCCGAGTGGCGGGAAGATGGAGAGCTCAGCGCAGAAACGCAGGAGCTGTACGACCGCTCTGTCGCAGAATTGGAAGCCCAGGGAGCTGAAGTGATCAGTGATCCTTTTGAAGGCAGCGGACTTGCGGATTTCACTGAGGAAACAGGAAACGTAGGCTATGATGCTTTTGTTTACGACCTAAACAACTACTTGCAGGACCTGGATCCTGGAAATGAATCATTAAACGTAAATGATGTATTTGAAGAAGCCGGAGAAGTGCCCTGGACAGAAGAAGGACCGCTTCGTTTTCTAGTGGAACGCGGTGTGGACTTTGAAGGAACGCTCGAAGATCCGGAAACGATGCCGGATCAGAGTGAATTCGAGGAAGCGAAAGCAGAGTATCTCCAGATCATCAATAACGTGATGGAAGAACAGGATCTCGACGGCTTTGTATACCCGCAGATGGCAGAAGAAATTCCACCTCTGGCCGATCAGGAAGCAAATATTGAAGCCACCACGGTGCCGGAAATTAATATCAGCGGCCTTCCGCTTGTTACCGTACCGGCCGGCTATTACGAAAGCGGTTCTCCATTTTCCCTTGCCTTTTTTGGAGAAGAGTGGAGTGAAGCAGATCTTATCGGCATGGCGTACGACTACGAGCAGGCCACCGATTACCGGGAAACACCAGAGCTCGACGTACAAGAAGGCGGCGCCCTTCCGGAAACTGCCTCCCACTATGCCGCATGGATGATGAGCGGTTTTGCTGCAGCAGGACTTGGCGGCCTCCTGTGGATGAGAAACAGACGCCGGCATACAAACGCCTAATAACAAACCCCTTGAACCAGCCAGCCTGGTTCAAGGGGTTTATTTATGAAGTTAATTCATTGGACTGCTGTTTTTGACCGAGAAGCTCGTTCAACGCTCTAGCCTGATTAATCACTTCTTTATCTTTTTCAATATCCCCCGGATTGACTGCTTCCCCAATCAGATATCCATTAAAGACCATGCCTGCCGCCCGGCAGATATAGTTAAACTGCTGGATGATCGGGAGCGCTTTTTTACGAGGATCGTCTTTTCCTGTAATAATTAAATATACCTGCTTTCCACGCATCGCTTTCATAAAATGTCTGGAAGGCTCTTCTTCATCAACCTGCGGCCATCTGTCGACAAATGTTTTCATTAATCCCGACATGCCGTAACAGTACATAGGCATAGCAAGTATAAGCACATCGCTCCCTGTTATCTGGTCAATAATCTGGATATATTCATCTTTTTCTCCCGACTGCTGTATCTGATCTCTATTTTCATGTGATAATCTCTTAAATAAATTTCCGTTACGTCTGGCTTTCCTTCAATCACATGGCGCGTGAGCATTTCTATGTTTTCAAGCGGCACTGCACTTCCATAAACCACACTGATTTTCAATACCTTTTCCTCCTTTTTTTACCCCTGCTGTCTATTGCTGCATTAGGACGACAGCACTTCCATTTTTTCCTCTATCTCTATTTGTCTTTTCTCTATTTTACCATTTATTCGGATAAAAAACTAAATCTTCTCTCTTTTTATAGGTATTTAATCTCTTTTAGTTTACTTTTTTTAGTTCTTTAGTCTTTGTTTTACTTTTGAATATATTTTGTACAACAAAAAAGCCTGCAGGGCGGCATACACCATCCTGCAGGACCTTTTTTATTCTTTATCATGCTTAAACTTTACGGATTCCCCATTCTCATATTCCACGTCTATATCAAAATCCTGCACGTCTTCTTCGTTCAGTTCGAGCTCATCCAGCACTTCCTGCTTCATTTCATCGATAGAATAGTCCATCGTAATAGAAATATTATCAAGCAGTGCCTCTGCTTCTGATACTGCTTCCTCTCCTTCTATCTCTCTTCCATCACCCTGCTCTATTTCAGCTTCAGGCTCATCGGCTTCGTAGTCGTATTCCCAGCTGCCGCCGTTTGTCAGCTCAATGTCCATATCCAGCTGTCGTGCAGTACCGGTGTCTCCTCCACCTGCAGTTTCATGATCAAATTCGATTGTTTCTCCACCGTCATATTCGATTTCCAGATCCATGTCCTCCAACTCATCTTCGGACACATCCAGCGCCTCCAGTACTTCCTGCTTCATGTCGAGCAGCGGACGATCCGTTGTAATATTGATCTCTCCGAGCAGTCCTTTGATTTCAGCTTCCGCATCAGCTCCCAAAATGGCTTCTTCGCCGTCCCGGTCCACTTCCATGCCTTGGCTGTTATCGCGCTCGTATTCATATTCCCACTCTTCATCGTTTAAGAACTCCAGGTGCAGATCAAACTCATGTACATTCGATGCCTGTCCCTGCGTTTCAGCCGCAGAGTCCACCTGTTCTGCCGATTCTTCCTGCTCCATGGTTGAACCTTCCTCATCTGCCTGGCTGTCCGCTTCTGTTGATTCCTCCTGTACGGACTGTTCTCCGCTGCCCGAGGACTCCTCTTCCATATCTACCACGTCATCCCCGCAGGCCGCCAATAGAAATACAGCCGACAATCCTACTATTGCTTTTTTCATGTAAAATACCCCCTTTGTTGTATAAGGATATTGTATCTTTATTGGATTAACCTGCTATGAGATGAAGATTAGAATTTAATGAGAAAGGCCTTTACATAATAAAAGTACATATCTTTCCTAAATAGAATACAATAATATTATGAGACAACTGATAAAGGAGAAATGAGGATGGACTGGTTTTCCTGGAGCGTCAATATTCTTTTATTCGTTAACCTCGTATTAGCCATTTTTCTTATTTTTAATGAGCGCCGGGATGCCGGTTCTACATGGGCATGGCTGCTTATCCTGTTTTTTCTGCCTATTATCGGCTTCCTGTTGTATCTATTTTTAGGACGGCAGATGAAACAAGAAAACTTCTACCGTCTGACCCGGGAAGAACAGGCCTATCATTCCGGACATATTCACACCCAGCTTACGCAGCTTGATTCTCCCGACGATAAGGCAAAGCTGAAGATTCACACGAGCTCAAAATACGATTCACTCGCTGCGATGAACCTTCGCGGAAGCAAAGCCCTGATCAGCTTTCATAACCGAATTTCCCTGCTTCATGACGGCAATCAGAAATTCAACAAGATGATGGAGGACATGCAGAAGGCCCGGACTGAGATTAATATTCAATATTTTATTATTAAGCGGGATCCGCTGGGTCGGAAGCTTCTCGATATTTTAACGGAAAAAGCCAGGGAAGGCGTGAGAGTCCGGATTCTTTACGACGGCATCGGCTCGATGCACCTGAAGTCCTCTGATTTTGAAGAGCTCGCCTCCTATAAAGGAGAAGTCCGTGTTTTCTTCCCGTCCCTGTTTAAGTATATTAATCTGCGGATTAACAACCGCAATCACCGCAAGCTCTGCGTTATCGATGGAAAAATCGGCTACATCGGCGGCTTTAATGTGGGAACGGAGTATCTCGGGGAAGCCGAGAAATTCGGCTACTGGCGCGACACCCACCTTCGTCTGGAAGGAGACGCCGTTTATCAGATTCAGGAGCGCTTTATTATGGACTGGCATTACGCCGGTTCGGAACGGCCGGATCCGGAGGAGTGGTGTTTGAATTTGCTCCGCATGCAATTGAAGACACGGCGGCAGTACAAATTGTTGCAAGCGGACCAAACTCCCGCACGGAGCATTTAAAAAATGCGATGATTCATATGATTTTAAGAGCCGAACACCGGATCTATATCCAGACCCCCTACTTCATTCCGGATCAAAGCTTCATCGATGCCTGCAAAATGGCGCTTCTCTCCGGCGTGGAGCTGCATATTATGATTCCCGGTAAAAAGGACCACCCCTTTGTGATGTGGGCCTCGTGGTCGTTTTTGGGGGAACTGCTTGATTACGGGGCGCAGGCGTATTTATATGACGGCGGATTTCTGCATGCAAAAACCCTTGTGATTGACGGCGAAGCTTCCACCGTAGGAACGACTAATCTCGATGCCAGAAGCTTCCGCCTGAACTTTGAAGTGAATGCTGTTGTGTACCACAACAAGCTAGCGCTCGAGCTGGAGTCCTTGTTTGAAACAGACGCCGCCCAGTGCCGCATGCTCACAAAAGACCTATACAACAGACGCGCCTGGCATATAAAAGCAAGAGAAGGATTTGCCAGGCTGCTGAGTCCTATTTTATAAAAAACGGCCTTTCCGCGTAAAAGCAGATAGGCTGTTTTTTTAGTTACGGCTTCGATTAGCATGCAGAAAGGAAGAATACATCAAATAAATAGAATTAATCGCGCTCAGCATAGTAATTTCTTCTAATATTGGAGACTTATAATGCTCCAGCGTTTTCTCACTGACTGGTATGACGTGTTTTGCATGCCTGCCAAGAGTACTCGTATAACTGCTTGTGATAGCAATAATTGGTACATTTCGTTTTTTTAGTTCTTTTACGAGCCTGACAATAAAACGGGTTTCTCCTGAAAAAGAAATGACAATAGCCGCATCTCTGCTTGTTACATTTTCTGCTTCTGTCAGTTGATTTTCATGGTTACTGTAGGCCAGCGCTGTTTTTCCAAGACGTATAAATTTAAACTGCGCGTTTCTTGCAAGCAAATGAGAAAAAGTAACACCGAAAAAAGAGATCTTCTGCGATGCATGAATAATTTTCACCACCTCAAGCACGTCTTTTGACTGAAACATGTGGCGTGTCTCTTCAAGCGCCTGCTGCAATTCATCATAATAGTTAGCAATCTGATCCATACTTACCTGTGATTCTATATTCTCAAATGCCACTTCCGTATGGTTAAACTCAATAAAAGTCCGCGCATATTCTTTCAATTCTTTATACGATATATTTTCAAACCGGTGGCAGAACCTGGTAATTGTAGCAGGCGACGTATGGCAGGCTTCAGCCAATTCATAGATCGACATGTCCGGAATATACTGCACATTCCGTAGAATATATTCTGCAATAATCACTTCTGACTTCGTATGATCTGTCGAAGATTCAATAAAGTTTAACAATTTAGCTAAAAAATTATACATTTTCTCTCATCCTTTTATGTCTTTAACTTGTCGTTCCTTTATGAAAAAGTTTTATAAAATGAAACTTTTTCAAATTATACTCTTTTATGCTCTACGATGACACTATATTCGATAAAGCGATTACAAGAAATGACAGGGAGATGAGCAGGATGAAGAAATATACAGTATTGATTGTAGGAGGCGGGAGCACCTGGACTCCCGGTTTGCTTAAAGGTATTTGCGCCCGGCAGGAAACATTTCCGATTGAAAAATTAATTATGTACGATGTAAATGAAGAAAGACAGCAGGTTATAGGCGATTTTGCCAAAACATTGTTCCGCGAAGACTATCCGGAAATCGATTTTCATTATACTACTTCTAAAGATGAAGCCTTTACCGAATCTATTGATTTTGTATTTGTACAAATGCGTACGGGCGGCTACACGATGCGGGAGCAGGACGAAAAAATCCCTTTGGAAATGGGGCTGATCGGTCAGGAAACATGCGGTCCCGGCGGTTTTGCATACGGCATGCGTTCCATTAAAGATATGATAGAGCTTGTTCAAAACGTTCGAAAGCACAATAAAGAAGCATGGATTTTAAATTATACCAACCCGGCAGCTATTGTTGCCGTTGCCCTGCAGAATGCATTTCCGGAAGATAAGCGTATTCTAAACATATGCGATCAGCCTGAAAATCTGCTGCGCTCCTATGGCCGGCTGCTTAATATGAATGAACGCGATTTTGATCCCGTGTATTTCGGTTTGAATCACTTCGGCTGGTTCACAAATTTATATGATCCTGAAGGAAAAGACCTTCTTCCCCTTCTCCGTGAGACCATCCTCGATGGAGGATTCCGGCCGGCTGATCATGAACAGCGCGATCAGTCATGGCTTGATACGTATGCCATGGTGGAACAGATGGTGCGTGATTTTCCAGATTATCTGCCAAACACATACCTTCAATATTATTTGTATCCAGATAAAGTGCTCCAAAAACTCAATCCTTCTTTTACCAGAACTAATGAAGTACAAAATGGACGCGAGAAAAGAGTATTTGATGATTGTCGCAGGGTTTCAGAAACGGGAACAGCAAAGGATTCCAATGTTATTGTTAATGATGCTCATGGTGAGTTTATTTTGATTGTAGCTGAATCCATCGCGCATAATAAAGGAAATAATTTTATTGTTATTTTGAAAAACAACGGTATTGTCAGTAATCTGCCGGATGATGCCATGGTAGAAGTTTCCGCTTCCTTGTATGCAAATGGTCCCCGCCCATATGCAGTGGGTGATATTCCTGTTTTTTATAAAGGATTGATTGAAGGACAGTATGCTTATGAAAGATTAACTGCAGAAGCTTTTATGGAAGGATCGTACGCTAAAGCACTTCAAGCTTTAACGCTTAATCGCACGATTGTTTCGGCTTCAAAAGCAAGAGAAGTTCTGGATGCGCTTATTGAAGCTAACCAGGGTTTTTGGCCGGAACTACGTTAAATATTATGTGAGGGAGTATTTTTTATTCTACTCCCTGCTTTTTCTTCTTTTAATGAATACGTTTTCTTAAAATCCAGTAAGAAAAGAGAGGTAAAAATGAAAAATATTTTTAACTTTGATTTTTTCCAGCGTATTGGTAAAACGTTTATGGTTATTATTTCCCTGCTTCCAGCAGCCGGCCTTCTGCTTGGAATAGGCACGACTATTCAATCTCCTTATTTAACAGAGTACTTACCATTTTTTGACTCTTCTTTTTGGCAGACGACTGCTGAACTAATGATAGGCGCCGGAAATGCTATTTTTGGAAATCTGGGTGTGCTGTTTGCCGTCGGCATTGCCGGAAGCTGGACAGGTGGTAAAGCTGCTGCTTCTCTTTCGGCATTAGTCGGCTACATGATTATGCATACTGTTATCGGTATTGTACTGGGCATATCTACTGATAATATATCAGAGCCCGGCTACGTTCTTGAACTCGGGGTCCCTACGCTTCAGGTAGGAGTATTCGGGGGATTGTAATGGGTTTTCTAGCCGCTTCCCTTTATAACAAATACCATGACTTTAAAATGCCGGAGGTACTTTCTTTTTTCGGAGGCGCTCGCTTTGTGCCTATTATTACAGCAGCTTATTCGATAGGACTAGCATTGATTCTTTCTCTTGTCTGGCCTCTTATTCAAGACGCCATTTATTCATTAGGCGCTTCTTTATCAGGAGAAAATACACCTCCTTTTTATATGTTTATCTATGGCGTTGTAGAACGTGGATTAATACCATTTGGCCTTCACCATATTTTTTATATTCCTATTCGCTTCTCTGAAGTCGGTGGAATGTATACTACCCTTTCCGGCTCCGTAGTATCAGGAGACACCGCTATGTACATGGCACAGCTGGCGGACAGGCAGATGAATGAAGCTGTGGAAATAACAGCCGGACGCTTTATGGCAGGAAAATTTCCTTTCGTTCTTTTCGGCCTTCCTGCTGCGGCACTTGCTATGTACCATATGGCTAAACCTGAAAACAAAAAAGCCGTCGGCGGTCTTTTATTTACTGCCGCAGCTACAGCTTTTCTCACTGGTATTACTGAACCATTAGAATTCACATTTTTATTTGTTGCTCCACTGCTTTATGTATTTCATATTTTGATGGCAGGTCTTTCCTTTATGTCTATGTATATCCTAGACGTAAATGTTGGCTACGCCGGCGGTTCAGGCATTATCGATTTCATTTTATTCGGTGTTCTGCCGGGTGTAGGAGAACCATGGTGGTACGTGCCTTTAATAGGCCTTCCTATTGCTCTAACGTATTATTTTGTCTTCCGCTGGTCTATTCAGAAATGGAATCTGCTGACTCCGGGCCGCGGCGGCGAAGAATCCAATCGAATATACACTAAACAGGATTATCAGTCCAGATCAAAAGAAGCTCATTCCGGTGGAAAGGCGCAGGAAGTACTGGCTGCCCTTGGCGGAGAGCAGAATATTAACAACCTGGATGCCTGCATTACCAGACTTCGTGTTGGCGTCCATAATAAAGGAGTTGTTGATAAAACGAGACTTCAGGCACTTGGAGCTGCAGGCGTACTGGAAGTCGGTTCAGGGGTGCAGGCTATTTTTGGCCCAACATCTGACACATTAAAAAACCAAATCCTTTCAATTATAGAAAAACATGATGATTCAGCTGACTCCCATCAGGAAGAACCTGCAGCGGCTGTTGATTCTGCCCTGCAAAGCAGCACGATTATTTCTCCGTTAACCGGAACTATTGTTGCTTTAGAAGATATACCCGATAATGTGTTTTCACAAAAAATGATGGGGGATGGCATGGCTGTTCAACCAACAGACGGCCAGGTTGTTTCTCCTGTTGACGGAACTATTGTAGAGGTTTTTCCGACGAGTCATGCTATTCTCCTCCGCTCCGACACGCAGGCAGAATTTCTGATTCATATGGGCCTTGATACAGTAGAATTAAACGGTAAAGGCTTTACTCTTCATGTGGCTGCAGGAGAGCATGTTCAGCAAGGGGATCTCTTAGCTGAAATGGATCTTACTTTTATTAAAAATCAGGGGTATGATCCTGTTACTCCTATCATCTTATTAAATGGAGATAAATTTTTCATTGGAGCTTCTAATCCTCCCTCTTTCGTCAAGGCAGGAAACAACGTATTTTTGTCTATTGAACCAGTACAATAACGAAAAAATAAACAGACCCTTTCTAGAAGCTGCGTACTTCTGGAAGGGGTCTTTGCTGCGGTTATGTTCTTTTATCCTATACTCGTTATCGTTTCTTTTACATTCACTTCCGCCATTTCTTCATTATACTTTTTTTCGATCGTTACTCGCTTTCGGTGTTTGGTTATTTTTCTTGAGGGAAACGCCTGTAATAAGCAGACTAATAAAATAGAGGAGATGATACGATGTTTACATTTCTTCCGAGCGAAGATAAACACACGGTGGCTGTGGAAGTAAAAGGAACGATTACCGGAGAAGATGCAAGAAACCTCGATGCGTTCGTAGAAAAGCAGTTTGGCAGTGATCAGCCGTTTAACGGATTCGTTATTTTTAACGATGTTGATAAAACGACTCTTAAAGGACTTATCGAAGGCAATATGTTTGATGCCAAACGCTGGGGACAGTTTCAGAAATTTGCAGTGCTAAGCGATAAAAAGTGGATGGAGACTGCTGTAAATGCCGGTAATATCCTTCCCGGCATTACCGTGAAGCATTTTGATAAAGCTGACATGAGGGCTGCCTGGGCGTGGATCAAAGAGCAAGGCGAATAACAATAACACAGCGGAGGTCCCGCTGTGTTGTTTCTTGCTTTTTACAACGACAGATACGTCCGGCTCTGCTTTTTAAAAAAGTTGTCCCGCTCCATTGAAAACTGCAGATGCTCCAGATCTTCGCGGCTGACCGCTATCAGTACTTCGTCGAATTCGTAATGTTTCGCATGGGGAATAATGGCTTTGTTCGATACAATCATCGGGTAGGAGCCGTCTTTTCTCAGGCGGTACCCTTTCATCATGACAGAATCCATTTTTGCCTTCCTCCTTTTTATACAGCATATACGAACATTTGTTCTATTTCAAGAAAAAATTTATTTATTTTATATTCAGACTGTACACAGAAAAAAATAAGCTGTCTTCAAAGTTTCTGAAAACAGCTTATTGCAAATCACATTATTCTCATGGCACCAGTACTGTTCTGCCATTTATCTTCCCTTCTTCAAGCATCTGCAGCACTTCATTCGCTTCACTCATTGGATAAGAGGTAGAATGAAGCTTCACTTTCCCTTTCGCATGAAGCTTCATTAATTCATATAGCTGTGTGTAGTTCCCGACCAGGCTTCCAATAATGTTTAACTCATTGTTAATCACATCAAGAGACGGGACATGGAGTGCTCCCCCATAGCCTACTACAAAGTAATGGCCACCTTTTTTCAGCATTTCCATGCTTTCTTTATGGGTATCATCTTCTCCTACGAAGTCGATAATAATATCAGGTCCGATATCCTCTGTTAGATGACGCACTGCTTCTAAATGGTTTCCATCTGCGAGAATTTTTTCGTCGGCTCCATATTCCATTGCCATATTCAGCCGTTCTTCATTTGTATCCAGTGCAATAATATCACCTGCACCAAATTCCTTCATCAGCTGAACCGCTATATGACCCAGGCCGCCCATACCGATCAGCAGGGTTTTCGTTCCCGGCCTGGCAAAAGGAGCAGCTTTTTGAACCGCACGGTAGGCGGTGATTCCTGCATCAGCTAGAGGAGCAACGTCTTTTGGTTCTACCCCGTTTTCCAGTTTAATCAATGCCCGCTCTGATGTTTTTAAATATTCCGCGTATCCGCCGTCTGCGGTTAACCCAGGGAACACCAGATTGTCACAGTGCATATCCTCACCGGACCTGCAGCTCAGGCATTTGCCGCAGCTTGCGACCGGATGGACAATCACCGGGTCGCCCACTTCAAACATCGTAACACTTGACCCCGCTTTGTGCACCCAGCCGGCATTTTCATGACCGATAGTAAAAGGCAGCGGCGTTTCCAGCGCACGGTCCCATATGCCTTCAATTAAGTGCAGATCCGTTCGGCAGACACCGGCTCCTCCTATTTTAATAATCACATCCGTCGGAGCGGTAATTTCGGGATCCTCTATTTCTTCATGTACTAGAGGTTGATTAAACTCTTTTAGTCTCCATGCTTTCATTGGTTTTATCACTCCCGGAATAGTATTATGCTAAGCGCTTTGAATCATATCTCGTCTGGAGAAGCCCCTGGCAGTAGTGACTGTTGAACTCCATCGTCATTCGATCTTTTCGGGTGTGCAGCAGGTAAGAGTCCATTTGCTGCCTGTCTATGACCTTGCCCTCATGAGTAGTCATCACTCGATTCTCAGGGCCAAGCTGAAAATAGTGGCGGATATCCACATAGCGTTCTGCCAGTTCCCGTGTCTGCTTATCGTCTTCGGCTAATGCGTTTAACACGTCGTGATCCATAGACAGAATCGACTCTTTGGTCCAGCCGTTTTTCAGCAGATAGCGGATCAATCGGTCCTGTCTGGCATAAAAAGCTTTGCGCTTGAATATATCACGCACTTCCTGAAGCCCGCTCCCATCTGACATATCCGGGAACATTTCATCAAAAGAAAGGCCTGTTGTAGCACCAAGGCTTACTTTGTCTGCCTCCGAATGGTCAACCAGTTCTACCTTCACGTTTTTCACCCAGGAAAGTGTTTTTATTTCCTTGATAATATCTTCTGCCATAATATAAGCGAAATTCGGAGAACACCAGTAGGTCGGCAGCCTAAAATCAACTTTCACTATCTGCTCTTTTACATCAACATTTTCCACAAAACCGAGTGATGCAAGTGATTGATCCAGTTCCGGGTCATATACATTATCCAGACACGTATATACTTCATTGATTTTAAGCAATCGGCTCACCTCTTGAAGCAGTCGGGCTTTTTTGAATAATTTCTTTTTGTTTTGAAATATCGATATCATACAGCCGTGCTGCATTTTCCCCGAGTATTTTTCTTTTCACATTCAGATCCAGCACCGCCCCTGTTTCATCCACGATATCCTGCGGCAGTTCAAAATCCATAAATTTTTCAATCAGCCAGCCCGGCTCCCAGATAGCATAATCGCTTCCAAATAGAATCCGGTTCTCATCGGTCCAGAACAACAGCTCGCTGATAATTTGGGCAAAATATCTCGGTCTCGCAAAAACAAACGGCATCGCTACAGCCAATCCCCCGTATACATTTTTCTCCTGAGTTGCGATCCAGCAGTAGTCTTCCAATCTTGGCAGTCCTACGTGCTCGACGATAAAATTCAAGTTTGGAAACGTGCTGGCGGCTTCGTCAATATCTGCTACATCAAAGGCGTCTCGGTTAAGCGGTGTTACCGTAGGCCCTTTATGGACATGAATATTTTTAATATTCAATTCTTCACACTTTTTTAAATATTTAACTGCCCACGGATCTGACAGTTTATATCCTTTTGAATCTCCCCGCCATTCGGCTGTATATAGCTTTACACCTTTCAGATTATATTTTTTGGCTTCTTCTTCAAGTACTTCCAGCCCTTTCTCTTTATCCCGAGGGTCAAAACTGCCGTTGCCAATAAAGCGTCCCGGATATTGTTGGGCCAGCTTATCATTCTTTTCGAGGCTGCCAAACGGTTCCTTGTAAAAATCGGTTAACGGGACCGGCTGAAAAATAGCCATATCCGCATAGCCCCGGTTGAATACGTCATTAACGAGTGTTTTATCACTGTATTTCAAAAAGTCCTCCCGGTTCCAATGATATTCTGGAGGCGTCAGATTGCGATGGTAGTCATAGAAACAGTCGATAAACTCTCTGCCGTGCTCGTTTCGCTGATTCTGGTCGCTGGCATCCCACAATGCAATATGCGCATCAATAACAAATATTTCTTCTCCTTTTTTGGTACGATACATAATAATCCCTCCATAAATTTAGGATGTGACGGGGGCCTGCTTTACCTGTTTCATAAACTCTCTCATGATCGCCGGCAGATCGGGCCAGGCGTGTCCTGATATGAGATTCTTGTCTACATAATCCATTTCATTTATATACTCTGCTCCCATACTTTCCACTTCCGGTTTGCATGCATGATAAGCGGTCATCTTTCTGCCTTTGACAACGTCGGCAATCGGCGTCAGCAAAAGGCTTCCATGACACATGATTGCAATGGGTTTATCCGTTTCAAAAAAATGTGTGACAATTTTCAGAAGCGGCTCATGCATCCGAATATGCTCCGGCGCCCGGCCTCCCGGTATAATTAACGCATCATATTTCTCCACCTTCACGTCTTCAAAAGCCAAATGAGACTCAATTCCGTAGCCACGTTTTTCCGTATACGTATCCCAGTCTTCAAAATCATGAATAACGGTATTTAATTTCTTTTGTTTCGGTGCCGCAATCTCTGCTTCTATTCCTTCTTCCAAACAACGATAATAGGGATAAAATACTTCCAAGGCTTCGACAGCATCTCCAGTGACAATGAGTACTTTCTTCGACATTACAATCCCTCCCATTATTTTTGATAACGCTTACAAAAATATTGGAAGCGTTATTATTCTTTTTATAATGCAAGACCCGTGCCAAAATAAAATAACCTTATGTCGGGATATTTTTCTTATTTTCGAGTCATTTCTTTCTCATTTTTTTACATCAACATCTCATTATAAGACATTTTAGTTAGAATATTTTTTATGCCACCTGTATATCGTGGCTCTACTTTTCCCTAAAATGTCTGCTGTTTTACTCAGATTGCCATCTGCCTGATGAAATGCTTTCCAAAATGCTTCTCTTTGATAATCATCTACACTTTCTATTTTTTCATTATCCTCCAGGTCTTCTCCTATAATATCCAACAGTTCTATTTTTGAAATATTGTTTTCTACGCTCATAATCAGACTGCGTTTTATAATATTTTCCAACTCACGGATATTCCCCGGCCAGGAATGATTATTTAGAAATTCCATAGCCTCCCGGCTGAATGTTTTTTCTTCTTCAATGCCTTTCGAATGTTTATGCATAAACCACTGCACGAGTTCCGGAATATCTTCTTTTCTGTCCCGAAGCGGTGGTATTTCCACTCTTAATAAATTCAGCCTGTAGTACAAGTCCTCCCGAAATTCCCCGGACGCTATTGCCTGCTTGAGCGGCTTATTAGTAGCAGAAATCACCCGGATGTCAACGGGATCCGAGCGGTTTCCACCAAGGCGGGTCACACGCTGTTCCTGCAGCACCCTTAGGAGAATCACCTGCATATCCAGAGTCATTTCCCCAATTTCATCTAAAAAGATCGTACCGCCGTTGGCAATTTCAAATTTCCCCGGCTTTCCTTCTTTGCTTCCCCCTGTGAATGTTCCCGATTCATAGCCGAACAGTTCACTTTCCAGTAGAGTACGCGGCAGTGCGGCACAGTTAATCACAATAAAGGGGCCGCCCTGACGATCACTCATATTATGGATGCTTTGAGCAACAATTTCTTTTCCCGTTCCTGTTTCCCCTATAATTAAGGTAGTAGCGTCGGAAGCAGCAATTTTTTTCACTTTTTCTTTCGTTATTTCGATTCCCCTGCTCGTGCCGCGAAGTTCATTCATGGAAATATAAGCTTCCGGCGGCTGAAGAGTTTTGGCCAGCTGCCTGATATGTCGGACCTCCCGAAATGTGACAACCAGCGGGGAATTGTCGTTGGCGATGTTCGTTGGCTTTACCTGTACAATACAGGAACGATTTGTTGATTTAGCTGTCATCACTTCATTTTTCAAAGAAATGGACTGCGCTGCCGCTTCACGTAGTTTGGGATGCTCCAGCAGTTCAAAGACGGACCGGCCCAATATCTTGTCCTTAGACTGAAGAATAGTACGAGCAGCTTCATTGGCTTCTACCACTCTCTTAGCCTGATCGATTAATAACACCCCATCTTCCACTACATTCAAAAGAGCATTTAACGTTTGATTGGTTTTGCTTATTTCCAGCGTTGTATGATTGAGTTCTATCTGCCTTTCAATAGCTTTAGCCGCTGCCAGCACCATTCCAAGGGTGTGCCCATGTACTTCCTGTACAGGCCCTGACACATTTAAAATACCAATGATCAGCCCTTCGCTGGTTGTAATTGGCGAAGCAGAGCAGGTCATATTATGAAGCAGCTTCCAGTAATGTTCTTCTCCTACGACCTGATGGGGCTCAGCAGTATGGACAACAAGGCTTATCGCACTTGTGCCAATTATTTCTTCTCGCCATATACGTCCCTGCCGAAGTTGGTACGTTTCCGTAAACCATTTCGTACTTGTATCATTGAGCACTTCTAAAATCACTCCATTTTCACTAGTCAGAATCGTAAGAAAGCCGGTCCCTCCTACGATTTCATGCAGATCATTGACGACAGGAGAAGCAACATCCAACAGCTCTCTATGCGATTGTCTCAATTCTTCGAAATGTAATGAGTTCACCTGCTGACTTGCATGGCCGTTTGACTTTTCGATGCCATATTGTTCGCAACGCTTCCAGGATTCTGCAATTTCTGAACGCATAAATAACAGTCCTCCTTTTTTCATATTCTATTAAATAAAGGAAAAAATATCCACCCATCCTGCAAAAGACAACACCGATAAGCGGACTCCCGGTCTCCATGGCTGTTATTCTAGATGAACAAGGAGGTGAAAGGGATGAATCAGCTGAATGATTTAAACAAGGCGCTTACGTATATAGAAGAAAATCTGGACGGCGAGATCGATTATGCCGATGCTGCCAGAGAGGCGCTTTGTTCTGAATTTCATTTTAAACGCATGTTTTCTTTTCTGGCAGGTGTTTCTATCTCAGAGTATGTCCGGCGGCGCCGGTTAACGCTGGCTGCGTTTGAGCTGAATCAGAATGAGATCCGCATCGTGGATGCCGCTGTAAAGTACGGATACCACTCTCCCGATGCGTTTACCAGAGCGTTCCAGCAGCTGCACGGTATTGCACCGTCCGAAGCCAGACAGAACAGCCAGCAGCTGAAGGCCTATCCGCCGATGACCTTTCAGCTTTCTATTAAAGGAGGAGAATCAATGAACTATCGAATGGAAGAAAAACAAGGATTTTATATTGCAGGAATCCATAAACGGGTTTCTATTGTGTTTGAAGGAGAAAATCCGGAAATCACCGAAATGTGGAAATCCCTTACGAAAGAAAAAATCCAGGAACTCCAGGCTATGAGCAGCACCGATCCAAAAGGACTTATTCAGGCTTCAACGAACTTCTCGGAAGGCCGCATGCGGGAGGAAGGCGGACTGGACCATTATATCGGGGCCGCCGTCTCAGAAAAGCCGGACGGCTCTTACGATACGCTTTCCGTTCCTCCCCTGACCTGGGCCGTGTTTGAAGTGAGCGGACCCTTTCCGAAGACCTTGCAGGAAACGTGGGGCCGTATTTATTCGGAATGGTTCCCATCCTCTGTGTACGAGCAGGCTGAAGGTCCGGAAATACTCTGGAATGAAAATGAAAACTTTGATTCCGACACGTTTAAAAGTGAAATCTGGATTCCGTTAGAAAAAACCGGTAACGAATACAAAAAGACAAGCCCCGCGCTTGTCTTTTTTTCGTTATATATAATTTGTTAATGTCCGCCCGCTTCTGTCCGCAGCGCCTGCAGCATCACCTGTTTTAAGTAGGGCGTCATTTCCCTTAGCTGCTCCACTGTATACACCCCGATGAAATACTGGATCACCATGCCATCTACAAAAGCGACCAGAAACGAAGCGCCGTGCTGGTTATGCAGCGCAGGATACGCCTGTTCTGTGTCCAGTTCCTGCAGCTTTGCCCGGAGATGATCAACCATCTCATTAAAGGCACCAATAAAGGTGGTGGAATACACTTCCCCCGTGCTGTAGCGGCTTAAGACGGTTTTGATATCCTGGATATTCTCATCGTTATACGTCCACGAATCATACAGAAAATGCTCCACAAACTCTTCCACGCTCCTGCTTTCGTTCTCTTTGACTGCTTTTATATAATCGTCTTCCAGCTTTTTCAGAATCTCGTCCATTCCCTCATGGGATATGCGGTCTTTCATAGAGACATCCTCCTTTTACCTTTGCTATTCCCTGTTTGTGCATGAGGCATCCTTGTTCTTTTCCGTCTTCGTAAAAGCAGATATACTGTCAGGTTTCCTATCATATTGTTTGCTTTTTTGACTAATAAATCTTTCTAAATCAGTATTTACTGCGTTTTATCTTCTTATTACCGAACATTACCTCTTGCACCTCCTCTGGGATTTCGCTATAATCAATTACTAGGAAGCGAATACTTATAGGTGATGATGGATATTATAGAAAATCAGACGGAAACAAAAAAGCTGCTGGCCCATCTCTACAATGACATTTCCATTGATTTGTTTGGTGTTGGAACAACGCTGTTAAAGGTCTCTTTTCTGGAATCAGAATCGCTTATCACGATGCAGGCCCGACATAAGAAAGCTCCACGATCCAATGCGCTGGAAGAAGCTGCTCCTGAATTAAAGCAGCAGGTGGATTTCCGCCTTTCGCAGCTGTACAAGCAGCGAATGAAACAACGATTGGAGGAGGACTTTCACTGGGAGATTGAATCCTTGTTTCGTGATTATGACGGCCCCACCCAGACAGCCTTCACCAACATTAAGCTGCGTTAATCTGCGGCAGGACAGCTGATTTTGGACAAGTTCTAAAATAGGCATCCAACGCTGCGGATCTTAGGAATCAAACGTATTACCCTTACAACTGCATACAGAAATAATGAGTTTCTCTTTACTTTGTTTACAAAATAAAGGTGGCTTTATAGATATTTCCTCTATAATGCCGCCTTTTTTTTTTTTTCTTTTTTTATCCATCATCACCGGTGGGCTTCAACTACACTATCTGGAGGTTTTTTTAATGAAAATGTCTATGAAATGTCTTGTTCCTTTGTCCCTGCTGATGCTTCCTCTCGCTGCCTGCGGTTCATCCGATGACGCTGCCGGCGGAGAAGAGCCGACGGAACTGGTAATATCCACGTGGGGATTTGCTGAAGATTTCTTTCGTGAAGAAGTGTATGCCCCGTTCGAAGAAGAACATAATGTAGAAATTGTACTCGAAACAGGAAACAACTCAGAACGCTTGAATAAAATCCGCCAGGGCAATTCCAGCGTCGACTTGATTTATCTGTCTGATTATTATGCGCAGCAGGGTATCAATGATGAACTTTTTGCTGAAATCAACCGGGACAACATCCCGAATATAGAAGATATTTATGAAATGGCCCAGGCACCGACCGGCGAGAATTACGGACCTGCCTACACTGTGAGCCAGCTGGGTATTGCCTACAATCCGGAAGAAACAGATGTGGATATCACGTCCTGGGCAGACCTCTGGAATCCTGAACTCGAGAGCAGCATCGGCCTGCCGAGCATTACAGCTACCGCCGGTCCAATGGTACTCGACGCCGCTTCGGTCGTCAGCGGCAGCGAATCGTTTGATGAAGATGCGGCTTTTGCCCAGATGAAAGAGCTGAACCCGAACGTCGCCAATGAATACAGCCAGACCTCCGCCTACGTGAACATGTTTACACAGGGAGAAATTGCTGCCGGTCCCATTATGGAGATGTACGTAGCCGACTTGAAAGAAGCCGTGCCATCCACCGAATTTGTTACACCTGAAGAAGGCGCCTACGCTATCGTCAATACAGTGAATGTTATCGAAGGAAGCGAGAATCAGGAGCTTGCCGAAGAATTTATTAACTGGCAGCTGAGCGCGGAAGTTCAGGAAACAGCGGCTGCAGCAAAGGTTGATTCTCCGGTTAATACCACTCTTGATCTGACCGACGAGGAAGCAGAAGGCATCACGTACGGAGCAGATACGGTTGAGAACCTTATTCTGTTGGATACCGAAATGATCAATGAACGCTCAGAAGAATGGATCGACCGCTGGAACCGTGAACTAACCCAGCAGTAATTCACTTATTGATACAAAGGAGGCACCATGATGTCCGCAAAAAAAGTCTGGCTGGATGTCGACACAGGGGTTGATGATGCCCTTGGGCTGCTTCTCGCCTGTGGCTCCCCTGCATTTGATATTAAAGCAGTATCGGTCACACACGGAAATGTATCACTCGATCAGGCCGCAGCCAATACGCTGCAGGTGCTTGAGACCGTGGAGCGTCCGGACATTCCGGTATACAAAGGCGCTGCCCGTCCGCTCGTAAGAGCTCCGCTCTATGAGCATGCGGTTCACGGAAAAGACGGCATAAGCGGCATGTCAGAAGAACGATACCTGGCCCAAAAGCCGGACGCAGGCTATGCACCCGAGCGCCTGATTGAGATGCTGCACGCTTACCCGCACGAACTAACGCTTATTTTTACCGGTCCTTTAACCAACCTTGCCCTGGCTCTGCAGCGGGATCCCGCTACAGCCGCTCTCATCCATGAGGTCATATTCATGGGCGGCGTGGTGCATGGTCCGGGAAATATTACCCCGGCTGCAGAATTCAACACGTATGTGGACCCGGAGGCTGTGAAAGTAGTCCTGCACAGCGGTATTTCCCGGTTAACCCAGGTCGGGCTCGATGTAACTAAGCAGGCCCTGCTTAACGAAGACAGGCTGCAGTCGCTCAAACAGAGCCGCCCCTTCTGGGGAAATTGGATCGAGCGGATAACAACACAGTATCGGGAACGTTATTTTACCGTAAACGGTGTACGGGCCTGTGCGCTGCATGATCCGCTCGCGGTTGCGGCGGCTATTACTCCGGAACTACTGCAGACCGTTCCTTATTATACGGATATTGAATGCCGCAGCAGCATCTCAGACGGAAGCCTCGTTGTGGATGAAAAAAACCGCCTGCGGAAAAGTCCTAACGCTTATATCGCCCTGGGCGTCGATCTGCCGCTGTTTTTCAGCCTGTTTGAAAGAGCTGTCGCCCGTCTGCCTGAGCGGAAGGAGAATCCATCATGAAGCAGTATGGTAAATACCTTTTTCTTCTTCCCGGTCTTCTTGTCCTTACGTTATTTATGATCATACCGATTGCCGGAACGATTCTTTCCACCTTTTTTGATGCCGGATCCTTTACGCTTGCCGGCTACATGCAGTACCTGCAGGATCCTTACTTTTTAAATATTCTATGGGTGACGCTTCGGACGAGCCTGCTGACTACACTGATCTGCATTATTCTGGCGTTTCCTGCGGCCTACTACATATCCAAATGCCGCCCGCGCATGAAAATGATGCTGCTCCTGCTGTCGATATTTCCACTGCTGACAAGCCCGGTCGTCCGGTCTTTCAGCTGGATGGTTATTCTCGGGAAAGGCGGCATTATCGATAATACAATGGCTCTGTTTGGAAGCGACACGTCGATATCGATTCTTTATACCCCGACAGCTATTCTTATCGGACTGGTTCACCTGTTTCTGCCATTAAGTATTATTACGCTCGTCGGCGTGATGGAAAATATCGGTGATGACGTCGTGGAGGCAGCTAAAAGCCTTGGCGCTTCGGCCTCTACTACCTTTTGGCACATCCTGCTTCCGCTGAGTGTGCCCGGCCTGATGACCGGAAGTATTCTCGTATTCGTAGGAAGCTTCACGGCTTATACAACACCGGCTCTGCTCGGAGGCCGGGAGAGCGTCATTTCGACCTTTTTATATCAGAATGCAGTGACATTAAATGACTGGCAGCTGGCTTCGGTTGTGGCCACCATTATGATTGTGCTTTCCTTTGTCGTGATTGGCATCATGAACTGGCTGGCCGGCAAAGTCGCTGTACGGGGAGGGAATATTCGTGGCTAATCGATGGCTCGGCTTTGTTACATTACTCGTATTTACCTTTCTACTCGGTCCGCTCGTGATTATGCTTGTCTCTTCGTTCGGTGAGGCCGGTGTGCTTCAGTTTCCTCCTGAAAACTGGGCGCTTAAATGGTATGCCAATATTTTTCAGGGCAGCATGTTTATAACGGCTTTTCAGACATCAATTCTTGTTTCTTTTGCCGGCAATATGCTGGCACTCCTTGTCGGACTGCCGGCAGCCTATGCTATGAGCCGGTTTCAATTTAAAGGAAAAGCATTTCTGCAGACACTCTTTATTTCTCCGGTACTGATTCCAGGTATCGTACTCGGCTTTGCGCTTCTGCGCTACATTATCGTAACCTTTCAGATTCCTGTTTATACGGCGCTTTTTATCGGCCATACGATCATCATGCTTCCTTTTATCGTACGGGTCATCTCCTCCAACCTCGACAACTTCGACTTCTCGATTGAAGAAGCAGCGGTCAGTCTTGGTGCGAGCCGCGTCGGCGCATTCTTCCGCATCGTTCTGCCGAATATTAAATCCGGCATTATCGCAGGGGTACTGATTGCTTTTCTCGAGTCCTTTAATAATGTAGATATTTCTGTCTTTATGACAGGACCCGGCGTAAGCACACTCCCTATTCAAATGCTTACCTATGTGGAGAACTATTTCGATCCGACGATTGCAGCGCTGTCTGTTCTCTTAATGGCATTAACGGCTGTGCTGATGTTTGTCATTGAGCGTCTTGTCGGTATATCCTATTTCACTAAAAAATAATGGAGGCTTCCTTACTATGTCACATGTTTCCCTGCAAAACGTAGCCGTGGCCTATCAAAAAACAAATATACTGGAGAACTTCAACCTTGATATTCCGGAAGGAGAACTCGTTTCCCTTCTCGGCCCGAGCGGCTGCGGTAAAACGACCACACTCCGTCTTGAGCTGGATTTCTGCAGTCCCATCAGGGAAGTATCCAGGTTGGCGGGAAAGATTACACTACCGTTCCGGTAAACAAGCGCAACTTTGGCTTTGTATTTCAGAACTATGCCCTCTTTCCCCATATGTCTATCTTCGATAATATTGCATTCGGCCTGCGCCAGCGGAAAGTGTCCAAAAAAGACACTCACACAAAGGTGATGGAAATGCTTGAGCTTGTCGGCCTGCAGCACTTTGAAAACCGCTTTCCCAAAGAACTTTCCGGCGGCCAGAAGCAGCGCGTAGCGATTGCACGGGCGCTCGTCATCAATCCGGATCTGCTTTTGTTTGACGAACCGCTCAGCAACCTCGATGCAAACCTGCGGGTCAGTATGCGCTCGGAAATCCGCCGCATCCAGCAGGAATCGGGAATTGCTGCCATTTATGTATCCCATGATCAGGAAGAATGCTTTTCCATTTCCGACCGGGTCGCGATTATGAACAAAGGCGTGATTGAACAGCTTGATCACCCTGCGGCAATTTATCACCGCCCACGTACTTCTTTTGTGGCTTCGTTTATCGGTTTTAAAAATTTTCTCCGCTTTGACCGGCGCAGTGAAAATGGACAGACTCCGATTTTTTACAAAGGGGACAATACTTTTGCCGTCTCCCATGAAAAAGACATGGGCAGCATGACCGGGGTCATCCGGCCGGACGATATCCGCATTAAACCAGCCGGTCCTCATGTTATAGAAAATCAGCTGAGCGGGAAGATCAAGACTGCTATTTTTCTTGGCCGGAGCTATCAGTATGAGGTAGAAACCGCGCATGGAAGCTTCACAGCCAACCAGGAAATGACCGTTCCCTTTCAGAGCGGAGATTCAGTGATACTGGATATGCCGCCCCATAAATGGGTGCTCGTGGAAGAATCGGAGGTTCCGTCTTATGCAGGTTGATACGCTTATTCTCGGGGCCCGCGTTTTCAACAGCTATATCAAGCGCTTTGAGGTGAAGAACGCGGCGCTGCTCGATGGCCGTTTTTTCTACATCGGCGATCGGGGCCCAGCCGAATTCCAGGCAGACTCAGTGGTTCATGCAGAAGGCAAATGGATGATCCCAGGCCTGATCGATATTCATCTGCATATTGAAAGCTCAATGGTCTCCCCTGCTGTTTTTTCCGAAGCTTTATTGGAGCGCGGAATAACTACCATTGTTCCCGAGCCGCATGAAATGGCCAATGTGTTCGGCCTGGAAGGGGTGCAGCAGATGATCAACGTCAGCCGGGACTGCGCAGTGGATATGTTTTATGCCATCCCAAGCTCCGTTCCGGCAACCGACTGGGAAACGACAGGAGGCTCTATCACGATCGAGGACGTAGAAACCTTAATTCAGTCGGAGTCTGTGGCCTGCATGGGAGAAATTATGAATTACAACGATATCGTCCAGCAGAAAAACGGACGGACGCTGGAGCTGCTCGATTACCTGCGCCGCCATCACCCTGCGATGATTATCGAAGGGCACGTCCCCCGGCTGATGGATCTGGATCTGCAGCGGATGCTGTATGCCGGCGTGAACTCCGACCATACCCACCAGACAGCGGAAGGGCTGGAAGAGCGTATTAAAGCGGGTATGTTTGTAGAGATTCAGGAAAAATCAATGTCGGCACCGGTGATGGACTA
>NZ_JALBWT010000031.1:0-63341 GCF_023845525.1 Sinobaca sp. H24
GCGTCCCATTTTTTCGTGGTTTCCGACCGGAATACCGCGTCCGTTATCCTGAACCGTAATGCTGTTGTCTTTTTCAATGACAATGGATATTGAGTCACAGTAACCACCCATTGCTTCATCAATGCTGTTATCGACAATTTCCCACACGAGGTGGTGAAGTCCTCTGGAACTAGTTGAACCAATGTACATGCCGGGACGTTTTCTAACTGCTTCAAGGCCCTCCAGGACCTGAATCTGGCTTTCATCATATGAATTTGGATCCATTGCCAATTACATTCACCTTCTCTTCCATTACCATATTCCAAATGTATGCGTGTCTATTATTCTTCGCTGAAATCTTCTATTTCTGAAATGACCTGTGCGCGTCGTTTTAACGTTAAAGAAGAAATAGGAGATAAGTACACTTTTTCATGCGTGACAACTACTGATTTCGTATAATCCTCTGAAATTTCTACGACCTGACTGCTGTTCCGGGCGTCCATAAAACGGGCCGTGTCTTTTGAAGAGGCATGGGAAGTCTGGTCGAGAATGGCGACTACATCTTTTGACCGGATGATCATATCACCGCCCAAATGAATAAACATATGTCTTCCTCCCTACTCTGCTGGTGTCAGCAGGCCGCTGCCTGCATGAAAAGTCGAAGCTTTTTTTAATGTTTCATGTTCAATGCCATCAATACTTGTCGTTGTGACAAACGTCTGCACTTTTCCCTGTATAGCATGAAGCAGGTGGGACTGCCTGAAATGATCCAATTCTGAGAGCACATCATCAAGGAGTAAAATCGGGTACTCTCCAATGTTGTCGTGAATAAGCTCAATTTCTGCGAGTTTCAGAGACAGGGCTGCTGTCCGCTGCTGGCCCTGCGAACCATAGGTCTGTGCTTCCCTGCCGTTTATTTTTATAATCAGTTCGTCACGGTGGGGACCAACAAGAGAAATACCCCGCCTTATTTCGCGGTCCGAGGCTTTTTCAAAAGCCCGGTGAAGAGAAGCAGCAATGGCTTTTTCATCCATTCCTTCCTCAACCTCTGCTGAAGAACTGTATTCAATATCAAGCTTCTCCATCTGCCGGCTGATCTGCCAGTGAATGTCCTGAGCCCAGTTACGCAGCATCTTTAAAAAAGAAAAACGCCTTCCGATAACTTTAGAGGCCGTTTGGACAAGCTGATCAGTCAGCACCTGCAGCATCATATCCTGTTCTTTTGTAGCGGATGGGAAGATGTCTTTTAGCAGCTGATTTCTTTGTTTGAGTATTTTCTGATAGATGCCAAGGTCATGAAGATAGACAGAGCTTATCTGGCCTATTTCCATGTCGAGAAAACGCCTTCTCAGATTGGGACCGCCTTTTACAAGCGACAAATCTTCGGGTGCGAACATAACAACGTTGCAGGAACCGATATACTGGCTTAGTTTTTTCTGTTCGAGTCCGTTCACTTTTGCTTTTTTGCCTTTTTCCGACAAAATCACCTGCAGGGAGGCAGGGCCGTTCTTTTTGGTTACCTCTGCGCTGATTCTGGCAAAATCCTGATCCCACTGAATCAGCTCTTTGTCTTTGGATGTCCGGGTGTGATTTAGCAAAAGCCAGTACATGAATGGCTTCCATAAAATTTGTTTTACCCTGCGCATTTTCACCAAGTATAACATTTATCTCATTTTCCACCGGAGGGTAAGCTGATTGTAATTCCGATATTGCTTTAAAGAGATTTCGTTAATATACAATCTCTTTTCCTCAGCTCGTACTGGAAGCTATTTCAAACACTCCAGCGCCCTCAATCTCGATCACATCACCAGGATACAGCTTGCGCCCTCTCCGCTGGTCCTGCTCCTTATTTACAAAGGCTTTATATTCCAGCAGAAAAATCTTAGCCATTCCGCCGGTATCAATAACTCCCGCTTCTTTTAAAAAGCTGTCCCAGCGTTATATATTCTTTGCTTATTTCAATTGTATTTGTCATATACCGGGCCTCCTATGCCAGAAATGAAATGACATACTATATCATCTTACATTTTACTAAATTTCCACTTATAAAGCCAATATGAAATCCACGCTTACATACTTGCTGCTGCGCTCTTTCATCAGAAAAGCCCCTGGCTTTTCAACCCAGAGGCATTTGTGTTTTAGTACGTTCTTACCGGTGAAAATAAATGCAGCATTTGATCATGGTCTGTCGGCTGAACAGTAAAAGGACTCATTGCCCCGGTGAAACGAATTTTAATTGTTTCACTGTCGATTACTTTCAGGGCATCCATGATGTTCTTGCCGTTAAAAGAAATACGGAGTTCTTCTCCCTCCATTGTATCACATGAAATCTTTTCTGTTACTTTTCCTACCTCTGCTGATACAGAGCTTACTTCTATTTCGCTGTTATTCATTGTTTTAGGTTAATGACGTTGTTTTTAGCTTCTCTTGAAAGAAGAAGCGCCCGCTCCAGCGAAGATAAAAGCTCTTTTGTACGGAGCACAAGTTCTGTTTTGGCATGATCGGGAATCATGTTTTTCGTAACCGGGTATTTGCCATCCAAAAGCCTGGAGAAAAAGAGAAGATTTTCAAACTTAAATAACACCTGGCTTTCTGTGACAATAATATCCACCAGCTCTGTAGAATCTTCGAGTACTTTATTCAGCTCATTCAGGCTCTTTCCGGGAATGACTACGTTTGATAAAGACATAGCCCCTGTTTTGGTTTCTACTGATGCTTTGCGCATTGCCAGGCGGTGGCTGTCTGTTGCAGTACAGATTAATTCAGATTCCTCACCTTCGAGGTTTACACCTGTCAACACGGGGCGTGTTTCCTGAGTGGACACGGCGAAAACGGTTTGTCGTACCATATCTTTAAGCAGATTCTGCGGCATTTGAAAATGATTATCCTCATCAAGCTGCGGAAGTCTTGGATATTCTTCGGGATCGAGTCCATTAAGGTTAAAACAACGCTTCCGGAACGAAGTGTTGTTGCGAATTGATCCTGAACGGCGACTTCAATTTCCTCTCCCGGCAGTTTTTTTACTATTTCAGCAAAAAAACGGCCTGCAGCACAATACTGCCCTCTTCTTTTATCGTTACGTATTCTTTTTCTCCATCACTTGCCGGTATGAACGTTTCAATCGAAAATATCAGAATCGCTTCCTGTCAATGTTACTCCATAATTGGTCGCTTCTATCTTGATTCCTGTAAGAATTGGAATAGTGTCCTGGAAGAGACGGCCTTGTTAACGTGCTGAACACTGTGAACGAAAGCATCCCGTGAATAGTAAAATGCATAGGTAGACCCCTTTATTATATATTTAATAATTTATAGTCGTAGTAGTAGGGGCTGTTAATAGTGTGGATAAGTTAATCAACCCCAATAGTGCCGTAGTTATCCACATGTGGATGAAATGTTAATAACTAAAATGTTATCCTCATCATGCCTTTAGTTGTTCCATAAGCTCTTTCAGCTGTTTTTGAAAATCGCTGTCCGAATGAACGAGTTTTGAGATTTTTCATGGGCATGAATAACTGTTGTATGGTCGCGCCCTCCAAATTCCTCTCCAATTTTAGGAAGAGAAAACTCTGTCATTTCCCGGGACAGATACATGGCAATCTGCCTTGGAAAAGCAATAACCTTTGTGCGTTTTTTTGCTTTCAGTTCCTGGGGCTGCAGACTGTACTGGCTGGCAACTAGCCTTTGAATATCATCAATCGTTACTTTCTTTGGCTTGCTGTTTGGAATAATATCCTTGAGTGCTTCAGCTGCCAGATCGGCATTCATGTCCTGATTGATTAAGGAAGAATAGGCGACAACTCGTATCAAAGCGCCTTCGAGCTCGCGGATGTTTGTATCTATTTGATTGGCAATATAAAGCATAACTTCGTTTGGTATATCCAGTTTTTCGGCTTTCGCTTTCTTGCGGAGGATGGCGATTCTTGTTTCCAGATCCGGAGGTGTGATATCGGTGATTAATCCCCATTCGAACCTGGAACGAAGCCGGTCCTCAAGCGTCGGTATTTCTTTTGGCGGGCGGTCACTGGAAATAACAATTTGCTTGGACTCCTCATGAAGTGCGTTAAACGTATGGAAAAATTCTTCCTGGGTTTGTTCTTTTCCGGCTAAAAATTGAATATCATCTATTAACAGCACATCAACATTCCTGTATTTGTTTCGGAAGTTCACTGTTTTATTGTCCCGGATAGAGTTAATAAATTCATTCGTGAATTTTTCGGAAGATAAATATACAACTCTGGCATTTGGATTATGGTCGAACATAATGTCCGATTGCGTGCATCAGGTGGGTTTTGCCAAGGCCGACTCCCCATAAATGAAGAGTGGATTGTATGCTTTTGCCGGGGCTTCGGCTACTGCAAGAGAAGCCGCATGGGCAAAACGATTTCCTGAGCCAATAACAAATGTGTCAAAAGAATACTTATCGTTAAGCATGCTTTAGGCACATTTTCGGAACTGTCGTCTTTTTCTCTTTTAGCATTCGGTGCAGCAGGAACCGTGAAATCATCCGCATGTTCAGCTTCTGGAATGATAAATTTTACATCCAGTTCTGAACCGGTGAGATCGTTTAACGTATCTGATATTAAAGAGGAATAGCGGTTTTCCAGCCAGTCGCGGGCAAATTCATTCGGCGCAGTAACAACGATAGTATCATCATATAATTCGGAAGCCCTGGTAGCTTTCAGCCACGTTTCATAACTGGGTTTGCTGACCTTTTCCTTCATAATTTCAAGCGTTTGGTTCCATAAATCATTAATATTTTCCAGCACTCTCTAACCCTCCTTTTCTATTTCTTTATTGTTTTATTTATTACATAAGCGGATAAAAAAAAACTCGGTTCACCACCGAGTCTGGTGTATCCATCTATTTTTTTAACATGCCGGTCCCATAGTACACGGTAAAACTATTCATTGCTACCGATAAAAATAAAATAGCAGTTAAACCTATGTATAAGGAAAAATATTCGTATACTTTTAAAAAGGAACTCTTGATAACAAGTGGATAACATTTAGTATAGTACATAATCGTCTTATCCACATGAGTCTTTTTTATGTGGAAAAACTATTCAGAGGCTGTGGAAAGTTATGCACAAAGTTATCAACAGGTGTGGATAAGTATTTTATTTCACAAAGTTATCCAGAGGAAACATAACTATCATATCAAAAATAAAAAGCGAAAACAACGGACTTTTTTATAGTTATCCACATAATCAATACCTTGTGGGAAACATTTGTCCACACCACTAGATTGTGTATATCCTGTATATAAAATGACGTAATGTAAAAAATGGTGTCCGAAAGTTATCCACACCAGCATGTAATCCCGATTCTTTGTTTTATTTTTCTGCTCTGCTGCGGCCCTCAAAAGATTGCTATTGACAGATGCCCCCCTTTCTCTATATAATTTTACGGAATGTGCAAGAGGTTATATTTCAGTAAAGTACCCTTTCGGCTTAATCAATCAAATTGATTCTTTGAGAATATAAAGGCTGGGATATAGAAGAATTACCGCACAGTAGAACGATAAATTACTCACCAGGAGGTGCTAAGAATGGGAAAACCAACGTTTAATCCTAAAATCGCAAGCGCAAAAAGAATCATGGCTTCCGTACAAGAATGAGTACAAAAAACGGCCGTCACATCATTAGAAACCGCCGTCGTAAAGGAAGAAAAGTACTATCTGCCTAAGGCCACTGATATTGACAGTGGTCTTTTTTACTTTTCCTCACAGGACGGGTCTCTGCATGCAGCGGCTTAAATAAGCTGCATGGAGGCTGTGCTGCTCTGTGAGGGCTTGTTTCTAAAGCAGCAAGACAGCTTGCTGTTAATTAAGCATATGGTCTGTTGAAGGCTCTGGCGGAGGTGCCGCTGTTTTGAAAAAAATGCACAAATTAAAAAAGAATCATGAATTTAGTATGGTGTTTGACAAAGGATCTCTTATGCAAACCGTCAGTTCGTGCTCTACGTCCTTAAAAAGCCTGCCCAGTCTGAATACCGCGTGGGCGTAACCGTCAGTCGTAAGCTTGGCAATGCGGTTACTAGAAATAGAATGAAGCGCCTTTTAGAGAAGTATTGAAAGAACTGGATGATTTTCTTGATCCAAAAAAGATTATGTTATTATCGCTCGTAAGCCGGCTTTAGAAATGGAATATGAAGAATTGAAGAAAAGCTTTAAACATGTTTTGCGAAAAAGCGGCAGCCGTTCTTTCTAAAACAGCAGCCAGGCTTTTCTTTCTTTATCTTTTATATTCGCTAAAATGGTTAAGGGCTCTTTTTTTTGAAAAAAGCGAACGCTTACTTTTATATTTCAATATTTTACCATTATAATTGTATATATTTAGCAATAAGACAAACCATACATACAAACTTTTAATTTAATGGATTTTTTGTAAATTTAATCATTCCTTTTTCTTAAATAAGCCCGATAGTTTCACACTATATGAAGATTGTTTTTATCAAGGAGGAAGCGGTTGTGCGAAAGAAGTTAGGATTAGTAGCAATGCTGGTTGCTTTAATGACCGTCATGGCGGGTTGTTTTGACGTAAATCAGCCGATTAATGCAGACAGTGAAGGTATTTGGAATTCGTATTTTGTTTACCCATTATCATGGTTGATTATTTATATTGCAGAACCCTGGGAGAAAGCTACGGCATGTCAATTATTGTTGTAACGATTATGCTTCGTATTCTGATTCTTCCTTTAATGATCAAGCAGACAAGAAGCGCAAAAGCGATGCAGGAAGTTCAGCCTGAGCTTGTGAAGCTGAGAGAAAAATATTCTGCCAAAGACCAAAAAAACACAGCAGGAACTGCAGCAGGCAACAATGAAATTGTTTCAATCAAAAGGAATCAATCCACTGGCCGGTTGTCTTCCAATCTTTATTCAGATGCCTATTCTTATCGCTTTCTACCATGCGATAATGCGGACAGAGAGATTGGAACGCATGAATTCCTATGGTTCCAGCTTGGCCAGCCCGATTATATACTTCCGATCATTGCAGGGGTTACAACATTTATCCAACAAAAGATGATGATGGTCTCAGACAACCCTCAAATGAAAATGCTTATGTACATGATGCCATTTATGATTGGCGGATTTGCCTTTTTCTTCCCATCCGCACTGGCTCTTTATTGGGTGATTGGTAACCTGTTTATGATTATTCAGACTTATTTCATTACAGGTCCAGGTGCAAGAAACAGGCGTGATGCAAAAACAGCAGATGGTGTCAGCGAAGACGGACCGAAACAACCGAAAGCTGGAGGAGTGAAGAAAAAGTGAAAACAGTAACAGTATCCGGAAAAACAATAGAAGAAGCGAAAGCTAATGCGCTATTGGAATTGAGTATAGAGGAAGACCAGCTTGAGTATGAGCTGGTGCAGGTGCCGGTAAAAGGTTTTCTTGGTTTATTCAAAGGCAAAGCCGCTATTATTGAAGCGAAAGTAAAACAGGATCCTACAAAAGAAGCGGCTGCGTTTCTTACCCAGGTTTTAAAGGAAATGGGTACTAAAGCTGAAATAGAGATTACAGAAAAGAAAAAAGAAGTTCTTTTGATATTCAAGGCGAAGATCTCGGTGTGTTGATTGGAAAGCGTGGAAAAAACGCTGGATTCACTGGAATATCTGGTGAATTTAGCTGCGAACCGCTATTCAGATAAGTATTCACATATTACATTGGATGCTGAAAATTACCGGGAAAGACGTCGGGAGGCGCTTCAACAGCTGGCAGCAAGACTTGCTGATAAGGCAAGGAAAACGAAGCGGAAAGTAGTTTTGGAGCCCATGAGTTCCAGAGAACGAAAAATTATTCATGCAGCGCTTCAAAATGAAAAAGATATCGAAACAGCTTCTGAGGGTAAAGAACCTCACCGCTATGTAGCTATTTTCCTTTCCAAAAAATAAAACCGCTTTTCTTTATACTCAATACGGATTATTACGACAAGCCATTTCTGATATCAGGAATGGCTTTTTTTGTGGATAAAATAGGGAGGTTGAAAAAAGAAGGAAGGTTATCCACATGTGGATAATCAATGCTTTCCGAAAACTCATTCCTATGCTATTCTATTTAGTTAGGAATACAAAACCAAATGAAATAATGTAAGCAAACTATTATTCATTCTGAGGAGCGGAGTTAGAATGGAATTTGATACAATAGCCGCAATTTCCACTCCGGTCGGCGAAGGTGCCATTGCCATCGTACGATTGAGCGGGGAGCAGGCTTTTTCTATTGCTGATACACTGTATAAAGGAAAGAAACGGGTGCAGGAGGCAGCATCCCACACTATTCAATACGGCCATATCATAGATCCGGAAACAGCCGAAACGGTAGAAGAGGTTATGGTGTCAGTCCTTCAGGCACCCCGGACATTTACGAGAGAAGATATTATAGAAATAAACTGCCACGGCGGTCTGGTTTCCGTTAATCGGGTTCTTGATCTAGTATTGAGCGCAGGTGCGAGGCTTGCTGAACCGGGAGAATTTACGAAACGCGCCTTTCTTAATGGCAGAATCGATCTCTCTCAGGCAGAAGGCGTAATGGATCTGATCCGCGCTAAGACGGATAAAGCCATGCACGCAGCTGTAAAACAGGTGGAAGGCAGGTTTTCGGAACGGGTCAGGCGCCTGCGCCGGGAGCTGCTCGAAACGGTAGCCCACGTAGAAGTAAATATTGATTACCCTGAGTTTGATGCGGAATCGGTCACTCTTGATAATTTAAAAAGACACACTTCCCACGTGAGGGACGAAGTAAAGCAGCTGTTGTCTACGGCAAAGCAGGGGAAAATTCTTCGTGAAGGACTGGGAACAGCCATAATCGGCCGCCCGAATGTAGGGAAATCGTCTTTAATGACAGCCTGATTCATGAGAATAGAGCAATTGTTACAGACATTCCAGGCACGACCCGGGATGTATTGGAAGAATACGTTAATATACGTGGTGTACCACTGCGTCTTATTGATACAGCAGGTATCCGGGATACAGAAGATATCGTAGAAAAAATAGGTGTGGAACGCTCCAGAAAGGCACTGCAGGAAGCAGAACTCATTCTGCTTGTGCTTAACAGTGCAGAAGCACTTTCTGTAGAAGATGAGGCATTATTTAAGGCTATACACGGGCTGAATGCGGTGATTCTGTTAAACAAAACGGACCTGGATAAAAAGATAGATGAAGACCGTGTACGGGAGCTGGCTTCGGGCCGTCCTGTTATTGCGGCGTCCTTATTGAAAGATGAAGGCATTGACGAACTGGAACAGGCGGTATCGAGCCTCTTTTTTGAAGAAGGCATTGAAGGATCGGATCTAAGCTATATTTCCAACGCGAGGCACGTCGGTCTCCTGAATCAAACGAGGCAGACGCTTGAAGATGCCCTGGAAGCAGTGGAAATGGGCGTACCTGTTGACATGATTCAAATTGATATTACGAGAGCCTGGGAAATGCTCGGTGAAATTATCGGTGAAAACGTCCATGACGGGCTTATTGACCAGCTGTTTTCTCAATTCTGTCTAGGTAAATAAATTGGAATATAAAATAAATTACACTTTCACCATATTTAACCATTATAAGGAGGCACATGAATGAATTACGAAGGCGGTACGTATGACGTTATAGTCATCGGAGCCGGGCATGCAGGAGTTGAAGCCGGCCTTGCAGCAGCTCGTTCAGGCTCAAAAACACTAATGCTCACATTAAACCTTGACGCTGTGGCGTTTATGCCATGCAATCCCTCAGTAGGGGGCCCTGCAAAAGGAATTGTCGTGCGTGAATTAGATGCACTCGGTGGGGAGATGGCAAAAAATATTGATAAAACCCATATCCAAATGAAGATGCTGAACACTGGTAAAGGACCTGCCGTTCGTGCTTTAAGGGCACAGGCGGATAAATTCATGTACCAACATGAAATGAAAAATACGATTGAAGAACAGGAAAACCTTACCCTGCGCCAGGGACTGGTAGAAAAATTGATCGTTGAAGACGACGTATGCAAAGGGGTAGTAACGAACACCGGAGCGGAATATACGAGCAGCACAGTCGTTATTACAACCGGCACGTACCTGCGCGGGAAAATTATTCTGGGAGAACTTGCTTATGAAAGTGGACCAAACAACATGCAGCCTTCTGTTCAGCTTTCTCATGAATTAAAAGCTCTTGGGTTTGATCTGGTCCGTTTTAAGACAGGCACGCCTCCACGCGTGAATGGCAACAGTATTGACTACAGTAAGACAGAAATTCAACCAGGAGACGATCAGCCCCGGGCTTTCTCCTATGAAACGACTAAATTTATTACAGATCAGCTACCCTGCTGGCTGACTTACACCGGAGAAGCAACCCACCAGATTATAAATGATAATCTATCCCGCTCTCCTATGTATTCCGGTATGATCGAAGGTACCGGTCCAAGGTACTGTCCATCTATTGAAGACAAAATTGTACGTTTTAATGACAAACCGAAACATCAGATTTTCCTGGAGCCGGAAGGCAGAAATACAACAGAAGTATATGTGCAGGGACTGTCGACCAGCCTGCCGGAAGATGTACAGTTCAAAATACTACAATCTATACCAGGCCTTGAAAATGTTAAGATGATGCGTCCAGGCTACGCTATTGAGTACGATGCAATGGTGCCTACACAACTGTGGCCTACACTGGAAACAAAAAAGGTGGAAAACTTGTTTACTGCCGGACAAATAAATGGAACATCCGGTTATGAAGAAGCCGCAGGCCAGGGGCTGATGGCGGGTATGAACGCTTCGCTTAAAGCGCAGGGAAAAGAACCTGTTATTCTGGATCGTTCAGACGCCTATATTGGCGTAATGATTGACGATCTGGTTACAAAAGGAACCAATGAACCATATCGTTTGTTAACTTCGAGAGCAGAATACCGCCTGCTTCTCCGCCACGATAATGCCGATCTTCGGCTGACAGAGATCGGTTATCAGGCAGGTATGATCGAACAGGAACGGTATGATCGTTTCCTATCGAAAAAAGAAGCAATTGAGCAGGAAAAACAACGAATGAGAAAAGCAACTATTCAGCCGGGTCCGGAGCTTGAGAAGATGCTTACATCAAAAAACTCCTCTCTTATTACAGAGGCAGTAACGGCTATGCATTTATTGAAGCGCCCGGAGCTTGGATATGACGATATTTTTCCGCTTACCGGCTTTACAAGCCGTGTAACGCCGGATGTAGCAGAACAAGTTGAAATTCAGACGAAATATGAAGGCTACATTTCCAAACAGCTGGATCAGGTAAACAAAATGAAAAAGATGGAAATGAAGAAAATACCGGAAAATCTTGATTACAGCGTAATCAGCGGTATTGCTACAGAAGCCCGCCAAAAGCTGACTGAGGTAAAACCATTGTCTGTCGGCCAGGCTTCACGGGTATCAGGGGTCAATCCCGCAGATATTTCCATTCTTCTCGTTTATCTGGAGCAGGGAAAGCTTGCCAGAGTAGGGGAAGCTTAAAAGGAAGCTGGGCGTCCGTTCCTTACGGACGCCTTTCCTATGGATGACAGGATGAAGAACCGGCAGAGGAGGAGAACGATGAGCAAAGAGAAATTTCCCGAGTGGGCGGCAGCAGAAGGTATTGTTCTGTCCGCGCATCAGCTCAAGCAGTTTGAAAGCTATTACACACTGCTTATCGAATGGAATAAAAAAATGAATTTAACCGGTATTACAGATGAAGATGAAGTTTATGAAAAGCATTTTTTTGACTCCATTTCTGCGGTAAAAGCATTTCCCACCACAGATCGTCCGCTGAAGATAATTGATATTGGAGCGGGGGCGGGCTTTCCGAGTATCCCGCTTAAAATATGTTTTCCTCATATTGAAATGACAATTGCGGATTCGCTGAAAAAGCGGATAACGTTTCTGCAGGAGGTCGCAGGAGTGCTCGGCTTAAACGATATAAGCTTTGTACATGAGCGGGCGGAACAGCTTGCCCGGAACCCAGAACACCGGGAAAGCTATGACATTGTAGTGGCAAGAGCCGTTGCGCGTATGCCGGTTTTATCCGAACTTTGTCTGCCTTTTGCTAAGATCGGCGGTACCTTTATTGCTATGAAAGGGTCTACCGGGTTAGAAGAAAAAGAAGAAGCCGAAAAGGCCTGCAGTCTGCTCGGAGGGGTGTGGAAAGAGGAATATTCATTTACGCTGCCGATAGAAAAAAGCCAGCGTTGCATTCTTCAGGTAATAAAAGAGAAAAAAACGCCAAAGACTTATCCCCGTAAGGCTGGAACACCATCTAAAGAACCGATTATGTAAAGAAAAGCCGGCAGCCTGAAACATTTATCAGGCTGCTTTTTTACGTTTTTTCTGAAAAAGACGAACAAAAAGAGAACTGTTGCGAATTTTTTTTAAAAACATGATAGAATAAAAAAAGAAAGAAAATCCGCTTAAATACGGTTTTAATTAATACTACTCGGATAATTCATCCAGCTTTACATATAATAAACGAAGCAGCAGGAGAGAAAGTAGGTGTAACGATGGCCAAAGTAGTAGCCATTGCCAATCAAAAAGGCGGCGTTGGCAAAACGACAACAGCAGTAAATATCAGCGCGTGTATCGCGTATCTCGGAAAAAAAGTTCTTCTTGTTGATATGGATCCGCAGGGTAACGCTACAAGCGGTGCAGGCATCGAAAAGGGAGAAGTGGATAAATGCATTTACAACCTTCTTGTAGATGATGTAGAAATTAAAGACATTATCCGTCCCGGCAGCGTCGATAACCTGAGCGTGGTTCCTGCCACTATCCAGCTTTCCGGTGCCGAGATTGAACTTGTATCTACTATTTCCAGGGAAGTTCGTTTAAAGAACGCGCTTCGGGATGTTATTAAAGACTATGACTATATTATTATCGACTGTCCGCCTTCCCTCGGGCTGCTGACAATAAATGCACTTACCGCCTCTGATTCTGTTCTCATTCCTGTCCAGTGCGAGTATTACGCATTGGAAGGCCTGAGCCAGCTGCTTAATACCGTCAGGCTGGTACAGAAGCATTTAAATCATGAACTCGCGATTGAAGGTGTTCTTTTAACGATGCTTGATGCGCGTACAAATCTTGGACTTCAGGTAATTGAGGAAGTTAAAAAATATTTCCGGGAAAAAGTGTATAAAACAATTATTCCAAGAAACGTCCGGCTGAGCGAGGCGCCAAGCCATGGCCTTCCTATTATCAGTTATGACGCCAGGTCAAAAGGGGCCGAAGTTTACTTAGATTTAGCAAAGGAAGTGGTGGCGAGTGGCTAAAGGACTAGGTAGAGGACTAAATGCTTTTTTTCCTGAAGAGAAAACGGCTAAAACAGAATCAGTGCAGGATATCGAAGTAAATCAGCTCCGTCCTAACCCGTATCAGCCCCGGCAGGTTTTCGACAAAGAAGCTCTTCAGGAGCTGAGCCAGTCGATTTCAGAGCAGGGGGTCGTTCAGCCTCTTATTGTTAGAAAAAGTATTAAAGGCTACGATATTGTTGCGGGAGAGAGGCGCCTGAGAGCCTCTAAAATAGCAGGGCTGCAGACTGTGCCGGCCATCGTGAAACAGCTGACAGATGAACAAATGATGGAAATTGCCCTGATTGAAAATCTGCAGCGGGAAAATCTAAATGCGCTGGAAGAAGCAAAAGCGTATGAAAAGCTGATGGATCATCTTTCCTTTACACAGGATGAACTGGCAAAGCGGGTTGGTAAAAGCCGTCCGCATATTACAAATTACTTAAGACTGCTGCAGCTTCCTAAAAACGTTCAGCAGATGGTAGAGAAAAAAGAATTAACGATGGGCCATGCCAGAGCTCTTCTCAGTATAAAGATAAGAAAACCATTGATCAGCTGGCTGAAGATATAGTGAAAAATCAGTGGAACGTACGGAAAACGGAAGAAATAATAAAGGCTATGCATGAAAAAAAGGAGGATGTTTCACGTGAAACATCAAAACCTTCACCTTCTATTTTTATCCGTTCAACGGAAAACAGTCTTAAATCTTACTTTGGTACAAAAGTGGCAATCAAGCAGGGGAAGAAAAAAGGAAAAATTGAAATTGATTTTTTCTCGGAGGAAGATTTAAAACGGATTATCGAGCTTTTGGATAAAGATGAATAACCCCCGGACCGGGGGTTTTATTTTGTTAAGATAAAGAGAATTAGAAGGTGAGAGTATGGTGTTATTAGGTACACTGGTAAACGGGGCCGCGATTATTATTGGATCTTTGCTGGGCCTTGTTTTTCATAACATTCCGGAAAGATATAAAACCACTATTATGCAGGCGCTGGCTTTGGCAGTTATGCTTTTAGGCATACAAATGGGGCTGCAAAGTGAACAATTTTTAATTGTAATAGGAAGCCTTGTGATCGGCGGTTGGATTGGAGAGCGCATTCAGCTGGAAGACGTATTAAACAGAGTAGGAAAGTGGATTGAAAAGCGCAGCGGTGCAAGAGGAAACGAAGGGGCAGTGGCCAAAGCGTTTGTTACAGCCACTCTTGTATACGTGGTGGGAGCAATGGCTGTTCTTGGAGCGCTTGACAGCGGTTTAAGGCTTGACCATAACGTCCTTTATACGAAGTCGATGCTTGATGGTTTTACCGCTGTTTTGTTCACGGCGACGCTTGGTTTTGGAGTTGCTTTTTCCTTTATCCCGGTGGTATTGTATCAAGGCAGTATCGCGCTTCTGGCGGGGCAGATTGATCAGTTTGTGCCGGTGGAACTAAGGGAGATGTTTATTACAGAAATGACGGGAACGGGCGGAATCATGATTATGGGGATTGGCCTGAAGCTGGCGGGGATTCTCGATATTCGGGTGGCTAATCTGCTGCCGGCTATACCGGTAGTTGCGGTCATTGTAACGGGGATGTACCTGTTATAGCTTATGTAAGCCGAACTTATCGGCTTCGAACGTTATGCTTCGTGTTTAACGGTTTTTTCTGTAATGGAAAAAGAACGGTCCTGATAGGCTTTTTCAATTAATTTTTTCCCCTGAAGACGTCTATCCGCCAATACAAAGCTCTCAGAAAGGCTTTCCGCCATCTGCATGACGACATGAAGACGGGTGTTCTGAAGAACGAAAAATTCCATCATCCCTCCAACATTTACGATTCCTGTAATATGAACACTGCCGACGGGGGGCAGATTCTTTTTCATCGCAGCTCCAGGATAAACCGGTCCATCTTCAAAATGAAGAGATCCTACGTTTTTAACCCGGCCGAGACACGCGTCTACGGCGATAATATACGGAGCGGTATGACGAATCTGAATATCAGCCAGTACATCTTCTAAATTAACAGCATGCACAGGAGAAGCAAGTGTACCGTATACCTGAAAATTATCAAGCTTGTGTTTTGTAAGCAGGGTGCCGGTAAGCGGTCCTAACGAATCACCCGTGGAGCGGTCGGTACCAATGCATACAATAACAATTTCTGAAGTTTCAGGGACAGTTGATAATACATCTGTTAAAGTATTAGAAAGAATTGCTGGTGTCTGCTCGGACGCGGTGTCCAAATATAAAGAAGCAGGGGGGTGGCCCGGGCGGCTTTGTTTTCTAAACATGCTGCTCTACCTCCTTGATGAAGCGTTTGGTCATAAATGATATATATATCTATATACCCGCTTTTTTATGCTTTAATTTAAAAAAGCAGAGTGGATGAAAAAATAAACCTTTATACCCTTTTAAATGGTAAATGAAGGAAATTTAGAATGGGGGCAGAACATGACACATGAGTCGTACCATCTGCATGACGTTGTTCAAATGAAAAAAGCTCATCCCTGCGGAGAAAACAGCTGGGAAATTATCAGGCTTGGAGCAGACATCCGAATTAAATGTCAGGGGTGCGGGCATAGTGTTATGCTTCCAAGAAGAGAGTTCCAGAAAAAATTGAAAAAAGTAACCGGAAATACAAAAGAAGAATCGAAATAACGGTTCTTCCTTGTATTTCCCGAAACGCCTTTCTATACTATAGAAAGAAAATGGCTGTAAGCAGCTTAATGATTATAATGAAGGACGTGAAAAGATGGCTTTAACAACTGGTATTGTAGGTCTTCCTAACGTAGGAAAGTCTACTCTTTTTAATGCAATCACCCAGGCTGGAGCAGAAGCAGCCAACTATCCATTCTGCACGATTGACCCGAATGTCGGCATTGTAGAGGTGCCGGATGAGCGGCTCCAGAAATTAACAGCGCTCGTCAAACCGAAAAAAACCATTCCGACTGCGTTTGAGTTTACAGATATTGCAGGTATTGTAGAAGGTGCCAGTAAAGGCGAAGGGCTTGGTAATAAATTTTTGACACACATCCGCCAGGTGGATGCTATTTCCCATGTAGTGCGTTGTTTTGATGATGGCGATGTGACACATGTTTCCGGAAGCGTCGATCCAATCCGTGATATTGAGGTGATCAACCTTGAGCTGATTTTAGCTGATATGGAATCGATCGAAAAGCGGGAAGCCAAAGTCGCAAAGCTGGCCAAATCAAGAGATAAAGATGCGGTCGCTGAGCATGCGGTGCTTAAAAAGCTGCTTGCTATTTTTGAAGAAGAAAAGCCGGCACGTGCTCTTGATTTAACAGACGAAGAACGGAAAATGGTTAACGGATTTCAGCTGCTTACCATGAAGCCTATTTTATATGTGGCCAATGTGAGTGAAGAGGATCTGGTCAGCGGCGAAGATAACGAGATGGTAAAGAAAGTAAAGGAATTTGCTGCTGGAGAGAATTCAGAAGTAATTACGGTCTGCGCCAAAATCGAAGCGGAGATTGCCGAATTGGATCCGGAGGAAAAGCAGGAATTTCTGCAGGATCTGGGTATTGAGGAATCCGGTCTGGATCAGCTGATCCGCGCAGCCTATGTGCTTCTCGGCCTGCAGACATACTTTACAGCCGGCGAGCAGGAAGTACGCGCCTGGACGATTACCGGAGGAACAAAAGCACCGCAGGCGGCCGGCGTGATTCATACCGACTTTGAACGGGGCTTTATCCGTGCCGAAACCGTGAGCTATGAAGACCTGACGACTACAGGTTCTATGAATGCTGCCAAAGAAGCGGGCAAGGTTCGGCTGGAAGGCAAAGAGTATATTGTAAAAGACGGCGATGTTATTCATTTCCGTTTCAATGTTTAGAAAATCACCTTCACGTATTGCTATAGAGTAGTTTCTATGCTAAAATTATACATTGTGAGTAAAATCGTTTTATTAAATTTTGCTCCTTGCTCTTTTCAAAGAAAAAGAGCCTTAGACCAAAAGGAGGTGACGCAATATGCGTAGGTACGAAGTACTTTACATTATTGCTCCAAACGTAGATGAGGATGGCGTGAAACAGACAGTTGAACGCTATAACGAAATTCTGACGAAAAACGGAGCAGAGATCGAAAAAGTAGATCAAATGGGAAAACGCCGTCTAGCTTATGAAATCAATGATTTCACTGATGGACATTATGTCGTGGTTTACACGAAGGCTAATTCCGAAGCTACTAGTGAATTCGATCGTCTTGTTAAAATAGATGATAACGTAATCCGCCATCTTATCGTTAGAAACGAAGGCTAATATCTAAAATGGGGAGGGGCACTTATGATAAATCGTGTAGTTCTAGTTGGACGATTAACTCGTGATCCTGAATTGCGATACACCCCTAATGGTGTAGCCGTGGCAAATTTCGGCATTGCAGTAAACCGCCCGTTTACGAATCAGCAGGGAGAACGCGAAGCGGACTTTCTTAACTGCGTAACGTGGAGAAAGCAGGCCGAAAATGTAGCAAACTTCCTTAAAAAAGGAAGCCTTGCCGGTGTAGACGGACGTCTTCAGAGCCGCAGTTATGATAACCAGGATGGTAAACGTGTATATGTTGTGAAGTACAGGCCGAAAGCGTTCAGTTTCTTGAACCTAAAAATGCAGGCGGCGGTTCTCAAAGCCAGGGAAACTATGGCGGAGGAAACAGCGGCGGCCAGCAGGGCTATGGGCAGCAGAATCAAAATAAAGGCTCATCTAATTTAAATGATGATCCATTTTCAAATGATGGCCAGCCTATCGATATTTCAGATGATGATTTACCATTCTAATCCCCTTCTCCTGAAATAAAATGTAATACGTAAAAAAACAAAGGAGGATGAAAAACATGGGTAAACGCAGAGGTAAGCGCCGGAAAGTTTGTTACTTCACGGTGAACAAGATCGAAAAGATCGATTATAAGGATGTAAATCTTCTTAATAAGTTCATTAGTGAGCGTGGAAAGATTCTTCCACGTCGTGTAACAGGGACTTCCGCAAGATATCAGCGTATGCTGACTAGAGCGATCAAACGCTCCCGTCACGTAGCATTGATTCCATATGTAAGAGAACAATAGAGCAAGAAATAATTAGAGCTTTTCTCCGGGGAACTTTCAGCGGGGAAAAGCTCTTTATACTTTTTAAAGACTTTCTTTATGCTTGAGCAGCCGCAGAGAAAATGAGAGACACCGGCTGATATTTTCAGCTTATTCCGGCCGGCTTGCGCATTTAATATTACATAAGCTACAATGAAGCAATGCCATTCTTACCGGCAGCTTTTTGGGAGCGTGTGACCAGTTTTTATACCAACAGATGGGGTGAACGTATTGCAGCGGACGAGAAGTTTGACGGAGGGCGCGATACTGAGCGGATTATTTATTATACTAATGCTGCTTACCATATTTGTCCCTCCTCTTGTTTATATTTTATTATGGTTTATGCCACTGCCTTTTCTGATTTACACTGCGCGCTATGGTCTTCGAAGCGCGCTGGTTATGTTTGTGGTTTTATTTCTGCTTTCTTTATTTATCGGCGGTTTGGCCGGGGTTCCTTTCGTCTTTATGTTTGGACTGGGCGGTATTACAGTCGGTGAAATGATCCGCAGAAAAAATGAACCTTTGTTTGTTTTAACGGGGGGATCGCTCGCATACATAACAAGCCTTATGGTAATCTATGCGGTAACGATTCTTGTCTTTAACATTAACCCGGTGGAAACGCTCCAAAATGCAATGAGGGACTCCTTTAACCAGGCGGAGTCCATGCTCAATTCCATCGGCCAGGACGGTACGGAGAGCATAGAGACAATGAATGACGCCATTGTGCAGATTGGCTATATGATTCCTGTCATTATGGTAGGGTCTGGTGCAGCATTCGCTGTTATTACCCAGGCTGTCGCCCACTATTTTTTAAAGCGGCTGTCGATCCCGTATCGGCCTTTTCCGCCTTTTCGGGAATGGAATTTTCCAAAGTCGCTGCTTTGGTACTATCTGGCAGCGATTGTGCTCACACTGATTGGAGCAGAGGAAGGAACAACTCTTTATCTGCTTATATGGAATGTTTACTGGTTCCTTGGAAGCATTATGGTTATTCAAGGGTGTACAGTAGTCTTTTACTACTGTTACAAGAAATCTCTGCCAAAAGCACTTCCCATTATATTCGTTATTTCCTTAGTAATTTTACCAATTATTCCACTCTTCGCGCGAATCTTGGGTATAATTGATTTAGGCTTTCGTTTGAAAGAACGACTGGAAACTGACAAGAAGTAGGGGTTGACATTATGCCTAAGTTCTTATTAAGACGCTGGCACGGTTTACACGTTGTTGCTCTATTTATCCTTGCCTCTTTCTTCATTGGAGCACTGATGATTTACCGCTGGGAATTAGGTCTGGCCGGATTTATTCTTTTGGGGGTAATGGTTTTTTATGTCGTTCAGGCTAGAGCGTCCTTTGAACGCGATCTTGAACGCTATATTGCCACTCTTTCCCACCGTGTGGACAAAGCCGGTGAAGAGGCTGTAACAGAGCTTCCGGTTGGTATTTTGTTATATGGAAAGGAATATGAAATTGCCTGGGTGAATCCTTTTGTTCTGCAGCTTCTTCCCGGCAATTTTTTAGGAAAAGGACTGGACGAAGTTTCTTCAGATCTTATTCCGGCTATTAAAAAAGGGGAAGAAACAGTAAAGATCAGCTTAAACGACAATTACTATACCGTGTATATCCGTCATGAAGACAAACTTTTGTACTTTTTCGATATGACGGAAACATCAGAAACCAACAGATTGTATGAAGAAGAACAATCAGTAGTAGGTTTGATATACCTCGATAACTATGATGAAGTAACCCAGGGTATGGATGACCAGCTGCGGAGCAGATTGAAAAGCCATGTTACCTCAGCGCTTAATCGCTGGGCTACGGAGCACGATATTCTGCTTCGGAGCATTGCTTCGGACCGCTTTATAGCATTCATGGACCAAAAGGCACTCAATGAAGTAGAAAAGACGAAATTCGTGCTTCTTGATGAAGTGAGGGAAGTAACGGGAAAAGAAAAAGTGGCCGATTACGCTGAGCATCGGCATCGGTACAAAGGAATCTTCTTTAAGAGAACTCGGCACGCTCGCCCAGTCCAGTCTCGATCTGGCATTAGGACGTGGCGGTGACCAGGTGACGATTAAAGAAAAGAACGGAAAAGTCCGCTTTTACGGGGGGAAATCCAATGCGATGGAAAAACGGACCCGTGTCCGTGCACGCGTGATTTCCCATGCTCTGCGTGATTTCGTGCTCGAGAGTGACCAGGTCGTTGTAATGGGGCATAAGAACCCTGATATGGATGCAATTGGAGCGGCGATAGGCGTTTTGAAAATTGCAGAAGTAAACAATACGGACGCATATGTTGTTGTGGATCCAAACGAAATCAATCCGGATGTGCAGAAGCTGATGGAAGAAATAGAAGCTCACGAATATCTATGGTCCCACTTTATTACTCCGGAAGAAGCGATGGACGAACTGACCCGCCATACACTTCTGGTAGTAGTGGACACGCACAAACCTTCCCTGGTTATTGAACCAAAGCTTGTGGATGCGGTAGACCGTATTGTTATACTCGACCACCACCGCCGCGGGGAGGAAATTATAAAAGATCCTGTGCTTGTGTATATGGAGCCATATGCTTCTTCCACCGCGGAGCTGGTAACAGAGCTTCTGGAGTATCAGCCGCAGAAGCTGAAAATGGATGTTCTGGAAACGACCGCGCTTTTAGCGGGAATGATTGTGGACACAAAAAGTTTTGCTATACGCACCGGTTCCCGTACGTTTGATGCAGCTTCCTTTTTAAAGTCGCATGGAGCGGACACTACGCTTGTTCAGAAACTATTAAAAGAAGATATCGAACAGTATGTTAAACGCTCACATTTAATTGAAAAAGCGACTATTTATAAGAAAGGCCTGGCGATTGCAAGAGCATCTGAAGGAGAAACGTATGATCAGATTCTTATCGCACAGGCCGCAGATACGCTGCTGACAATGAATGATGTGAAAGCCTCGTTTGTTATATCCAAGCGGGCAGATGATAAAATCAGCATCAGCGCCCGTTCTCTGGGCGAAGTCAACGTCCAGCTTATTATGGAAACGCTGAACGGAGGCGGCCACTTAACGAATGCGGCAGCCCAGTTAAAGGAAACAACGCTTGAAGAAGCGGAAAAACAGCTGAAGTCAGCCATTGATGAATATTTGCAGGGAGGTTCTTCTGAATGAAAGTAATATTAAATGAAGACGTTAAAGGAAAAGGCAAAAAAGGTGAAGTAGCCAACGTATCGGAAGGCTATGCGCGCAACTATCTTTTTCCAAATAAGCTTGCGGTAGAAGCAAATACAGGAAACATGAAAAATCTGCAGGCAAAACAGCAGAGCGATGACAAGAAGTCCGAACAGGAGCTTGAAGAAGCAAAAGCATTTAAAGAAAAGATTGAAAGCAAAAAAATTGATATTAAAGCAAAATCGGGAGAAGGCGGCAAACTGTTCGGCGCCGTTTCCTCTAAACAGATTGTGCAGCGCCTGAAAGAAATGGATCTAAAGGTCGATAAGAAAAAAATCGAGCTTGATGAACCAATCCGGACATTAGGTGTGACTAAAGTTCCTGTGAAGGTTCATCCAAAAGTAACTGCTACGATGAATGTTCACGTAGTGGAAGAATAAAGGCCGGCCCTCTCTCTTACAGAGGGGGCTCTTTATTAGGCTTACATAACCGCATCATAGAAAGAAAGGCAGGACAAACAGGATGAGTGATATGTATACAGATCGAATGCCTCCCCAGAACATTGAGGCCGAACAGGCCGTCCTTGGAGCTGTCTTTTTAGAAAGCGAAGCATTGATTACGTCTTCCGAACGATTAGCTCCCGAAGATTTTTACAGAGCCTCCCACCAGCGGATTTATCAGGTTATGCTGGAACTTGGGGAAAAAGGAAGCCCGGTCGATCTCGTTACCGTCACCTCCTCTCTGCAGAATTACCAGTGGCTGGAGGAAGTAGGCGGGATCTCGTATTTAACCGATCTGGCCAATTCCGTACCTACGGCTGCAAATGTGGACTTCTACAGCAAAAGCGTTCAGGAGAAATCTCTGATGAGGAGGCTGATCCGTACGGCGACCGATATCGCGACGGATGGCTACAGCAGTGAATCTGAAGTAGAAGATATTTTAAATGAAGCGGAGCGCAGCATTCTTGAAGTTGCCAACCAACGGAGTTCCAAGGCGTTTGTTTCTATAAAAGACGTATTGATTGAGACGTATGACAATATTGAAACGCTGCAGAACAGAGAAAGCGATGTAACAGGGATTTCGAGCGGTTTTATGGAGCTCGACCGGATGACGGCCGGTTTCCAGAGAAATGACCTTATTATTGTAGCAGCGCGCCCTTCTATGGGTAAAACCGCCTTTGCACTGAACATTGCCCAGAACGTTGCCACAAAGACAGAAGAAAACGTCGCGATTTTCAGCCTGGAGATGGGCGCGAGCCAGCTTGTACAGCGGATGCTTTGTGCGGAAGGCAATATCGATGCGTCGCGCATGCGGACAGGTGCCCTTCAGGAAGAAGACTGGGAAAAGCTGACGATGGCAATGGGGAGCCTTTCCAATGCCGGTATTTACATTGATGATTCACCCGGTATCCGGGTAAGCGATATTCGTGCTAAATGCCGAAGACTCCAGCAGGAAAGAGGCCTGGGGATGATTCTGATTGACTATATGCAGCTTATTCAGGGCTCCTCTGCCCGCGGAGGCGAAAGCCGCCAGCAGGAAGTATCTGAAATTTCCCGAAGCCTGAAAGCCTGGCCCGTGAACTGAATGTGCCAGTTATTGCGCTTTCCCAGCTTTCACGTGGGTAGAATCCAGACAGGACAAACGCCCGATGATGTCCGATTAAGAGAATCGGAAGTATTGAGCAGGATGCCGACATTGTATCTTTTCTTTATAGAGAGGATTACGATCAGGAAGGCGAGAATCAGAACATTATTGAAATTATCATAGCAAAACAAAGAAATGGTCCGGTCGGCACAGTAGAACTGGCTTTTATTAAAGAATATAATAAATTCGTTAATTTAGACCGCGTCACGATGAAGGAAGCGCTCCGCCTATGTAGGAGCGTTTTTTTGTGACATTATTACGAACAAAAATAACAACTTATATTTAGAATGTTCGTGTTTATTGACTTTCCCGGCTAGTTGATACACTATGTAAGGGTTTTTTGAACACGTTTTACATACCAAATTATAAATAGATCGTTTAAATATTCTGGAGGTGGGAGTCATGTCATCCATCGTTATCGTAGGTACACAATGGGGAGATGAAGGTAAGGGTAAGATTACCGATTATTTATCAGAAATGCCGAAGTAGTAGCCCGTTATCAAGGGGGAAACAATGCCGGCCACACAATTGTGTTCGGGGGAGATACGTATAAGCTTCATTTATCCCGTCCGGTATTTTTACAGCGATAAAATCTGTGTATTGGAAACGGAATGGTTATTGATCCAAAGGCTTTGGTCGAGGAACTAAATATCTTCATGACCGCAATGTAGATACAAGCAACCTTCGCATCAGCAACCGCGCCCACGTTATTCTTCCTTACCATATTAAACTTGATATTGTAGAAGAAGAAAGCAAAGGCAGCAACCAGATTGGTACAACAAGAAAAGGCATCGGACCGGCTTATATGGATAAAGCTGCGCGTACAGGTATCCGAATTGCTGATCTGCTCGATAAAGAAGAATTCCGCGAAAAGCTGGACCGCAACTTAAAGGAAAAAAACCGTCTGCTGGAAAGATTTATGAAACAGAAGGATTTGAACTCGAAGATGTACTTGAAGAGTATTACGAGTACGGTCAGCTTGTATCAAAATACGTAGATGATACGTCCGTTGTTTTAAATGACGCTATTGATCAGGGACGCCGTGTTTTGTTTGAAGGCGCACAGGGCGTTATGCTTGATATCGATCAGGGTACGTATCCATTTGTTACGTCTTCCAATCCTATTGCAGGAGGCGTTACGATCGGCTCCGGTGTAGGCCCTTCAAAAATTCACCACGTAGTAGGTGTGTCGAAGGCATATACAACAAGAGTCGGCGATGGTCCTTTTCCAACCGAACTGCTGGATGAAACCGGCGATAAGATCAGGCAGGTAGGTAATGAATATGGTACAACAACAGGACGTCCGCGTCGTGTCGGCTGGTTTGACAGCGTCGTAGTCAGGCATGCCCGTCGTGTGAGCGGAATTACCGATCTTTCCATTAACTCTATCGATGTATTAACCGGTATCGAAACGCTGCGCATCTGTACCGCTTACAGGTACCGTGGTGAAGTAATGGAACATTTCCCGGCCAGTCTAAAGTACTTGCAGAATGCGAGCCTGTATTTGAAGAGCTGCCGGCTGGACAGAGGATATAACAGGAGTAAAGTCATTAGATGACTTCCTGCCAATGCCCGCCTATTTAGAAAGAATTTCCCAGCTTACTAACATTCCGTTAAGCATTTTTTCTGTAGGCCGGACCGTGATCAACAATGATCCGCGGCGTATGGGGCGTATAATATTAATAGCAGCTGCACATTCTCTTTAGAGATGTGCAGCTTTTAATGCTCAAAAAAGCCCGAAAACCAGGCATCTCCCGGCTTAAATATTTTCTTGAAGAAAGCTTGAAAATCAATTTACGGCGTGGTACTATTAATGATGTTGCTGAGAAAAGCAATAAACATAAGAGCCATTAGCTCAGTTGGTAGAGCATCTGACTTTTAATCAGAGGGTCGGAGGTTCGAATCCTCCATGGCTCACCATTTCTTCTGTATATGAACTGCAGCGGCCCGTTGGTCAAGTGGTTAAGACACCGCCCTTTCACGGCGGTATCACGGGTTCGAATCCCGTACGGGTCACCATTTATATAAATAGAAGCACAGTACTTACAAATCAAAAATGATTACGGCTCGATAGCTCAGTCGGTAGAGCAGTGGACTGAAAATCCACGTGTCGGCGGTTCGATTCCGTCTCGAGCCACCATTTAGTAAAAGCCCAAAGCCATGGATAGGTTATCCAGGCTTTTTTTGTATATTCAAAACATCCTTCCCTCCCGATTTAGGGCTGAATCAGGATAGGACCTGCAGCCGTATGTACCGGCTGCCGCTCCTTATTTAGGACGAAAGCGTGCAGGCGTAGTGACTTTGCACCTGTGTTACAATAAGAGTAACCCGACTGTGCTTTTTTACAGAAAAAGCTTTAAAGACATGGGTTTGAAAAATGACAAATGAAGAAAATAAGAAATGGAAGTGAGCAAATATATGGATGAAAAGGTTTTGTCGTAGATGATGAACAGCCCATTGCAGATATACTGGAATTTAACCTGAAAAAAGAAGGGTTCCAGGTAGAGTGTGCTTATGATGGAATGAAGCTCTTGAAAAAGTACATGCGTTTAATCCGGATATTGTGCTTCTTGATATTATGCTCCCTTTTAAGGATGGTATGGAAGTGTGCCGGGAAATCCGCAAAACCTACGATATGCCGATCATTATGCTGACGGCAAAAGATTCGGAAATCGACAAGGTACTTGGCCTGGAGCTGGGAGCGGATGATTACGTAACAAAGCCTTTCAGTAACCGCGAAGTTATTGCGCGCGTGAAAGCAAATCTCCGGCGCCAGCAGGTGGCTCCGGAAGAAGGCTCAACGAAACAGAAAGAAATTATTATTGGAGATTTAACGGTAGATCCGGATGCGTATCAAGTATTAAAACGCGGAGATCCTGTAGATCTTACGCACCGGGAGTTTGAGCTGGTGCATTATCTGGCCCGTCATATCGGCCAGGTGATGACAAGAGAGCATCTGCTGCAGGCAGTGTGGGGTTATGATTACTTTGGTGACGTCCGAACAGTGGACGTAACGGTAAGGCGTCTTCGCGAAAAAGTAGAGGACAATCCGAGTTATCCATTGTGGATCGTAACCAGAAGAGGAGTCGGCTATTACCTTAAATATCCGGACCAGGAGAAGTAGCGATGAAGTTTTTCAACCTTTTTAAATCCATTCATTTGAAGCTGATTGCTTTTTTATGCTGCTCATTTTTATTGCGATGCAGGTGATCGGGGTGTATTTTACCCGGGAGCTTGAAGCTCAGCTGGAGAGCAATCATTACGATATGCTGGAGGAACGGGCTGATCTGCTTGAATACAATGTACGCCAGGAAATGACCCGGGACCGGGATGAAGAAGAAGAACCTCTGCAAGAAGACATAGAAAGCCTGCTCCAGGAATTTTTCTCCATTGAAGGCTCGCAGGTACAGGTCATCGGGCCCAATCAGGTAGTACTGGGTACGTCTAACTGGAACAATGACTATATTGTAGGACAGCAGAGTACAGAGGTACGTGTGAAACGTGCGCTGCTCGGTACGCCTGACTCTACAGAAGTAAGAAATCCAGAGGGAGACCGGCTGCGCGTTATGGCCATACCTGTTGAAGCTGAAGGAGTCGTTCAAGGAGCAATATACATCGAAGCGAATATGAATGAAATTTATGACGAAATAGATGAAATCAACCAGATTCTTTTTACAGGAACGGTTATTGCGCTTATTATTACCGCTGTTCTTGGAATCCTTCTTTCCCAAACGATCACAAGGCCTATTGTGGATATGAAAAAACAGGCCAGAGTGATGGGGGAAGGTGACTTTTCCCGGCAGGTTAAAGTATACGGCAACGATGAGATCGGTCAGCTTGCTCATTCATTCAACAATTTGACTCTTCGTTTAAAAGAGTCGCAGTCCACAACGGAAGGCGAGCGGAAGAAACTGAGCTCGGTGCTCGCCCACATGACCGATGGTGTTATTGCCACCGACGAACTCGGGCGTATTATTCTGATGAACAACCGCGCTGAGCAGCTGTTGAATCTCGATCAAAAGGATATTATCGGTACTTCCCTGCCGGAGATTCTTCATTTATCAGAAACGATTACGCCAAGCGACCTGTATGACTACTCTGATTCGATTCTGCTCGATTTCAGCGATGAGGAAACCGATTTTCTGCTGGAAGCTAACTTTTCTGTTATCCGAAATGAAGACGGTCCGGTAAATGGTTTAATTACGGTACTTCATGATGTAACGGAGCAGGAAAAAATTGAGAATGAACGACGTGAGTTTGTGGCAAACGTATCCCACGAACTGCGGACTCCGCTGACGACCTTGAAAAGTTATATGGAGGCGCTCGAAGACGGCGCGATGCAGGATGAAAAGCTGGGACCCCGTTTTCTAAAAGTGACGCAGAACGAAACAGAACGGATGATACGCCTTGTAAACGACCTGCTTCAGCTTTCCAAAATGGACAGCGATGACTTGAGGCTGAATGCAGAAACCGTAGATTTAGGGGAAGTTATGCACCAAATTGCAGACCGCTTTGAGATGGTAAATAAAGACAAGAATATTCATTTTGACCGGCAGTTTCCTTCATATCCTATATACGTGGATATGGACCGTGACAAAATGATTCAGGTGTTTGATAATATTATCTCCAACGCTGTGAAATACTCTCCGGATGGGGGTACGATAACGTTGCAAATGGTACCAAAATCCCGGGATGTGGATATTGAAATTATTGACGAGGGATTAGGCATTCCAAAAGAAAGCCAGAACAAAATTTTCGACCGTTTTTACCGGGTTGATAAAGCAAGAGCAAGAAATCTAGGCGGAACCGGACTCGGTCTGGCTATTGCCAAGGAGCTGGTCCATTCCCACGGCGGTTATATCGACGTACAGAGCGTATGGAAGAAAGGCACCACCATTGCTGTCACCCTTCCTTATTCCGCCTATAAAAAAGCAGGTGGCGGCGAATGATAGAACGGATAAAATCATGGTCGCTGTCCCTGCTTGTAGTAGTAAGCGTTATTCTGACCTATCAGACATGGACGTTTCAGCCTGAATACGAAGCATTCGAAGACACTACGTATGTTGAAAATGAACCTGTAGGAGAAACCCGATCGTTGTCGGAAGCAGTCTGGCCTGAGCAGATTGTACTGCACCAGGATGAAAACATGGCCGCTATTGAAAGCAGCGATGAGGCCTTTACAGAGTTTTATGAAACCCTTCAGGACTCAAGAATTGAAAATCTTGTTAATCTGACCAGTTCCGGCGAAGCTGGAACCGAAGTTAACGAAATTATTGAAAACAATGGCGGACAGATGGCTGAGATTATTTTCCCGACGCCTATTGCGGGGGAGCTGATTGAGGAGCTTTTTCAAATAGAAGAAGATACACCGTATTCTTCTATTGAAACGCTGGATCGAATGTATTTGGTAGATGATGGGCCCGATGCTGACAGCCTGAAAATTCTTCTTGTCTCCTATCAGGATGGGGGAAGCGTGTTCGAAGCCCAGACCAATTTCAGTCTTTCCGATTTCCGCAGCCAGTATCTAAACAACCTGGATGCTTTTCCTTCTGTGTTCGCGCTGGAGACGCCTGAGCAGTCCGGTATTGAACGGAGTATCTATCTGCCGGAAGATACATCTACGTATTCCACAGTGTCCTACACGACATCAGAGATTGCGACAGATAACTTTCTGCGGCTGCTGTTTAATGAGCCGAATTACGTCGAACAGTATCAGGAAGATAACGGCCAGCTTTCTTATACAGATGGAAGCAGAATGGTTAACATTGCATCAGACGGCGATTCATTTAATTATGTGAATCCAATTTACGGAGAAAGCGTAGAGAGTAATCAGGGCAACGTCATTACCTCTTCATTTGATTTCGTGAATTCCCAGGGCGGATGGACTGATCATACAGGCTTTATGATATTAACAGCGCAGCTAATCAGGAAGAGGCCACCTATCGGATGATCGTGCAGGGAGTGCCTGTTTATGATACAGGGGAGCCGCAGACCTCGATTACAGCCGTAAAGACCGGCGGACAGATTGCAAATTATTCGAGGCCGCTGTTTGAGCTCGATGCCAATCCTATTGATATTGAAGAAAACGTTACGCTCGAATCAGGCCGGGATATTGTATGACCAGATGCAGGGACAGTTTGATATGGAAGAGGTAGAGAATGTCCGTATCGGCTACAGTGTCAACAAGGATAATGAAGTAGTTAACTTTGATCCCTCCTGGTTTATCAAGTACGGCGGGGACTGGTATCCTTTTGATGCTGCAGTAGAGGAGGAGGAAGAATAAGATGGATTGGAGCCGAACCAAAACCATTTTTATTGTAACGTTCCTGCTGCTCAATTCTTTTCTAGTGTACCAGCTGATGGAAAAAAGAGCAGGCAGCCAGCTGAATGTACGGGCAGAAGCCACTATTGAAGAGCGAATGAGCGAAATGAATATAACCGTAACAGAAGAACTTCCCGAAGATATGGAGGAAATCAGCCATATTGTCGGCCAGGTCGTTGACATCGAAGAGGAAGTCAGCGGTATTGTAGGAGAAGAAAACGTAACCGAAAACGAAGAAAACGACTTAGTTGAAGTTTCTCTCGAAGAGCCGTATGATACACCGGAAGGACCTTATGACAGCGAAGCAGCACGTGAAGCATTTAATGAAAGCGTCACGGATTTCGTGGAAAATAACGTCTATGAAGGGGAAGAATACGTTTATGGAGAGTGGGACAACGAAAATCGGGAGATGCATTTTTATCAGACGTTTGAAGAGGCCCCGATTTATACCAGTGAAGAAAATCAGCTGGTGCTGACGTTCAACGAGGACACACAAATTACCGGATACTCCCAGATTTTTCTGGATCTGCAGGAGCAGGACGATAAAAAAGATATGTTCCTTCCCTACCTTGCAATTGAAAGACTGCTGAATGAGAATTTGATCACCTTTAATGACAGTGTTACGGAAGTAGAAATAGGCTATTTTAATTTCTTTTCCCCTATTGGCAACAGCCGGGTATTCTCTCCGATGTATCAAATCACTATTAATGATGATGAAGAATATCTGGTTAATGCGATTGACGGTGCCATACAGGAAATGACAGAAGTAGACAGTGTCAACACCGACGAAGAAGTGAATGAGTCAGAGGAAGCGGACAGCCCGGAAGAAGAGACGGAAGAAACCGAAGAGCAGGCGCCAAATCCTCAGGAAACCGCTGAAGAACAGCAATCGGAGTGAATGGTAAGATGGGATTAACATTTAGTGTATTAGCGAGCGGATCGTCAGGAAACGCGATGTATATAGAAACCCCGAAAGTAAAGCTGCTGATTGATGCAGGACTGAGCGGCAAAAAACTGGAGCAGCTGTTGACGAAAGCGGCATGTGATCCGTCCGAACTGGACGGCATCATTGTTACTCATGAACACAGTGATCACATCAAAGGGCTGGGCGTGATGGCAAGGCGCTATAAGCTGCCTGTATATGCTAATGAGAAAACCTGGGCTGCTATGGAGCCTTTAGTAGGCACAATTGCAGCAGACCAGAAATTTCATTTTTCCCAGAACTCAACTAAAGCTTTTTCCGATTTGGATATTCAATCATTTCCTGTCTCCCACGATGCAGCAGACCCGATGTTTTTTGCTTTTCATCATGAGGGCAGAAAGCTGGTGTTAGCTACTGATATGGGTTACGTGAGTGATACGGTTAAAGGAGTTATTCAGAATGCGGATATGATGGTATTCGAGTCAAATCACGACATGAATATGCTCCGTATGGGTCGCTATCCATGGAGCGTTAAGCGGAGAATCCTCGGAGATTCCGGTCACGTCTCCAACGAAGACGCAGCCTACGCCCTGTGTGATGTTATTGGAGAACGCACGAAACGCATTTATCTGGCGCATTTGAGTAAAGATAACAACATGAAAGAATTAGCCAGAATGACAGCCGAACAGATTTTAAAAGAAAAGGGGCACGGTGTCGGAGAGAGTGTTCATCTCTTCGATACAGATCCCGTAAACCCAACCTCTATCGTTACTTTATAAATACCCCAGGTCTTTTTTATAGACGCAGGGGGTATTTTTTTCATAAAATAGACGTAAGTCTAATGAACGTGAAAATGGTTCCTGCTGAAGGAGGATGGGTATATAGATGGGATATTATAATGAAGAGGACAACAGCTACAGCAGGCGTAGAAACCGTCGGCGCGGCGGAGGCAGTTCCGCTTTTATTGGAGCGGTTTTTGGAGCGGGAGTGATGTTAATTGCCGGTCCATTTATTTATCAGTCAGACTTTTATCCAGACTTTGGCACGGGAGACGGGGAAGAAGGCACCGAAACAGAGTCGCTGTTCTCCGGAGATCAGCAGAATGTAAATGTTTCCGTGAATTCTGACATAACGGAAGCGGTGAATCGGGTATCGGATTCGGTAGTCGGCGTATTTAACGTCCAGGACGGGCCGTCCGGCTTTTTTCAGGAAGGAGAGGGTGCGGATCAGGGCGTCGGCTCCGGAGTAATTTATAAAATAGAAGGAAACACGGCTTACGTCGTGACCAACCATCATGTGATCGACGGGGCATCGAGTGTAGAAATCAGCCTGGCCGATGAATCAAGAGTATCAGCAGAAGTGGTGGGTTCGGACGTATTAACTGACCTTGCCGTACTGGAAGTGGACGCAGAGGGTGTTGAAACAGCTGCTGAACTGGGTAATTCCGATAATCTTCAGGTAGGTGAACCGGCACTTGCGATCGGAAATCCGCTTGGTGCCGATTTGTCCGGATCCGTGACGCAGGGAATTATCAGCGCAACGGAGCGTAGTATTCCTGTGGATCTGTCAGGAGACGGCCAGCCCGACTGGGAAGCGGAAGTACTTCAGACAGATGCCGCAATCAACCCCGGCAACAGTGGAGGCGCCTTAGTTAATATTGGGGGCCAGGTCATCGGTATTAATTCAATGAAGATAGCAGAAGGGGCTGTAGAAGGAATTGGATTTGCCATTCCGACTGCTATCGCGATTCCGGTTATTGAGGATTTGGAAACGAATGGCGAAGTCGTTCGACCGCAGATTGGAATTGGCATTCGTTCTCTTGCTGAATATCCTGCAGCCGAAATTCAGGACACACTGAATCTTCCAGAAGATATAGAAGCCGGTATCGTAGTGACCCAGATAGCGGGCGGTTCCCCGGCAGAGGAAGCAGAGCTTGCAGAAAATGATGTAATTACAGAAGTGGATGGAAAAGCTGTAACCAATACCCACGACCTGAGACGATACTTGTATACGGAATCGGGTATTGGAGAAACAGTGACGCTTACGTATTATAGAGATGGAGCACGGGAAACAGCAGAAGTAACGCTGGCAGAAGAACAGCCTTTTTAAGATAAAAAAAAACAGACTCTCTGATGTTATAATAGTCAGGGAGTTTTTTTATTGGAAAACGACTCACATGTGGATAACTTTTTTATTCACTACAAAATTTAAATGAATAAGGTATTATTTTTATAATTGTTTTAATAAAATGGTGTGGATAAATGATTATATTAAAAAATAAAAGTATGAAAATAAAGATAAAAAAGAAGGTGAAATAATGATATTCTGCTGCGAAACCCATACAGATAGAGCGCTTGACGATGCCGTTGAAGAAACAGGCACCTTTCCTTTATTTAGTGTAGTTATTGGAGAAGAGTTATCCACAGTGTGCAATTATTGTGGAGAAACAGCTGTGTATAAAATCGAGGAATAGCAAAATAGAGCCTGTGTATATGTGGATAGTATTGTGGATAATGTATTTAGGAAGGAAAAATAATGAATATTACTATTATTGCAGTAGGAAAATTAAAAGAGAAATATTTAAAAGAAGCCATTGCAGAATACGAAAAACGGATGAAAGCATTTGCAAAACTACAGATTATTGAAGTGAATGATGAGAAAACTCCAGAAGCAGCCAGTGAAAAAGAAAAAATGCAAATTATTGGAAAAGAAGAAAGTAAAATAATGGATAAAATTACAAAAGATACTTATGTGATTTTGCTGGACGTAAAAGGACGCATGCTTTCCTCTGAAAAGCTGGCCTCAACTATTCAGGATCTTGGTACGTACGGCAAAAGTCATCTAACGTTCGTTATCGGAGGTTCCCTTGGAACAGGAGAAGCATTGAAAAAAAGAGCTGATTTATCATGGTCGTTTTCTGACTTAACATTTCCCCATCAATTGATGCGGGTTATGCTTTTGGAGCAGGTTTACCGCGCTTTTCAGATCAATCAGGGCAGTCCTTATCATAAATGAATGTATAAAATATCCCAATGTGCCGGGCCGCCATTTTCGTTTTCTATGTCTGAAATCAATCATTCTTGGGAACAGAGGTAGTACTAAATGATTACAGGAGGCCGTTTATGGCAGAGTGGAAAACGATAAGCAGCTATTTATATGATTGTTTGCTCGAAGAAGGAATAACAGAAATATTCGGTGTGCCGGGCGATTATAATTTTGCCCTTCTTGATGAACTGGAGAAGTATACACCCATTCAATTTATTGATAACCGCAACGAGCTTAATGCCGGGTATGCTGCTGACGGATATGCCCAGATAAAAGGAATGTCTGCTTTGATTACTACATTTGGAGTGGGAGATTTAAGTGCGGCTAATGCAGTGGCAGGAGCGTTCAGTGAACAGGTGCCGCTCATTGAAATTGTTGGTTCTCCTGCTTCCTCCATGCATGAAAACGGAACAAAGGCCCATCATACTTTAATGAACGGAGACTACGATGTCTTTTTACGTATGCACCGGGAAATTACAGAACGTGCGATCAAAATCACTGCAGATAACGCAGTCAGGGAGATACCCGCGGCGATTGCGGCTGCTTTAGAGCACAGAAAACCGGTTTATATAGATATCCCCCAGGACGTGGCGTTGATGGAAATAAACACGGACAGCCCGGGAGACGAGAGCGGTACGCAGGAAAATGAAACCGAATTGGCTGCACAAGGGGCAGAGGAAGTCAAAAAAGTTCTTCAGCAGGCGGACTCCGCTGTACTGTTGGTAGATATTTATACGATCCGCCATCATTTAAAAGAAAAAGTCCTGCAGTTAGCCGAGTATTTAAATATTCCAACTGCGCAGATGATGCAGGGAAAAAGTGGCTTTAACGAACAGCACCCACTATATATCGGTATGTATGGCGGGGCTTTTGGAAATCAGAAAGTCCGGGAATATGTAGAAAATGCTGATATAATTATCACCGCCGGCCTTTTGGAGTCTGATTTTAATACGGCGAAGTTTACAGCAGTGCTTCCCGGGAAAAAAAGAATTGATCTGCAGCCGATGGAGCTGTTTATTCAAGGAGAATCTGCCGGAAAAATGAAGATGGAAGCACTTATTGATGCTCTTCTGTCAAAAAAATGTCCTGTTTTCGAGGATAAATCCTATTTTCCTTCTTTTTATGATGAGCTTCCGGAAAAGCTGGAACCGCTTCGTGCCGAAACATATTATCCGATCATTCAATCGGCTCTCCGGCCGAAAGATATTCTTGTAGTAGAAACAGGTACTCTTTCCTACGGGCTGGCTCACGTTCGGCTTCCTGAGGATGCGGCCTATATCTCCCAGGGCTCCTGGCAGAGTATCGGATATGCGCTGCCGGCAGCCTTTGGAGCCCAGATGGCAGCGCCGGAAAGACGCGTGCTCTTATTTATTGGAGATGGTTCTTTTCAGCTGACTGCCCAGGGACTCAGCTCCATGGCCGAGCAGAATATTAAACCGGTTGTGTTCTTTCTCAATAATAAAGGGTATACGGTCGAGCGTTATTTGAATACGGATAATCCTCAGGCAGAGTATAATGACATTCCGGAATGGGACTATATCAAACTGGTTAAAAGCTTTTATACAAAGGCCCGCACAACACGGGTGACGACAACAGAAGAACTAAAGCAGGCAGCAGCTCAATTAGACGAGACGGACTCGCTCCACTTTATTGAAATAGTGGTTAACGATAAAATGGATGCCCCTCTTCACCTGAAGCGTTTAAGAGAAGCGTCCCTCCAAGAATAATATAATAAAAAGAGCCTTACGAGTGGTATAGTACCACGCCGGAGGCTCTTTTTTGCGTTTATGCAAAAGCCTGGCTGCCAACTTTCTGAAGATATTCCAAAAATAATGGATCTTCGGCAAGCACTTCGTAATCGTAAAGTAAAAAAAGAAAGGAGGTATTGTCTAAAAACAGCAGCATCTCTTTTCGAATGGAAGCATCCAGCAAAGAGAAGGCGGCTGCCTGTTTCATTTCCAGAGTAACGGAATGAAGGATATCTACTGCGCCAGATGGTTTCCATAAAAAATGCCAGCATTTCTCCAAAGCGGCGCTTTGGGTTTCGGATAAAGAAAATACGGTAAATGATTCGTCCAGCAGTGTCAGTGTCATGATGATCCGTCCTTATAAATTACTTGGAAAACATTATTTCCATATTATTACATTATATCACAATTGTATTGTGCAGAGAACAAAAAAGAGACAGCTCAGCCGTCTCTTTTCTTCATTAATTTTGAAATTGCTCCATCTGCTGATTAATTTCGTTTTGTATTTCTGGAGGCAGGTTATCTCCAAGTAATACAGCCAGCAGGCCTAAAACAATCAAAAGGCCGGAAATCACCATGCCGATAGTACTGAAGATAATACCGGCAATTGCAAGCCCTCTTCCAGTTTTAAAGGCCCGTTTTACCGCACGAAGCCCCATAATACCAAGAATTAAACCAATAAGACCCAGTAGAAAACCTACAGGAGGAACAAAGAAAGCCAACACAGAAAGAATACCTAATATAAGAGCTACTAATGCTTTGTTGTTCTTTCCTCCATCGCCCGCACTTCTATTGGAATGACGGTCATTTTTTCGGTCTGATACCGTCCGGTCGCGGTTATCCAGGCGTTCATCCCTGCGCCTGTGATCATCGCGCTCGTTAAAACGATCTCTATCCCTTTCCTCTGTCATTGCGGGTTCTTCATCTCTTCTTCTCTCATCATCTTCGAACGTGTTCCGTTCGGCAGAACGATCATCTCTTGCGTCCAGATTATCTTTGCTGCGGTCGGATCGAAATCGTCTGTTTTCTTTATCATCCATATAAACTCACCTCTCATGCTTTCCATTTATCTTTATCGGAGCATAGTTACTCATACCACTATTTCATGGTTTCTAAGCATGTATCTTTTGGGTGGAGGACGTTTTCATATCTCAGACAGCGGGTATAGATTCCAGATGCCGCACAAAGGAGAATCGTCTATGAACATATTGGAAAATGATTGGGCTCCGCTTCTCGAAGAAGAGTTTGAAAAAGAGTATTACGAAGAACTACGGCAGTTTTTAAAGAAAGAATATACAGAGCACACGGTGTATCCGGATATGTATGATATTTATAATGCGCTTCATTATACAAGTTATGAAAATACAAAAGTTGTTATTTTGGGGCAGGATCCCTATCACGGGCCTAATCAGGCTCATGGATTAAGCTTTTCGGTGCAGCCAAAAGTAAAAACTCCTCCGTCCCTCCAGAATATTTTAAAGAACTAGAAGAAGATCTTGGGTTGGAACCACCCGGCCATGGGTATTTAAAAAAATGGGCCGAAGAAGGAGTGCTGCTGTTAAATACAGTGCTGACCGTGCGTAAAGCAGAGGCCAATTCCCATAAAAACAAAGGCTGGGAAACATTCACGAATGAAATCATAAAAAGAATTAACGAAAAAGAAGATCCAGTTGTTTTTCTGCTGTGGGGAAAACATGCGCAGTCAAAACAGGAACTGATTACCAATTCACACCATATGATTATTACATCGGCACACCCCAGTCCTTTTGCCGCACATCGCGGATTTTTCGGAAGCAAGCCGTTTTCAAGAACCAACACGTTCTTAAAGAAGGCCGGCCGTCCGGAAATAGACTGGTCCATTCCAACGAACGTATAAATGAAGGAGAGATGTTATATGATAAATACAGCAACGGTTTCATTAAATAATGGAGTAAACATGCCCTGGGTCGGACTCGGCGTGTATAAAGCCGAATCTGGAGAGCCTACAAAAAATGCGGTGCTTCAGGCATTGAAAGATGGATATAGAAGCATCGATACAGCTTCCTTTTATGATAATGAAGAAAGTGTAGGGGAAGCTATTCGGGAAAGCGGCGTCCCAAGAGAAGAAATTTTTCTGACAACGAAAGTGTGGAATGATGAACAGGGATTTGAACAGACAATGGAAGCTTTTGAACGGTCCCGCCAAAAACTTGGCGTAGATGTTATTGACCTGTACCTTATCCACTGGCCGGTTCCGGGAAAGTATAAAGAAACCTGGGGCGCTATGGAAAAATTATATAATGAAGGAAAAGTAAAAGCGATCGGCGTCAGCAATTTTACAGAAGAACATTTGGAGAATCTAATGAAGGAAGCAAAAGTCACGCCTGCGGTGAACCAGGTAGAGTATCATCCGAAAAACGCTCAAAAAGGGCTTCGTGAGTTTTGTGAAACGCATGGAATTCAAATGGAAGCATGGCGTCCGCTTGGAAGAGGGGACCTGCTGGAAGATGAAACCATCCAGCAGATTGCGGACAGGCATGGAAAAACAACAGCGCAGATTCTTATCCGCTGGTGCCTGGAGACCAAAGTTGTAACGATTCCAAAATCAATTACTCCGGAGCGGATTACTGCCAACGCCCAGGTATTTGATTTTTCCCTTACGGCTGAAGATATTCAGGCTATTGACGGGATGAACGAAGATCTTCGGTACGGTTATCACCCGGATGACTTTCCTTATGATAAATAAAAAACCATAAATAGACACTTCCTACAAAAAAACTGCCTGTTTTCAGGTAGTTTTTTTGTTGTGTTTTGAAATCGCTATCAACATTGCCGCACTAGGAGCAGACTAAAATGGAGCAGAATTATGTATTCTATTTGCATGTAAGATTATCTAACAAAAAACTGGATTCTGAAAATTTAAAATGTAAAATAACATTAACGCAAGATGTTAACTAAGTTTACATTTGAGAGGAGAGATTTTTAGATGGATCCAATGTTTTTAATGAACAATCTGTGGGTTATGATCGCATTTATTCTAGTTATTCTAATGCAGGGTGGGTTTATTCTTTTGGAGGCCGGCTCAACACGAATGAAAAACGCCGGGCATATCGCCGGTAAAACAGTATTTACACTGGGAATAGCATCTCTAGTTTTCTGGGCTGTCGGCTACGGTTTTATTTATGGGGAAAGCCTTGGCGGTATCATCGGTTTCAGACTTCTTCTTCGGTGATGCTACTACAATGTTTGATGGCTGGCTGGTTCCGTTGACTTTATTTTTCAGCTTGCTTTTGCAGCTATTGCATTAACGATTGCATTTGGCGGATTTGCAGAAAGAGCTAAATTATCAGCTTATATTGTATTTGCTCTATTGTTCTCGGCTGTTGTTTATCCGGTAGTTGCCCACTGGATCTGGGGCGGAGGCTGGATCAGCGAACTTGGTAAACAGGATTTCGCGGGTTCTACTGTAGTTCACTTAACTGGTGCAATGGCAGCGATGGCGGCAACGATTCTACTTAAGCCGCGTATTGGTAAATTTAATAAAGATGGTTCTCCTAACGAATTAGCAGGACATAACCAGGTATTTACGGCTTTAGGTGTACTTCTTTTATGGGTAGGTTGGTTTGGATTTAACGCTGGTAGTACATTCGGTGTAGATGATGCGTTCTTTGGCTTTGTTGCATTGAATACTCAGCTTGCAGCAGCAGGCGGCGCCGTGGCGGCTCTCCTTATTGCATGGGCTGTTATCGGTAAGCCGGACGTACCGACTATGTTGAATGGAGCACTTGCAGGACTTGTAGCTATTACAGCATCCTGCGCATTCGTTGACCCTTGGGCCGCAGTTATTATTGGTATCATCGGTGGACTGATTGTATTTGGAAGCATGAAGCTGGTAGAAAAGCTTGGAATTGACGATCCGATCTTTGCTATCTCCGTTCACGGGGCAGCAGGTATCTGGGGTACACTTTCTACAGGATTCTTTGCTACACCGGCATTAGCTGAACTAAACGGCGGACGTGCAGGATTGTTCTACGGCGGCGGACTTACACAGCTCGGTGTTCAGGCTATCAGTGTTGTTGCCTGCGGACTCTTCGCTTTTGTCGCAGCTTATGTACTTCTTCTTATCACGAAAGGTATTACAGGAGGCCTAAGAGTTTCTGAAGAAGAAGAAATTATGGGTCTTGATATTAGTGAACATGGAAGCTATGGTTATCCAGAGGCACTGAAAGCAGCAGAATCAAACAATTCTGAATCAAAGACAGGAGCGTAATATGACAAAATCTTCCGTATCTCCGCAGGAGGGCAAAGGCCCTCTGTCACCTTCTTATGAGTCCTATGAAGACATTAAACAGCTCAAAGAGTCCCAGGTAAACGAGATTGCAGAAGATCCAATGAAGCTCAATGACGCACATGATGAGTGGATTAAGGAAACCATTGCTCTTGCTATACAAAAAGTAGAAAGTGAGCGGGGACCTTCTCCCGCTCACTTTGCTTTTTTTCTAATGGGAAGCGCAGGGCGCAAAGAACAGGCAACATTCAGCGATCAGGACCATGGGATTGTATTTGACGGCAGTGATGAAGAACACCAGTCCTACTTTTTAAAAGTTGGGGAAGAAATACGCGAAGGTATGGCGCATGTGGGCTATCCCCGCTGTGAAGGGAAAGTAATGGCCTCACATCCCCGCTGGTGCCACAGTATCGATGGATGGAAAGAGCAGATCGACGGCTGGATTGAGACAGATACCTGGGAAACGCTCCGTCACCTGCTGACGTTTGTGGATGCCAGAACTCTTGTAGGAGAAACGGGGTTTCTGGAAGAAGTCAAAAATCACGTATTTCAAAAAGCACAGGAGAATCCTTCCTTATTAAAACGGATGTCTGAAAATACTTCCTATCTTCATAAAGGTGTAAATGCATTTGGCAGGCTGCTCCCGGAAGATAAAGGGGCCTATACAGGATCGATGCATATTAAAGATGTTGGTTTCTTTCCATATGTACATGCGATGCGGCTGCTTGCTATTAAAGAGAGTATACAGGAAGCCGGAACGGCCAGCCGGATGGACCAGACGAGTGAAAAGTATCCATTCGTTCAGGGGAAAAAAGGTCATTTTAACCATATGCTTGATCTGCGGGCTTCCTTTTCAAAAAAGCAGAAAACCTATGATGATGTGCACTATGTACCGATCGAAGAACTCGATAAAGACGAAAAGCAGCAGTTGAAAAAAGCATTAAAAGAGGGAAAGAATCTGTTTCAGCAGACTAAAAAACATATGGAGTCAGGTGACCAGTAATGGTAATGAATAATATGTTTCAGTGGGTCCGTCAGTTTTCAGGAGTAGACCAGTCCAACCCTCAGCATCAATCTTTTATGAGACACCTTCAAAAAGAATTAAAAGCAGAACAGCCGCTTACAAAGCCAATCTCTTCCCTGCGGATCACCGTACTCGATCTGGAAACCTCCGGATTTTATCCGGATGGGGGAGACAAAATTCTTTCTATTGGAGCCGTTAAAATTAAAAACAGCAAAGTGCAGAAAGATGATACGTTTTATACCACAGTACAGGAGCCGGATGCTTTATCCGAGGAAATCGAAGAGCTTACCGGCCTGAAAAAAGAAGAACTGCAGGAGGCACCGCCCCTTGCAGATGCTCTGACAGCTTTCTATAACTTTGCACAGACGGATCTTCTTGTCGCCCACCATGCAAGCCATGAAAGAAAATTTCTGCAGCACGCTACCTACCAGGCTATCGGTACAAGCTTCAAGCACCGCCTGCTTGATACATCTTTTCTAATGAAAATCGCCGCTCCTGAGCATGAACTTCATACGCTTGATGATTGGTGCGGGCACTATAAAATTCCTGTAGAAAATCGCCATAATGCCCTTGGAGATGCTGTAATGACGGCCGAACTCTGGAAACGGGCAGTAGAGGGGACGATGGAACAGGGATTTGAAACACTTCATGATGTATACGCTCATTTAAATAGCCGGACAAGGTGATCAGGTCTTGGAAGGAGAAAAGGAGGAGAGCAGGGTGAAAGGCCATATTCCCCGTCATACCGCATGTTTCCCCATCAGCGTAGTGCAGGAATTGACTCATTTGTCCGCACGGCAAATACGATACTACGAAGAACAGGGGCTGATTTCTCCAGAGAGAAATCAGGGCAACCAACGGCTGTTTTCACTAGCAGATATTGACCGGTGCAGCGATATTAAAGAGCTTATTGACCAGGGCCTTAACATAGCCGGCATTAAAACCGTGCTGGCAGCTAAAAAAACATCAAAGGAAAAAAAGGTGAACGTACCAAAGCGTTCCATCCCTAAAGAAAATCTTGATAAGCTTCAGCCCCATTTAAAGAAATTAGGAGAAATGGAGAATTAAAAAATGAGTCTTTCTTCTTCGTTTAACGATAGAAAACAACGGGTATTTCTATCAATACGGAGGTGTTGTAAGCATGGCTTATATTCTAATCGATGACATGCAGATTCCGGCAGTAAAGTACGAAGAGAAGGAAGCAGCCAAAGAGGCAGCATCCGATAAGGAAGTAGTCGTTCAGGACAACAACAATAAATTCTGGGTAATAGACGAAGAGAGCTACGCAAAAATTGAAAGTTTCGGCTATACAATCGTCTGATACCTGACAGCGCAGGCACTGCTTTTCAACATAAAAGCAGTGTCTTTTTTCTATAATGAGTTAGAAAAATTACAGAAAAAGGAGTGATCTCTATGACAGAAGATGTACAGTATGAGACATTAATGGATGCGTTGGGTATTCGTATCGTTACGCTGGAACACGAAAAAGTGATTGCGGAAATGCCGGTAGACGGAAGAGTAAAGCAGCCGTTTGGGCTTCTTCACGGAGGCGCGTCGGTAGCTCTTGCTGAAACCGTAGCCAGTGTAGGCGCTTATCATCTGGTAGACCAGGATAAACAATACGTGGTTGGTCTCGAGATAAACGCCAATCATATTAGGAGCAAAAAAGAGGGAATCGTTACAGCAGTAGGTATTCCCCTTCACATAGGACGTTCGACAATGGTATGGGAAATCAAGCTGATGGATGAGGAAGAAAAGCTCCTCTGCGTTTCCCGCTGCACTATTGCGGTAAGATCTTTTTAAAAAGCAGGTTTTTATACCAATCAACAGTTTGAAAGAACGCCGATTTGAATTCTCCAGACGAGCACGGCCGGCTGATTCTGCTTTATCCGTTTTGATCTATTCACAATAAGTATAAGATCACAAAGCTGCTACTTAACCATGGCTATGCAAGATGCTATACTATACAAAGCATAGAAAGCCGAAAGCAGGTGACTTACTAATGAATATCTCCATCCGGGCTTTGTTGGAAAAGATGGAAGAAGAGCTTATTATGATCTCAGATCATGCAGATAAAGAAGAAGAGGCAGAAGTGAAAGCTCACGCACGCATATTGGAAGCATACTGCGGAGTGCTGCTGGCTTCCGATACAGGAGGCGTGGGGCATGCTTCTATACAGAGCCGAAAGCCGGCGCCGGAAATGCCAAAAGAGCAGCCTGTACCAGTTCAAAAAGTTAAAGAGTCCGCCGGTTCAAAGCCGGAATCCACCGTCTCACCAGAAGAACTGCCTTCTACAGACGGCAGTCTATTTGATTTTTAGGAAGAACCGCAAAGGAGAATATGTATGTGGAAACTATTTATTATACTTGGAGCGCTGAACGCGGCCATCGCTGTCGGGTTCGGCGCTTTTGGAGCGCACGGACTTGAGGGGCGTATCAGTGCAAGGCTGATAGAGGTTTATCAAACCGGGGTTCAGTACCATATTATGCACGCCCTTGGTCTTCTGGCCATCGGACTTGCAGCTGCTCACATGGGCGGCAGTGCCCTTATCGCCTGGGCAGGGTGGCTGTTATTTGCCGGGATTATTATTTTTTCCGGTAGTTTATATACGATGGCCTTTACTGGTATCGGCTGGCTCGGAGCAATTACTCCCATTGGGGGAACAGCCTTTATTGCCGGCTGGATTCTGCTCGTTATCGCCGTTATTAAAGCTTAATCAACCAAAATACGTTTTAAAAGCAGAGAGAGGATGTTTCGATGTACAAAGAGTTGGTATACTCATTAAAAGATATAGCGGTAGCCGCTGGAATTGATATTATGGATGTGTATTCGGGGGATATGGAGGTCGAGCATAAAGATGATGATTCGCCGCTTACTATAGCGGACAAAAGAGCCCATCAGACGATAGCTGCCGGCCTGGAAAAACTGAATGCGGACATCCCTGTTCTAAGTGAAGAAGGAACGATTGCTTCCTACGAAGAGAGAAAAAACTGGAAAAAATTCTGGCTCGTTGATCCGCTCGACGGCACGAAGGAATTTATTAAAAAGAATGGTGAGTTCACTGTGAACATCGCACTGATCGAAGATTCCTATCCGGTATTGGGTGTGATTTATGCACCGGCCCTCGATACGTTGTACGTAGGGTATGGAGAAAAGGGAGCGGTTAAAATAGCCCAGGCTTCCAACCGCGGCTTTGCTTCTTTTGATGAGATGTGGAGCATGGGGGAGATTATTTCCGCACTGTCCCCGGAAGGATCGGCCGAAGTAGTAGCCAGCCGCTCCCATATGAATGAGGAAACGGAAGCTTTTATTAATGAATTAAAAGACATACACGACCCTGTAAACGTTGTTTCTGCAGGCAGTTCACTGAAGTTCTGCCTCGTTGCCGAAGGGCAGGCGCACTTCTATCCGCGCTATGCACCGACAATGGAGTGGGACACAGCGGCCGGACAGGCAGTAGTTGAAGCTGCCGGCGGTTCTGTTTTGGATAACAGTAAAAATCGGTTTGCATACAATAAAGAAAACCTTAAAAATGGCTGGTTTTTAGTAAAGGCGTAAAGAAGCTTTTAAAATCAAGGTCAAAAAGTATTTTTGAAGATCCTTCCTGGAAGGGTCTTTTTTTTTGTTTCACGTGAAACGTTTGAATAAATGAGGAAAAATGTTGGGTAGGTAATAATTACTGAAAAGTGAAAATAATGAGTTGTTTTGTTCACTTTAAGGTAAAGTAATAAGGAAGGAGGGGTTCAATGATTAATAATAAATGGCTGGTTTCGAGTTTTATTGCACTTATTATGGTATTAGGTTTTTCTATCGACTCGAAGCCGGCGCAGGCAAATGAACAGGTTAATCTTCAAGAGCAGACAGTCATCAGCATTCAGGACAAGCTGCGCAGCATGAATTACTTAAATTCTGTATCAACCGGGCACTACGGTCCACTGACAACTGAAGCAGTAAGGCAGTTTCAGGCAGACTTCGGGCTTTCGGCCGATGGAGTGGCAGGACCTGCTACCATTGCCAGACTAGATGAAGTAACATCCATCGCTCAGGTAGTTTATGGGGAAGCCAGAGGAGAATCTTATGAAGGACAGGTAGCTGTTGCTGCTGTAATTAAAAATAGAATAGAATCTCCTGAGTTTCCATCTTCTGCGTCAGACGTTATTCACCAGGTGAATGCGTTTACCGCAGTACAGGACGGACAGTATTACTTAGCTCCTGATGCCACTGCATTTCAGGCGGTAAAGGATGCATGGAACGGCTGGGATCCTTCAGCCGGCGCAAATTATTATTATAATCCTGTAGATGCTACGTCTTCCTGGATTTTCACAAGAACACCAAGACTATCCATCGGCAAGCACGTATTTGCTGATTGATCATCGGGCTGTCTCTTTAAAGAGGCAGCTTTTTGTTTTACTTATTTTAAATTCAGCAAAAAATTGGAAAACATAATGCGAAGAATGTTATTCTATTATAGTAGATGCAAGGTACAGAAGGTACATAAAATAAGGAGGAGATAATGATGACAGGACAGCCGGGTGGTTTTTGGAGACGGCTTGCGGCTAACATTATCGATGGTGTTATAGTCGGGATTGCAGGACTAATTATTGGTCTTATTGTTGTTTACGTTTTTGGGGTAGAGCCAGCTTCTGCACCCGAGGAAGGATGGACTGCTGGTGTGGATTTCGCGAATAACAGCGTCAGCCTTCTTTACAGCTTAGCGCTGCCGGTGCTTTGGTCCGGCTATACGGTTGGTAAAAAAGCGTTGGGCATCCGCATTGTGAAAAAAGACGGAAGTAACGTAGGAATTGGCACCATGCTTATGAGAGTAATAGTGAGCGGGATTGTTTATTTGTTTACGTTAGGCATTGGCGTTATCGTATCCATATTTATGGTAGCGATCCGCAAGGACAAGCGTGCGATTCATGACTTTATCGCCGGTACACAGGTAACTACATCTCTTCCTCCTGAAAAAGAAAAAACATACTAAGAAAAATCCTTCAGTTAACTTCTGGAGGATTTTTTAACAAATTAAGGAAAAGAAGTTTTGAAATTGGAAATGAAGGGCATAAAAAAGGTACCTGCTTATTTTTTTCAAATAAGCATGCCATCTTAGATCCTACATACAAACAACCAAATAAGGGGCGCTTAACAAATGAAAAAGAAATCAGCAGTACTTACGTTAGCAGCAGCAACAGCAGTTGCTGTTCCATCCCAGGCTTTTGCAGAAGAGACACCGGATGCAGCATCTATTCTGGAAGAATCAAACAAGGCAATGATGGAGCTGGAAAGCTATTCGAGTGAAACAATGATGGAACAGACGGTAACAGATCCGATGATGGAAGGCGGTTCATTTACAACGACGACTCATTCTATGGAAGATGTGATAATGAATCCTTTTTCCATGAAACAGACGGCGACTACTTCCATGGACGGCGAAGAGACGACGCTTGATTCCTACTGGACAGAAGACGGCTTCTACCAGCAGGACGTAGATGGAAGCTGGATAAAGATGGATGAGACATTTACAGGCGACATTAATGAACTTATCGCTATGTCTCAAAGCGGAGCTCAGATGGAGCAGACGGCTGCGCTTGGAGAAGACATGTCCGTGGAAGACGCTGGAGACAGTTACATCCTTACCTATGAAGGAGAGGGAGACGAGCTGATGGAATCCGCTGAAGAAATGCTGACTTCCATTATGCCTGAAGAAGATACCGGCATGATGGCTGCTGCAATTTTTGAGGATATCACGGTAAATGACCTTCAGTATGTTATGACCGTAGACAAAGAAACTCATTATATGACGGAAACCACGATGGATCTGGACATGGATTTATCTATTGAAGAAGAAAGTATGAATATTGTACAGAGTCTTGATATGACCGTATCTAATTTCAATGGAGTCGATGAAATCGTGGTACCTGAAGACGTAGTGAACAGCGCAGTACCTATGGATGCAATGATGGAAGAGGAAATGGAAGAAGGCGGTGCGCTTCCTGATACGGCAACGAATAATCCGTTTTACGCAGCAGCTGGAGCTATTGCGGCCGCCGCAGCCGGCAGTATGCTGTTCTTCCGCCGCAGATTTGCACGCAGTTAATTATAATAAAATACCGGCATTGCCGTTTGGTGTTGATTTTGTTCTTTAGCCTGGTTACTACTATCAAGGTGTATTCTTTTTAGAGCATTTTAAAATCCTTCCTGATTGTTCAGGAAGGATTTTTTTATTAGCGGAAATTAATCGTCGTAGTCGACCTTCATAACATCGCCGGTTTCTGCATCCACATCTACATCTACTTCATTGTTATTATTGTCATAAAGCTCCATCTCATAGTGCATTCTGCCATCATCGTCATCGAGTTCAATTTCTTTAACGGAAGCACCGTTTCCAACTTCTTTCACAGCAATAGTTTTTGCGTCATCCATGCTTACAGCCAGTCCGTTAGTAGAGGAAGCGGATTCGCGGTCATCATCTTCATCATCATCATTGTCATCGTCGTCTCTGTTGGAAGCAGCGCTGTCATCCATTTTCTCAGTGTCTTCAGATCCATTTACTCTTTCTTTCTCGTCTTCTTTTATAAACTCACCGGTTTCTGCGTTATATTCCAGCTCATATTCGAATTCGCTGCCTGTGATGTCAATGTCATATTTATACACCCCGTCATCGGAATCAAGATCTACATCTGTGACGGTGCCTGGATAATCCTGATTGGCCCGTTCGCTGATTTCCTCTGCGGATAGAAGATTGCTTTCTGCCTTCTGATTTGAAGAATTTAATGATTCTTTCTCGTCCTCTTTAAAAATTCTCCTGTTTCTGCATGATATTCTACTTCATACTTATAGTCTTCTCCGATAATATCCAAATCGTATTTCTTCACTCCGTCATCAGATTCCAGATCGATATCGACTACTTTGCCCGGATAATCCTGATTAGCGATCTCACTGATTTCTTCTACAGATAGAAGGCCGCTGTTCGTGTTATTTTGTTCCTGACTCTCCGACTGATCCTGTGACACTCCACCGACTACTTCGTCATCAGCAGAAGCTGAAAATTGACTAACTCCAACAGCAGCACCTCCAAGACCTATTACGCACGCACTGGCAATCATAAATTTTTTCATTTTGTATGTCCTCCTTGTTTAATTTGTTACCCTTATCATAAAGGTACAAAATGAAAGAACCCTGAATGCTATATGAGAAAATGATGAGAAATGCATAAGTATTTCATTGATTTACTCATTCTGGAAGAATGCAGTGTCTTGTCGTATAATGGAAACCATACATAAAAGAGGAGGCCGACATGGAAAAACTCTATATTTTTATTATGTGCGCGGGTCTTGCCGTGGCCGGTTATTTTGGTTATCAATGGTGGCAGGGAAGCCAGTCGGTTGAAACCATTTCAATAGAAGAAAGCGAAAACAGAGGCTCCTGCTGAAGCCAATATGGCAGAGGCTGAAGAAACACAGACGGAAGATGCCGGAAGTTCTGAGCCTGCAGAGCAGGAAGCGGCCCCGGTGATGAGCGATGAAGTGACAGGCTACGAGCAGGGAGAGGAAATGGCCCGCCTGGAGATTCCTGAAATTGAAAATGCCTACAAAACGTTTTGGGGGGCAGATGATGCTACGTTAAAACAAGGCGTAGGCATGTACGTGAGTGAATGGACGACGACTCCCGACCAAAAGCGTCATACGGTTTTAAGCGGGCATCGAGATACGGTTTTTACGGAGCTTGAGAGTTGGAAACCGGCGACATGCTGGCTCTGGAATACGATGGTAAGCGGTATGAATATGAAATATCAAAAACATGGATTACCGATAAAGACGACCGGACGGTAATTGTAGATAAAGATACCCCACACTGACACTGACGACCTGTTATCCACTCGATACCTGGGCAATGCTCCGGATCGTTACATTATTCAGGCAGAGCTTGTATCGGTTTCATAGTAGATTCTATTTTATATGATAATAAAACACCCGGTTTTCACGGATTCTCTGCTTTTCAGAGTCCTGAAGAACCGGGTGTTTTTGCATTATAGTTTGCTGTTATTAATCTGCCCTAAAATGACAGCGAGGCCAAGTCCAATCAGAAACATCACAACACTGGCGAAAAAGAGCCCGATGCTTCCGGGAATCCCTGGAAATACAACGAAAAGCGAGCCGATAAGAAGGCCGATCATTGTAGCATAGGTCCCTTTCGAATGATTGCGGAGCAAAAAAGTGAATAAATTTACTCATGATAAGTACCAACTACTATACCGAGGCCTACGACGATGATAACGAGAAGGTTTAAAGAAGATACAGCAGCAATGACAGTAGGATAAGCTCCGATAATAAGAAGAACAAACGAACCGCTCACGCCGGGAAGCAGCATAGCTGAACTTGCCAGCCAGCCGGCAAAAAAATAAAAATACATAGCCGCCTAAGCTGATAGATGTCATTATGCCTCCGGTATCATCCTGGAAAAAGCCCGAAGCGATAACAACGACAGCTGCGACTGCTAAGATAGCGTAGTGCTTGCCGGTAAAGGACCGGCGATAGTCTGCTTCTCTCACATTAGAAACGGGATGGTGCCTAAAATTAAACCGATAAAGAGAGAAAAGGTAGGCTCCGGGTAGTCAGCAAGCAGCCATTCGATCACGTTGCTCAATGCCAGAATGGCTGTCCCCATGCCGATACCAAGAGGAATAAAAAAACCGAGCTGGCTTTTCCATTCTTTTGTCGTCAATTTATTAATACCGTCAATCAAACGTCCATAAATACCGAGTATTAAAGCCATGGTACCGCCGCTTACGCCGGGAATGACATCACTTGTTCCCATGACAAACCCGCGCAGCAGATTTTTCCATTCAATCATCATATGTACTCCTTTAATTGCATTTTCAAAAACAATCTGTATCTGTTATATCATGTTTACAAAGAAAATACGACAACTACCTTCAAACGGTAGAAAAGCCTGCTCCGTTTCAATACGGCCAGGCTTCCGGGTCTTCTCTATTACTGTCCAAAAGTAAGAGGGGTAACACCTGTTTCTTCTTCCCGTCTTAGACTTTTCTCGAAAATAAACGGGCCGAAAGGGATCACTGAAACGGCCATAGCGACTAAAGCACGCAGAAACGACCAGCGTCTCTGTACCCATACGACAAGAACAAGGGCAATATAAATAGTGAAAAGACCGCCGTGGGCTGCCCCTACGATTGTCACCGCCATATCGATCCCGGCCATGTATTTAAGGGGCATAGCCAGAAACAGAAGCGCGACAAATGATATTCCTTCAATAACTCCAGTAAGACGTAAAGGCTTAAGCATAGAACGCATGTGTGCGAGTGCTCCTTTCCATAGTATCTATCTAAAAGCATAGCACAGCACGTTCATAGAGAACAAATGAAGGTTTTATGGCAGATTAAGAAAGAAAGCGCTTTATAGATTGGGAATTAATAGGGAAAAATACATGACATCTGTCATACGAGCAACTGACTTTCATGTCTTACCTCTTCCAGGCTTTCTCTATATGATTAAGCTATAACCAATAAACACACACGCCTATCGAAATGGGAGAGATTATATATGAGTAAGGCAAAACAGGCTCAACTACGAAAAACCGTAGCACCGTTTGAAAATCAGACCAGTCAAAAAGTACTAAACAACTTTTCAATACATTAATCCCTTTCTTTACTTTATGGTTTTTAGCATACCAAAGCTTATCGATTTCTATCTGGCTCAGTCTTCCACTGTCTATTATAGCGTCCGGCTTCGTCGTACGAACCTTTATTATCTTTCATGACTGCTGCCACCAATCCTTTTTCAAAAGCAAGAAAGCCAATTCTATTCTAGGGACGATAACAGGTATAATAACGCTGTTTCCTTTTGAAAAATGGAAAAGAGAACATTCCATTCACCACGCTACCAGCAGTAATCTCGATAAGCGCGGCGTTGGCGACATTTGGGTGATGACCGTAGATGAATATAAAGAAGCATCTGCTTTCGAAAAATTTTCCTATCGTCTGTACCGCAACCCGCTTGTTATGTTTGGCCTCGGACCGTTTTACCTGTTTCTTATTACAAACCGTTTTAACCGTAAAGGTCCAAGACGTAAAGAACGCATAAACACGTATATATTAATGCTTCTATTGTAGCTATTTACGGTGTAATGATTGCTGTCATTGGATGGCAGGCATTCCTGCTCGTACAGGGACCAATCCTATTCGTTTCCGGTTCTCTGGGCATCTGGCTTTTCTATGTGCAGCATCAATTTGAAGATTCGTATTTCGAAGAAGAGAGCGAATGGGATTTTGTTAAAGCTGCAGTAGATGGCAGTTCCTATTACAAGCTTCCAAAGGTACTTCAGTGGGCAAGCGGAAATATCGGCTACCACCACGTACACCATCTCAGCCCGCGTGTACCAAACTATAATCTTGAACAGGCGCACGAATCAACGCCGCCTCTTCAACAGGCAACTACGATCACGCTTGGATCGAGTTTGAAATCCATTCGTTTCCGTCTTTATGACGAAAAGAATAAAACGTTCGTAGGTTTTCGGGAACTGAAGAAAACCACTCTAAAAGAAAACATGATACTGGATAGGGAAAAAGCCAGCTTTCAGGAAAAGTAATAGTATAAGAAGCCATTCCTTAAACGGGGGATGGCTTTTTTTCTATAGAAGTGTGGTTGTTTCACATAGAAGAAGAGAACGATTCTTCAGAGGAGAATAAGAGAATTGTCTGATATACTTACAGTAAGACATACTAAGAAACAAAAGACACAAACTTTTAAGGAGAGCGCCATGAATAATTGGTATCAAATTTTTCCGAAAAACACATGGCTCAGCACGTATGTATGGATTATTTTCTTTTTGCTGCCGTTTTATTTTATTATCCGTTCGTCCACTTTACCTGAAATTATTCTGGGCGTTATTTTTATACTGCTGTTTTTTGTTGCTATCGCTTTTCTAGCTTCCGGCTGGCTGTTCTACTTTTGGGTAGGAACGGCAATCACGATCAGCATTATTATGACACTTTTTTACGGCTATGTTTATTTTTCTCTTTTCCTTGCCTTTTTTATAGGGAATGTGAAGCATAAAACAGGCTTTTATATTTTATATGGTATTCATTTATTAACAGCAGTTGCGACTATTAATATTTTGTTTTTTACGGAAAATGAATTGTTTCTTTCCCAGTTTCCGTTTATTGTTATCAGCGTTATTGGGATTATTCTGCTTCCTTTCAACACATTTAACCGCAACAAGCGGGAAAAGCTGGAAAGCCAGCTTAAAGACGCCAACCAGAAAATTTCCCAGATGGTTGTGATGGAAGAGCGGCAGCGGATTGCAAGAGATCTTCATGATACGCTCGGACAGAAGCTCTCACTTGTCGGCTTGAAAAGTGACCTCGCCGGGAAGCTGATAGACGCCAATCCGGAAGCGGCTAAACGGGAAATCAACGATATCAGCCAGACCTCGCGGACCGCATTAAAAGAAGTCCGGGAAATGGTTTCTGATATGCGCGGAACCAAATTGAAAGATGAATTAGTCCGTATCGAGCAGGTTTTAAAAGCCGCAGAGGTGGAATTTACTATTAAAGACGAAACCGCACTCGAAAAGACACCACCGCTTGTGGAGAATGTGCTCAGCATGTGCTTAAAAGAAGCAGTAACCAACGTAGTAAAGCACAGTAAAGCAACAACGTGCCTGGTAGAATTGAATGAATCAGTGGATGAGCTGAGTATTCGCGTTAAGGACAATGGAGCCGGAATAATAGGAAAAATAGATCCTACAAAGAAAAACGGCCTCCGCGGAATGGAGGAGAGGCTGGAGTTTGTTAATGGTACTCTCGAGGTTTTATCTAAAGAGGGGACGGAGCTGTTTATTAGGGTGCCTACTGTCGTGAAACAAGTCAAACAGGAGGGAATGGCATGATAAAGATAGTGATTGCAGAAGACCAGGGGATGCTGTTGGGAGCACTTGGCTCTATTTTGGACCTCGAAGAAGACATGACCGTGATCGGTAAAGCGAAAAACGGCCAGGAAGCGGTCACGCTCGTAAATCAGTTCAATCCGGATGTGTGTATTATGGACATTGAAATGCCGGTAAAAAGCGGCCTGGATGCAGCAGAAGAGCTGAAAGATCATCCCTGTAAGATAATTATATTAACTACGTTTGCCAGACCCGGTTATTTCGAAAGGGCCCGAAAGGCAGAAGTTGGCGGTTATTTGCTAAAAGACAGTCCAAGTGAAGAATTAGCCGATTCCATCCGGGTAATTATGAAAGGACGCCGCGTGTACGCCCCGGAGCTGGTTGATATGGTTTTTCAAAACGATAACCCGCTGACAGATCGGGAAAAACAGGTCATTGAGCTGATCGCCGATGGTAAAAATACAAAAGAAATAGCCAGTGAGCTTTTTATTACAAATGGTACGGTCAGAAACTATATATCTATCATTTTCGATAAGCTTGGCGTCAGTAACCGCATTGAAGCAATCTCTCACTTTAAAGAAAAAGGCTGGTTTAAATAAATAGTATGTAAAAGCCGAAGGCCCTTTATAAAAGGACCTTCGGCTTTTTTTGGATATTATTTTTGAGAGGAAACGCTGGTTTGGTTCGTTACGCTTATTTTATCATCAACCAGGCTGACGGTAATATGCTCTAATTTCTCTTCATCAAGCATGAGATCCGCAATGCCATCCTCGACCTGCTCAGCGATTACGCGGCGGAGCGGTCTGGCACCAAAGGCTGGATCGTAGCCCAGATCAGCAAGTTTTGCTTTTGCTTCATCGGACACTTCTACCTTCATGTCTTGTTCTGCTGCAGCTTCTGTGATTTCAGAAAGCATAATGTCAACGATGGTAATTAAGTCTTCACGTTTTAATTCACCGAATTTAACGATGCTGTCAAAACGGTTAAGGAATTCCGGTTTAAAGGAAGTTTTCAGGGATTCAGTTACTTTTGGCTCTTCGTCGTCCTGACTGCCAAATCCAACACTGACTTTTTTCAAGCCGGTTCCTGCATTGGAGGTCATAATGATTACCGTATCTTTAAAACTTACGGTACGTCCCTGGCTGTCGGTCAGGCGGCCATCTTCCATAATCTGTAGAAACATATGCTGCATCACGGGTGCGCTTTTTCAATTTCATCCAGAAGGATAATGCTGTAAGGCTTGTGGCGCACTTTCTCCGTAAGCTGTCCGGCTTCTTCGTGGCCGACATAGCCTGGAGGGGAACCGACAAGTTTGGATACAGAATGTTTTTCCATATATTCGCTCATATCAAGCCGGATCATCGCTTCTTTATCTCCAAACATTTCTTTAGCCAGAGATTTGGACAATTCGGTTTTACCAACGCCCGTTGGTCCTACGAATAAGAAGGAACCAATAGGTCGGCTTCCTCTGCGGAGGCCTGCACGATTTCTGCGGATGGCCCGTGCCACTTTCTGCACAGCGTTTTCCTGGCCGATAACGTCGGCGTTAAGGCGCTCAGGCAGATCTTTCATCTTCTGCTGTTCGTCTTTTGAAGGCGGCGTACAGGAATACCGGTTTTGTTTTCAATGATTTCCTGAATAACGTTCACCGTTACTTCTGCTTTGCTCTGGCTGACGGATTCACCGGCAGCTGCTTTATCGCGCTGGCTCATTAAACGGGTTTCTTCGTCACGGAGCTGAGCCGCTTTTTCATAGTTTTCCTGCTGGGTTGCTTTTTCTTTTTCTGCTGCTGCTATTTGTTCCAGACGGCTTTGAATTTCAAGCTCATCATCGCTGCTGTGAAGCAGGTTAATCTTCGAACCGGCCTCATCCATCAGGTCAATAGCTTTATCTGGAAGAAAGCGGTCCTGAATATAGCGGCTGGAAAGAGAAACACATGCTTCCAGTGCTTCTTTTGTATAAGAAACCTGGTGGTATGCTTCATAATTTGGCTTTAGGCCGTCCAGGATAGCCACGGCATCGGCGCTGTTCGGTTCATTAACCATGACAGGCTGGAAACGGCGCTCCAGTGCAGCATCTTTTTCAATTTTTCTATATTCATTAAGCGTAGTAGCTCCAATAATCTGAACTTCGCCGCGGGCAAGTGCCGGCTTCATAATATTTCCTGCATCAGAAGAGCCTTCGGCAGATCCTGCACCCACGATTTGATGGATTTCATCAATAAATACTATAACATCCTGTCTGTCCTGCAGTTCTTGAAGCAGCTGTTTCATACGCTCTTCGAACTGGCCGCGGACGCCGGTGTTTGCTACCAGCGAAGAAACATCAAGCAGGTAAATCTTCTTGTTTTTCAGCTTATTTGGCACATCGCCTTCCATAATTTTTAGAGCGAGGCCTTCTGCAATAGCTGTTTTACCAACACCGGGCTCACCAATGAGAACCGGATTGTTTTTGTTACGGCGGTTCAATGTTTCAATAACCCGCTCTACTTCTTTATGACGGCCAATGACCGGATCAATCATGCCGGCACGTGCCGCATCTGATAGGTTTTTACCTAGATCATCAAGCAGGCCGCCGCCTTTGTTACCTCCGCCTTTACCGGCAGATGGCTGCTGCTGCTGATTGTTGTTCATTTGTGAATTCATCATATTTTGGAAAAACTGGTCAAATGGGGACTGACCAGGCTGATTACCAAATCCGCTGGAAGGCTGTTTCATTTCCTGGCGGATTTCACGGTAGCATACATCGCATAGGTTCATTTTCTGCTGGTGACCATTTATATTCATATTTAATTCAATACGGGCTTCTCGTTGTTCACAATGTTCACATCTCATAGTAGTGAACCTCCTTTTATCTTTAATAGAAAAGATAATGCATCTTAATAATTAGTAAGTGTAATAGTATTTTTTCAGAAAATCAAAGAAACTGCTTTGACTTTGACTATCTTTGATCTTATGAGCTTATTATATACTGACCTTATTTGACTTTCAAGTATTTTTAACCAACTTTTTTAAAAAAATTCTTATTTTCCTCCGGGATTGCAATATATAATAAAAAGTAATCATAAATAGTAATAGTAAGTTCGTTTGATTTGTATTTCCTTAACAACAGAAAGTTAAACATAAAAAACAGCATCCGGTATAAATCCGAATGCTGCTTTACATGATTTTATTAAATATGAAAAAAGATTCTGCTTTTTCCGGCTCGAGCAGGTTTCCTACATAGAAGGGACCAAACTTGCCGTAACGGGCGGACACTTCATCAAATCTCATTTCATAAATGATCTTCTTAAATTGCAGGGCTTCGTGGGCAAACAGGGTAACGCTCCATTCCCAGTCGTCGAGACCGGCTGAACCTGTAATAATCTGCTTGACCTTACCTGCATACTTTCTTCCTGTCATGCCGTGGGCACGCATTAATTCCCGGCGTTCTTTAATAGGAAGGGAATACCAGTTATCGTCGCCTTCCCGCTTTTTATCCATTGGATAGAAGCAGATGTGATTCCATTTAGGAAGCACGGGGATAAATGCGGCTGCGGAGTTCCGGATTTTCCATCGGATCTCCACCGTCTTTAGGCGGCATGTAGTTTCCCAGTTCTACGACAGATACGTAGGAATAGGAAGGAATCGTATAATCAGCCAGTCTGGTTTTATTAAAAGCATTTTCAATATCGTTTAAATCGTTCATCGTTGGACGAAGAATCATAAAAATCAAATCTGCTTTTTGACCGACAATCGTATAAACAGCGTGACTTCCGCCGCCGTTGTCTTCGACATGCTGCCAGTCCTCCAGCATATGAATAAATTCTTTCACAATGCTTTGGCGTTCTTCGCCGGATAGCTTTTTCCATTCTGTCCAGTTGATCCTGCGGAGATCATGCAGACAGAACCAGCCGTCGAGCGTTTGGGATGCTTCACTCATATATGGTTCACTCCTTTATCTAAAACCTGTTCACGGTGTCTACTATACCATAGGTCCACAGGTCTTCAAAAGCAGGAACCGATCTACTTTTTCAGGAAACGGAGGAGGGCGTCTTTATGCTCCTGGCTCTGTCCGGCTTCTCTTTGGGCTGATACTTCCATATCGAGGACTTCTGAAAGGCTGTGTTCAAAGCCCTGCTTCATATTCTGTTTCGCCAATCCATAGGCAGCAGGAGGGATGGAGGCTAATCTCTCGGCATACTCTGCCGGGTTTCCGATAGCGGTGATAAGATTAAGCCGGAACGCTTCTTCGGCTGATATGGTCTGCCCGAGCATAAGCTCCATTGCTTTGCCCAGTCCGACCATACGAGGGAGGAAGTAGGAGGCCCCTGCATCGGGTACAAGACCTATTTTTAAGAAGCTGAGCGCCAGTTTGGCCCGGCTGTCGGCAATACGGTAGTCGCAGGCAAGCGCAATACTCAAACCCGCACCTACTGTAACGCCGTTTAAATAGGCAATTACCGGCTTAGAGATGCTGTCTATTAATACAATCAGGCGGTTGTAGGTATCCTGTAAGTAATCGCCGTAATCGAAGCTTTCTGCGCTGTCAGACGACACGCTTTTCAAGTCGGCGCCTGCGCAGAACGCATCGCCGGATCCCTGCAGAATAATAACTTTGACCTCCTGGGCCTGTGAAGCTTCCTGAAAGCAGTCGTAAAGCTCTTCGTGCATTTCTTTATTTAAGGCGTTTTTAACCTCGGGGCGGTTCAATGTAATCCAGGCCGTCTGATCTTTGACTTCATATAAGACTGTATGTTGTTTCACGTGAAACCCTCCTTTAGAAATAATTACAGCGCATTGGCTGTTTCTGCGCCATTTAAAATAGCGAATTTGGCATCTAGTCCGACAGCATGCTTAGCGCCGCCGATGACGTGCACCCGTTTACCTTTTTCCAACAATTCGGAGGCAAGCATTTGATTTGGAAGCTGCCCGCTTGCCGTAATAATGGTATCGGCTTTTGCAAGTATTTCTCTTTGTTCGTGTAAGATGAGGACACCCTCGGGCGTAATTTCTTTATAGGTCACTTCGCCGATCATTTGTATATTACTGCGGCGGAGTTCGCCCAGTGTAATCCAGCGCGTCGTTTTCCCCAGACCTTTAGCAAACTTTCGGCCCCGCTGCAGGAGCGTAATATCTGTATACCCTTTTTTATAAAGAACTAAGGCTAAGTCACAGGCAATACCGCCCCCGCCTATCATGACAATACTGCCCTGCAGCTCAGCGTTTCCTTCAAAAACATCCCGATAGGAAAAAACGGTGCGGGTTTCCATTCCTTTTATTTCCGGCTGCCGGGGAAGAATGCCGGAAGCCAGAATAATGTCATCAGCCTTCTGCACCAGCGGATGTTCTGCCGAAACAGTAGTACCAAGCTGAATGGATACGCCAAGTTTTTTCAGCTGTACAGAATAATAACGAAGTGTTTCATTAAATTCGGATTTACCCGGTACGGTCCGCGCATAGAGAAGCTGGCCGCCGATTTCATCTTTTTCATCAGCAAGCGTTACGTGATGACCTTTCAGTGCAGAAACCCGGGCAGCCTCCAAGCCTGCCGGCCCTGCGCCGATAATTAATATATTCTTGGGAGCAGCTGTTTTGTTAATAATAAAGGTAAGCTCCCGCCCTGCTTCAGGGTTGACCATACAGGAAGCGGATTTATTTTCAAATACATGGTCGAGACAGGCCTGATTACAGGCAATGCACGTATTAATTTCTTCCGGCCTGCCATTTATTGCTTTCGTAATAATCTCCGGATCCGCTAAAAATGGCCGTGCCATGGAAACAATGTCTGCTTTATCTTCCTGAAGAATTGCCTCGGCGTCTTCCGGGTTATTGATACGGTTGGAAGTAATAACTGGTATAGTTACTCGTTTTTGATGGAGGCGGCGACGGGTGTAAAATAATTTCTTGGTACTTTCATCGTAATCGTCGGGGTTCTGGATTCGTGCCAGCCAATCCCGATATTCAATGCGTCCATACCGGCTTCTTCAAGCTTTCCGGCCCAGGTGATGGTTTCCTCTTCAGTGGTGCTTCCTTCCATTAAATCGAGGCCGGACATGCGGAAAATGACCGGATAATCGGGACCGACAGCCCTGCGGACTGCTCCTGCAACCGCGAGAGGGAAACGGAGCCGTTTTTCAAAAGAGCCTCCCCACTGATCTGTTCGATGGTTGGTCAAAGGAGACATAAACTGATTAAGCAGATAGCCTTCCGATCCCATAATTTCCACAGCATCAAAGCCGGATTTTTTCGCACGCAAAGCAGCATCAGAAAAAGCCTCGATCGTGCGCTGGATGTTTTCTTCAGAAAGTTCGACAGGGACGTCTGGATTAATGGACGACTGAAGAGCGGAAGCAGAGACTGGATCAAGGCCGGTGAGCGCTTTATAGGCATACCGGCCGGCATGGAAAAGCTGGACGGCAATATGGCCTCCTGCTTCGTGTACGGCATCGGTCAGTTCTGTCCACTGCTCAATATCCTTATCCTGGTAAAGGCTCATGAAATTAGCGCCGCCGCTTCCTTCAGGAGTCACAGCTGCACCTCCTGTCACAATCAGGCCAACGTGTTCCCGGGCCCGTCGTACATAAAACGCTTTCATTTTTTCCAATCCGTTTTCTTCCCCTTCCAACCCAACATGCATAGATCCCATCATTACCTTAGTAGGAAGCACAAGCTGATTGATAGATATAGGGGAGAGCAGAGCGGGATACGACATTACGCATTCTCCTTTTTTATTTATTTCGAACGGTCGTTATAAATAAGATACTGTTATTATACTCATGAAGAAGCCGGAGTGGCAACCATAGATTGGAATAGTTGAATAAAGGCGTCACGGTTGGCCTTAACTACTTCAGCAGAAAAATAGCGTTCATTAAAAGCAGTACCGGTAGCCTGGTTAATAATAAGAAGAGCAAGAGCGGAAGGAGAAGAGTGATGCAACAGATTCTGCTGTTCCGCTTCTTCCAATATAGTTGTAAGGTATAAAACCAGGTTGCGTAGAAAACGGCCTACAACTTCATTAATTTTTTCATTGTAAGGTGACTGTGCCATATAATTTAATAGAATAGTGTAAAATGGCTGATTATGATCTGGAAGAGAAGCGACCGTTCGAAGATACGCGTGAAATTTTTCAACGGGGTGATGATAGGCATCAACGGTGTTTCGCACATCCTCTTCAGAGACGGTGAATGCTTCCTTCAGCACATCAACAAGAAGATCATTCTTATTTTTAAAATAGTGATAAATCACTCCTGTACTGAGATCGGCTGTTTTTGCTACATCCTTAATCGAAAAATGGTCAAATCCATACGTCAGTATGCATGTTTTTGCGGATTGGATAATCTGCTCCCTGCGGATCATTTCCATGCCTAATTTAGGACTCATCGTCTTTGCCTCTTTTCATTGATTGTTTAACGGGGAAAAAGGTGAAAATAGTATAGCATGGAGAGGAAGAATTGAATACTGCTTATCCATTTTTAATAATATATTTATATAATTTATGCAGTTATATTCACTTCTATTAATATTGTAAACGCTTTTAAGACAAGCTTTCATTTTGTTTTCTTAATTCCGAAAATTAGAACTATGATTATTTTATGCATTTTCGTTTATTTTTCGGTGGAATAAGAGTATCCTTGGGAGTAGAGAAATGAAACCTGAATGAATTCATTGCAGCGAATCGATACGCCTTTAGTTACCCTATACTTCCTGAACGGTTTAAATAATAAAGGAGGAATTTTAGTGAGCGATCTCTTCGTCGAGATTAAAGAACAAGTCAAAAAAGATCAACCTTCCATTGTATTTCCAGAGGGAGAAGATGATCGTATAATAAAAGCGGCAGCACAGCTTGCAGCAGATGGTCTTCTAAAGCCGATTATTATCGGCCTGGAAGACGAAGTGAAGGAAAAAGCAGCCAGTCTTGATGTTTCTCTGGATAAGGTGCAGATTATTGATCCTGTTCAATACGAGCATTATGAGGAATTAATAACGGCTTTTGTAGAGCGCCGTAAAGGAAAAGAAACAGAAGAAAGCGCACGTGAAAAACTGAAAAACCCAAATTATTTCGGTACGATGCTGGTTTATCTTGATTACGCTGATGGTCTTGTGAGCGGAGCGGTCCATTCAACAGGCGATACGGTTCGTCCGGCACTTCAAATTATCAAAACCAAGCCGGGGATTCAAAGAACGTCCGGCGTATTTATTATGGTAAAGAAGACCAGAAGTTTGTATTTGCGGATTGTGCAATTAATATTTCACCAAATGCAGAAGAACTGTCAGAAATTGCGATTGCTACGGCAGAAACAGCTAAAGCTTTTGACCTGGATCCTAAAGTAGCCATGCTGAGCTTTTCCACTAAAGGATCAGCTTCTTCAATTGAAACAAGAAAAGTTTCGGAAGCTACCGTAAAAGCACAGCAGGACCGTCCTGACCTTGTTATTGACGGCGAATTCCAATTTGATGCTGCATTTGTACCGGCAGTTGGGCGTCAAAAGGCTCCTGATTCACCTCTACAGGGAGAAGCCAACGTGTTTATTTTCCCAAGCCTGGAATCCGGAAATCTCGGCTATAAAATTGCCCAGCGTTTAGGTGGATACGATGCTATCGGCCCTATTCTTCAGGGATTAAATAAGCCGGTAAATGATCTTTCCCGCGGATGCAGTACAAAAGACGTGTATAAGCTTGCTTTAATTACGGCAAAGCAGGCAATTATGGAAAAAAAAACTCAAGTAACGAACCAAAAATAAAATAATGCGGCAGTAACGCAGAAAAGGCATGGAACCTATGAGGTTCCATGCCTTTTCTATAGCAAGCTGTTCTCCTACAGAGTATAATAAAACAAAAATAATTATAGGAGGCTGTTTTGTCCAACCGCAGAAGCAATGTTCGTTTTTATTTTACTGATAATCCTCTAGATGCCACAGTACACGTCCATAAAATTAAACAGACGGAAGTGAAAAGCAAAGCAGGTCCTATACAAATACTGGATATTTCCGGAAACGGGCTGCAGTTTTTCTCACCGCTTCGTTTTCAAGTAACAGATGAGGTTCTACTGTGCTTTAATTTCCGCGTAACGCAGAAATGGTTTAACGTTTACGGCCGCATCAAAACAATGGCAGTCAGAAACAAAGCAAGGGTACATTTACGGGGTTGCCCTTGAATTTGAAGAGTATGCTGCTAAAACGTCTTTAATTCAGACGGTTCACCAATTGAAGCTGGAGCATGAATGAACGTCGGCGGGTTCAGCCGGCTTTATCCTTTAAAGCGATCTGCCGGGAGTCCTTTCACTCCTGGAGAATAAGAAAATACATAGCCCGCTAAAGGTTCCTTTTCTGGTCTTCTTCTGTTAATTTGTTTCGGGCTGTAGTTATATAAAGATCAGTAAGATGTTCTCCTCCAAATGTGCAGGAGGTGATTAATGATGCAGGGAGATGCAGTTCGTCCTGTTTTTTCCTGTATCTGGATTCCAGCAGCTGACCCGGCTGCCTTCAAAATGGGCGATCCATAAATTACCGTTCGCATCGATAGTCATGCCGTCGGGTTTGCCCTGTTCTTCCGAGAAATCAATAATAAGCGCAGGAGAACGAATAGCGCCGTCCTCCACGGAATAATCAAACTGAACAATAGATTGAGTAGGCGTATCAATATAATACATAGCCCGTTTATCATTATTCCAGGCAAGTCCATTGGAAGTTGTTACCGGGGACCATTTTTTCTGTACTTCCATCGAAGGATCCAGACAATACAAAGCAGCATCATCCGATTCTCTGGTAAGGGAAATAGTACCTGCCCAAAATCGTCCTGCGGGGTCACACTTTCCATCATTAAAACGGTGTTTGGCTTATGTTTTTCCGGATCGGAAACAGCTGTAAAAGATGAATGGTCAAAATCTATAAAATAAAAACCATGCTGAAGGGCTGCTATCAGCGTTCCTGTTTTGAGGGAAGGAGCGACAGCACCGGGCATTTGGTCAAGTTTAATAGATCTGGTTCGTTTTGTTTTTGGATTATATTCATGAATAAATTGTCCGAGAATATCCACCCAGTAAAAAAGCTGCGATTGTTCATCCCACATCGGGCTTTCTCCAAGCATTGCCTGTTCACATATAACCTCTTTCATTTCTCTTGTCACCTGCATCGCTCCCATTTTAAATCTTTTGCAAAGATTATATATTTTGTTACTTTTTCCCTAAATAAAAGATTCATAACCGTAGGAAGTGTAATTAAATTATGATTATATTTACAATATAAAGTTAAAAAATAAATAAGTAGTTATTTATGTATTATTTTGTAATATTAAAATGGACATCCGTGCTCTATTTTGAAGGATGTGATATAATTTACAATCCTTTTATTCAGATTTTTCTATATATTTAACATAAAGATACAGAGGTGGAGAGAGAAATGAAGTATGGTTTTGCGAAGAGAGTCCGCCATATGCAGTCATCGGCCGTAAGAGACATATTAAAAGTAGTAAACAAAGGAGACGTTATTTCCTTTGCAGGCGGACTGCCGGATGAGAAATTGTTTCCTGTAGAAGCAGTGAGGAAAGCCTTTGATCAGGCATTGTCCTCCAATAACAAAGTGCTTCAGTACGGTTGAAACAGAAGGAGTACCGGCTCTTAAAGGATATACTCGCAGAGAGAATGAGGCAGAAGCAGATTGAACGTGAGCCGGAGCATATACTGGTTACCTCGGGCCCCAGCAGGCGATTGATTTGTTTGCACGGATAATGTTTGATCCAAGAGATATTGTTTTGACGGAAAATCCCACGTATCTAGCAGCACTTCAGGTGTTCCAGTCCTATGAAGTAAATATTGTTCCCGTAGACTCAGATGACGATGGAATGCTGGAAGAAGATCTGGAAGAGAAAATTATCCGATTAAAGCCTAAATGTATTTATGTGGTTCCGACCTATTCCAATCCGGGAGGAAAGGTATGGTCGCTGGAACGCCGGAAACAGCTTGATGAAACTCGCTAAAAACATCATGTTATGTGTTTGAAGATGATCCTTACGGCGAATTAAATTTGATGAAG
>NZ_JALBWT010000032.1:0-61649 GCF_023845525.1 Sinobaca sp. H24
CTGGCTCGGCCTTATCGGCATGGCTTCGCTTGTAGGAGGAACTATTCCTTTCGTCTATTTTGACGGCATGACTTCGCTTACTGCGATTGCCACGCTGCATGCGTTTCGTATGCTAGGTATGGCCATGCGTAATGATGCCGATGACCACAGCTGGTCTTAATCGACTGTCAGAGGATTTAATTCCACACGGAACAGCCATGACGAATACAATGAGACAGGTGGCGGGATCAATCGGTACGGCGGTTCTCATCACTATTATGAGCAGTGTTGCTGCAGGTTCGGCAGCTGCACCATCTGATGCATTGATAGAAGGAGTTAACACGGCCTTTCTTGTTACAGCGGGAATTTCCCTTCTTGGACTGATTTTATCCTTCTTATAAAGGGTAAGAAAAAGCCAAGAGAATCATTCCAGCCCGCTTCCGAGAAAGGAAGCTAGTCTTCCCCCGGAATTAAAAAAAGCCTGCAGAAAATGCACGCCCGGCGGTGTAATAAAATAAATGTAAAGCCCGATACTCTTTACGGAGTACCGGGCTTTTTCCTGCTTTTCGATACATAGGGACTGGCCGGATCCCAAAACCGCCATGGGTAATCCACCGCTTCCCCGCTGTTATCAATGCCGACCCGCGGCCCCGATGCGATATCTTCCGGGGCGCTGCCTTCCAGCAGATAGATTGAGGCATCTTCGTAGCAGCATTTGGCGTAATCTCCCATAGTAATGCCCATTGCTTTCGTCAGTTTGCCGGGTCCGTTCGTCCATTCCAGCTCCTTCCGGCCGTTTCTGCGGATTTCCATTAAATCCCGGCCGGATACAGGTTCTACAGCTCTAATAAGTACAGCCTCCGGATTGTCTTCTGGAGCAGATACAATATTAAACAGGCAGTGGGTATGCATCGTATAGGTGTATACATGGCCCGGCGATGCAAACATGATCTCCGTTCGTTTCGTACGTCTGGCACCATAGCTGTGAGCCGCCCGGTCTTCAGGTCCTATGTAGGCTTCTGTTTCAACTATTCTGCCGGCCGTCCTCCCTTCGGAGGTTTCTTTTACGAGCGTTCTGCCAAGCAGTGCCCTGGATAATTCCAGAGTCGGCAGATGAAAAAATTCTTTTTTAAGACGTTTCATTGTATTTTCTCCTCTATATTCGGGATAAAATAGCCGAAAATAGTTACTTCGACTCATGATTGGAACAATATAAAGAACTATAATGTTCTATATAACGTATATTAATTTATTTATTCATTCATTTTCTTTTAGGGAGGGTAATCCGTACATGATTGGTGAAAACATACGAAGGTACCGAAAACAAAAAAGAATGACATTGTCAGATCTTGCTTCAACTACCGGTATCTCCAAATCGTATTTGAGCTACATTGAACGAGGAATTAAGCATAATCCCTCTATTGATGTTCTTGAAAAAATCACAGAAGCACTCGAAATTAATATTTCCAGTATTATTACTGATACACCAGCTCCTTCGTCAGAACATGGAGTCATCGACGAAGAGGGCAGGCCTTAATTCAGGAAGCAATTCAGGCCGGTATCAGCAAAAAGCAGTTCCGTGATTTTCAGAAATTTATACGCTATGAGAAGTGGACTTCATTTGAAAAAGATAAGAATGCCAATTAGTCTTTTCAGGACATACAAAGAGCATGTTAAAACAATACACTTGTTTTAACATGCTCTTTACGTGTAATAGATGGTAAAAAAGATAATAACACCCTTTTTCATCGTTGTATACTACCCTTCAATTCTAATGCTTTTACTTCTTAACTTTTTGAAAAAAAGGCAAGAACCTCGTCTTTAGACATCCCTGCTTCTTTAGCTTCTTGTATCAGCACGAGCCATTCATAATCCAATTCTTTTGTTTCCAATCTTTCCAACCTCCCAAGCCTTTATAGGATCTCTCCCCAGGCAGCCCAGCCATCTTAGCATATAGTGCCTTAGACCTGTAACTTTGCGTACACATTTTTCAATGAACTTGCCTTTATCTGGAGGTTGATTTTTATATCTTACCACCACCCTGGCAGCAAGTAAAATAATCAGATTTGAAAATCCTATTATCCCCTTCTAAAAAACCTCGTAAGCCTTGAAAAAGGAATACGAGGTTTTTCATGTATTTTCTTTTTATAAAAACGAAAAGCGGCCGCCAGCGTATTTTTCACCTGGCAGTCATTAGATTATTTGGTTATTTCTATAAATACTACTTTTAAATAATCTCCTTCTTTGTAAGAAGCCGTATATGGATGATCATCAGGCAGACGGACACGTTCGGTTACATTTTGATTTACTTCCGCTTTGATGCAGGCTTTATCAATCTGCTTCTGAAATGCCTTCATTCCAAAGCCGCCGAAATTTGTTGAGGCAATGATTGTTCCGCCGTCCTTTATGATGGAAATAGCGTCTACGAGCAGGGAAGTGTAATCTTTTGCTGCAGAAAATGTCCGTTTCTTTGTTCGTGCAAAGCTTGGGGGATCGAGGACGATCACATCATATGTGATATTTTTCTTTTTGGCATAATCAAAGTAGGCAAACACATCCATGATCCTTATTTCCTGATCTTCACTTATAACTCCGTTCAGCTCAAAGTTTTCCTGAACGCGTGACTTGCTTCTGTTCGCTACGTCAACATCCACTGTTTTTGCAGCTCCGCCGTGATGGGCGGCTACCGAAAAAGCACCGGTATAGGAAAAAGTGTTCAGAACGGTCTTACCTGCGGAATACTCATCGCGCAGGCGTTTTCTTGCTTCCCTCTGATCCAGAAATATTCCAACCATCGCTCCATCATTCAAATATACCGCAAACGTCATTCCATTTTCTTTAACGTGCAGCGGAGCAGGTGCCTCTTTTCCTTTTACAAAGTCATCGCCTTCGATATACTGTCCCTGCTGCTGAAAGCGCCGTTTCTCATACAGGCCTTCGTAGGCGGTCACTGCCTCCAGCGCGCGGATGATCAGGGAGCGAAACGCATAGATTCCCGCACTGTACCACTGCAGCATATAGTAGCCGTTAAAATAATCAATGGTCAATCCACCGATGCCGTCTCCTTCACCGTTAAATATGCGAAATGCAGTCGTTGATTCATCCTCGAAAAATGCCTTTCTTCTCTGCAGGGCAGCACTGAGTTTTCCAACAAAAAACTGCTGGTCAATGGCCTCCTCTTTTTTGTTTGTAAGAATCCAGCCGATGCCTTTATTCTGCAGCCCGTAATAGGCTTTCGCGATAAATTGGCCCTGCGGGGTCATTAAATCAAAAACAGTCCCTTCTTCTGAAAGCTTTTCCCTTTTATTGACCATATCTTCATGGATTAGAGGATACCCCTTTTGAAACGTTTCAACAGCTTGTTTGGAAGCGGAAATTTTCATTGTTTCAGTCATTTATCTCATCCTTCATTTTTTAATATCATGCGGTCGATCCATTTAACAAGAAAAGGAAGCAGTAAAAACAATACAATTACACGAATAATATGAAGAGCAGATACAAGCGTCGGTTCAAGCTGGAGGGCAAAAGCTGTAGAAGACATTTCCGCTGCACCGGCAGGAACTGTGCTGAGCAGACTTGTTATGTAAGGAAGCGGGGTCATTAACGTAAACAACCCTGCCAATAAGAGGCTGAGCAGCAGAAAACACTGTAGAATGCCCAGACTCGGCAGGCCGATACTTTTTACACGTACCAGCGTTTCCCTGTCAAAACGGATGCCTACCATAGCTCCAATAAGCGCCTGTCCAGCTCCCGCCGCATATCCAGGCGGGGCAAAGCCGGGCACGACCCAATTTCCAATTATAAATCCAAAAATAAGTGCATAAAGAAGAGCTCCACCCGGAATCTTAACATATTTATTTAAAATAATAACCAGTACGACAATAAATAACAGCATTGGAAAACCAATAAAAGGATTCCATACCCCCGTGTCTGCGGGAGTTCCTCCAGAAGCAGCCTCCGGATAAAATACCGCAGCAGACAATGGGATAAGAAACACAAAAAAAGTAATGCGGGCTGTGTGGAAAGCGGCAACAATCCGGTCATCAGCCCATAATCCCGGCTCACGCTGATTACTTCCGAAGCTCCTCCCGGTACGCAGCAGAAAAAAGCGGTCTTTACGTCCAGACTGGTCCATCTATACATCAGCATTCCAAATACGAGCCCCATCATTAACGTAATGGAGAGCGTAACGATCAGAGGCATAATATAAGCCGGCAGAACAGCAAAAAGCTCTGTATCCATTAAAAAACCAATATTTACTCCTACCAGAGCCAGGGCAGCCTGAAACGGCCACCCTTCAAAGGTAAAGCGTTTTATAAAAAGTCCTGTAAAAATGCCGGCCAGCAAGGCTCCAAAAAGCCAGCCGGCCGGTACGCCGGCTGCAGAAAATAGACCGCCGACTGCAATAGCTGCTGTGATGAATAAGCCTTTCTGCCACATAATGACGGCTCCTTCACTAAACATTTTAAATCAACTTTTTTTAGTATATCATGATTTTCCAGGCTGCTCTGTTTGTTCAGGAGAAGAAGTTGCCGCTTTGCGGAAGGATCGGGAAGAAAAATAAAATACAGCAGCGTTGATTACGGCCATAATAGCCATTCCCATAAAAATGTTGCTGTAAATGCCTGCATGCCCGGGAGAAAAATGAAGCGGATTATAAGCTTCTGCCCCTGTATATTGATTTAATAAGGCGCCTACTACCGCCCCTCCAAACGCACCGGCCATAAAATTAAATAAATTGTATACGCCCATTCCAACACCCGTTTCCTCTGCCGGAAGAACAGAAGAAATCAAGTTAGCCGTAGCTGTCTGCAGAAAAGGAAAAGCAACATAGCTTGCTACAAGAGCCAGGCTCACAAGTATGGGAGAAGCTCCGGCCGCGATAGATAGAGAAGTAAAACCAACCATCGTTAAGCCAAGAGCAAGAAATACCATCGGCCAGCTCCCAAACCGGTCCGTCCATAACCCCGCAATTCTTCCCATAAAAGCTGCAGCTATCGCTCCGGGAAATAACACGAGACCTATCGCTGTTGTACTGAGGTTATTTACATCATCCAAAAGTAGCGGCATCATAAACATCATGCTGAACATCGTAAGAATACCGAAAAAACTTGTTATCAATGTCGTCCGGTACGCATGGTTTAAAAAGAGGCCGGGCTTTACAAACGGCGTTTCTACATGGAAAATCCACCAGATGAATATCGATAAAAAGACAATGCTGATACCAAGGTATAACCAGCCGAATGTCGTAATAAATAAAATAAAGAAGCCAACTCCCACTGCCATAAAAAAAGCACCCGGCAGATCGACTTTCCCGGATTTTGCTTCTTCTTCCGGAAGCCATTTATGAAAAACGGAATAGTGATGACAACGAATATCGATACTAAAAACAAGTAGTTCCAGGCAAAAGCACCGGCGATCAAACCTCCTGCAATCGGGCCTACCCGAGGCAAAAGCCATCGTCGAAGACACAATGCCCAGCACCTTGCCCTGTTCTTCTTAAAAACCGGGAAGGAGCAATAAATACAAGAGCCGGCACCGTTGCAGCTCCGGCGGCCTGAACCATTCTTGCCGCTTACGACCATAATAAATGAGTAGAGAAAAAGCGATAATGGAACCAACTGCAAATAAAATCAGTCCTACCGTCAGCAGCCGCTTAAATGGATACAGGTCAGCAAGCTTTCCATATACAAGCGCTCCTACTGCATAAATAATAATATATCCGTCACTACCCAGCTTACCTCGGAAGGAGACAGGGAAAAAGCGTCGGCAATATCCGGCACGGCTATCATAAACATAGTGGAGTTCATAACGGAAAACATCAAAACCGCACACAATAAACGATAATTCTTCTTTAACAGATCTGCTGAGCGTTACAGCACTGTCTATATTTGAATCCGGCACGGGCAGCGCCCTCCTTTTTTCCTTTTTAACAACTAGCAGTGTACCATATATTTTCCCGTTTCGAAATAATTTCAGCTCTGGTATTTTTAATAGTTACGGTGAATATATGATATACTGTAACGATGAAAAAAAGATCGGAGGATTAATGCTTACTTTTGAAGAAAAAATAAAAATCGCAGAAGAATTTGTTGAGCTTGAGAAAAAAGAAGTGTCCATGGGACGCGTTAACTTTCACTTTGAAGAAAGTGACTACGATAAGAAAAATGTCGTTTATCATCTTCATCCGAACGGCAATGGATTTGTCTATGCTGACTGGTATCCGGCGTTAAGACAGACGACCGGGGCATGGTGAATATTCGTGAATACTCAGCTGAAGACTTCAGGAACCTGATTAAAGAAGCACTGGCTTCTCTTCAGACGGATGAGTCTACAGAAGAAGAATTTGAAATAGAGGAATGGGAAAATATAGAGGATCAGCTGCTCGTGTTGATGCCGGAAGAAGACGGCTGGAATGTCTATGCCGGTCTGCAGCTGGATGGAACATTCAATACGTATGGGGAAGCTATCGACTATTTGGAAAAAGAAGGATTCAAAAGGGTTTTATAATAAAATAAAACAGCAGCCTTTGACGAGGCTGCTGTTTTTTTATTAAGTGAGGGGAAAATAGTCCACGTTATTTTTATATTCGTTTTATTTTAGACAAAAAGCCCTGCATCATTTCGCAATGGGATTATTTGGGAATGGTCCATGCGGAAAAATTAATGACTGGGTTACTTTTCTACGGATAAACAGTACAGCTCCAGCTCCTGCAGTTAGGGCACCAAACAGCATCATCATTGGGTTCGCCGTGGCCGTTTCCGGAAGGGCTCCGCCTTCTTCTGTGACTTCCTCCTCAGCCGGTGCTTCAGAAGTAACGGCCTCTTCTTCAGGCATTTCCTCGTCTTCTGTTACTTCAGATATATTATCATCTGATTCTGACTGTTCTCCATCAGTTGAATCATAACCAGGCAGACTTTCACATGGAATGCCGTCGTTATCATTTCCATCCAGGCGCTCCGGATCGTTATCGACTGTATACCCATGCTCGTCCCAGTGTGCCAACGCTTCCTCATGTGTAGCAAAATCATCGCAATCGTAATCTTCCCCATGGCCGGCTTCCGCTGCTCCCGCACTTCCAAGACTGATAACAGCTACACTGCTCAGTCCTATTATCCATTTTTTCAACATGTGTTTGGTTCTCCTTTTTAGTTGCTATGTACCATTCCCTGTCTTTAATATGCCATAAAAAGAAAATATATACAATGAATATTTAGAAAATTCAGCAAATAAAAACCTCCCCCAGTGAATGGGAGAGGCTGTCTGCTTATTCCTTATTTAATAAATTCTGAAGCGATTCATAGGTCTGGGCACCCATAACTCCCTGCTGGTTCACAATAAAGCAGGGCACTCCTGTAATACCTATCTGTTCGGCAATCTGCCTGTCTTCCATAATTTCCTGTTCAAATTCTCTATTTTCCACGGATTGTCGGAATGCCTCTCCGTCAAGTCCTGCCTGTTCAGCAATTGCTGTCAGAGTGGAAATATCGTTAATGTTTCTGTCTTCCTGAAACTGGGCTTTGAACACCGCATCATGATAGGCATCTGCTTTTCCATGCTGTTCCGCAAATTTAGCTCCTTCATGAGCGTAATGGGAATGGCTGCTCTTGTCGTTCCATTTCATATCGAGCCCATACTGCTCGGACATCCGTTTTACGTTAGCTCTCGCCTGCTCCATGTAACCTTCCGGTTTAGGAGGAAGTTCTACGCCTTCCGGCTTTAATTCAAATGACCGCCATTCGATTTCTACTTTCTTTTCCTCAACCAACTGGTTAAGCGGGGCACTCCCGATAAAACAGAATGGTCATAAAAAGTCGCTGAATACTATCATTTTCTGTTTCTCTTCCATATCCGTTACCCTCCTATGATTTTACCTGAATGACAATCTTACCACGGGCTCTGCCTTTTTCGCTTGCTGCATGCGCTTCCTGTACGCCTTCTTCACTAAGTGGAAACGTGCTGTCAATGAGTACCTTCAGCTTGCCCTGCGCGTAAAGATCCGCCAGCTTCTGCAGGCGTTCCCCGCTTTCTTCGAGCCAGATGGATCCAGCCTTCACTCCGTATTTATCGGCTTTTTCCTGATCGGGCTGTCCGGCTATTGATGGAAGCTTTCCTCCTTTTTTCAGAACGGAATAGCTTTTTTCGAGTACATCACCGCCGATTGTATCCAGTACAATATCCGCATCCGTAACTATTTTCTCGAAATCCTCTGTTTTATAGTCAATTACTTCATCGACTCCCAGATCTTTTAACGTTTCAGCTTTTTCTGCACTTGCCGTAGCAATAACGTGGGCGCCGAAGCTTTTTTGCAATCTGCACAGCAAAGTGGCCGACACCGCCTCCCGCCTCCATGAATAAGCACTTTATCTCCTGCTTTCATTCAGCAAAATTCCACCAGGCACTGCCATGCTGTCTGTCCAGCAAGCGGCACCGCTGCTGCTTCATCAAAGCTCATATCTTCCGGCATAAAGGCTGTGCGATTTTCCGTTGTTTTTACATATTCAGCGTAAGTGCCGCGGTTGTTGTTTGCTGAGCGGGTAAATACTCTGTCGCCTTTTTTAAACTTATGGACATCGTCCCCTGTTTCCCGTACTATTCCTGCTGCATCCCAGCCTAAAATAATAGGAAAGTCATAAGGAAGCATATCTTTCAAATAACCTTCTCTTAATTTCCAATCAATTGGATTAACGGAGGTTGAATATATTTCAATAACGATTTCATCATTTTCCGGCTCCGGCCGGTCTATTTGTTCTTCGGTAAGCTGTTCTTTACCACCGTATTCATTTATTACAATTGCTTTCATTATTTTTTCCACATCCTTTTTTTATTCTCTCCTTTATCCCTTACTTTTAGTAATACAAACCTATCTGACATTCATCATTTTTTTCTGGACTTCTTCATAAGCAGGCATTCCTGTCTGCGCCCCCGTTTTTTCTACGGATATAGAGGCAGCCGCATTGGCAACGCTACGGCTTCTTCTATCGATTTTCCTTTCGCTGTCATTACGGCAAATGCTCCGTTAAATGTATCACCTGCTCCCGTTGTATCCTGTACCCGGCTGTTGAAACCCGGATGGGACTTTAGCAGATCCCCTTCCCGCCACTGGTGCTCCTTTGGCTCCGAGGGTTGTAATAAGTTTCTGCTGGAGTTTTCTCTTCCGCTGCGGTAAACAACTGGGCAGCCTCTTTTTCATTAGGCGTTATATAATCCGCCAATGTCCACAGCTCTTCCGGCATATCCAGTGCGGGAGCAGGATTAATTACGAGAGGCAGATCATATTCCCTGCATTTTGTGCTGTATGTATAATCGTTTCAGGGGTATTTCAAATGCCATCAGGACTACGTCGCTCCTTTTCAAAATGTCCAGATGGTGATCTATATAGTCAGGCGTCACATAAGCATTGGCTCCCGCCGCAACATAATACGGTTATCGTCATTTGTTAAAAGAATAGAAGCCGTTCCGTTGAGACGCCGGGCACAGTTTTTACATACAGGCCGGCTATACGGCTTTCTTCAAGATAAGCGAACAGCTCTCTGCCAATATAGTCTTCTCCTGTACAGCCTATAAAATTCACATCCGCCCGAGTCTCGCGGCAGCTATAGCTTGATTGGCCCCTTTTCCTCCAGGTGCTGTTTCAAACCGTTCCCCTATAATGGTCTCTCCCGTTCCGGAATTCTGCTGCAGGTTGTGATTAAGTCCATATTGATGCGTTCCTATAATGGTAACGACAGGTGTTTTTTTCATAATCGGCTCCTTTTGCGGCTGTTTTTCCGTATTCTTTTTTTATACGACTATTTAAAGCATCCGTCAATGCCAACAAAAAAAGCGGCCGCTGCCGGCCGCTCTGTTCTATCCTAGGAAGAAGCCGGTTCTGACGTTTTCCGGCTTTGGTTTTCTAAATCCTTCTTCCCTGAATTCTTTTTTCTTCTGTTGCTGAGAAGGTGTATTCTTCAAGAAATGCTTCATAATCTTTCAATACTTCTTCGAGGGGCCGTAATCTTTCTTTTCCCCGAATTCAAGCCATAGGGCTTTTGTGCAGAATTCTTTCATTTGGCTGATCGAATGGCTCACAAAAAACATCGTCTTTCCCTGTTCTTTGAATTCCCTCATTTTATCAAGGCTTTTTCTTGGCGAAGGCGCGGTCCCCGACGGAAAGAGCCTCATCAATAATAAGAATATCAGGATCGATACTTACATTGACGGCAAAACCGAGCCTGGCCTTCATTCCGCTAGAATACGATTTGACCGGCTGATCAATAAACGCCTCCAGCTCGGAAAATTCGATAATGTCGCTTTCCATTTCCTTGATCTGCTTTTTGGAAAAGCCGAGCATTAAGCATTTCAGCTCAATATTCTCCCGGCGGATAGTTTTCAGGTCAAGGCCTGAGGGACGGCAAAATGATGGCTGAGTCCCCGTTTTTATCAATTCTCCGTCAGAAGGCGGCACTACTCCTGCCAGAATACTGGACAATGTCGATTTACCTGAGCCGTTGACTCCGAGAAGACCGATAATGTCTCCCTTTTCTGCTTCAAAAGAAACGTTGCGGAGTGCGTAAAATTCTTCACCGTAGCCTTTAGGCAGGAGCATATCTTTCAGCCGCTCTGATTGGGATTCATAAATTTTATATTTTTTTGTTACGTTTTTAGCAATAACTGCTTTTTCCATAGATTGCCCCTTCTTCCTTAAAGGAAATCAACAAAATGGCGGCGGAAACGGACGTGAAGAGCCGCTCCAATAATAAAAAATACCGCAACCGTTCCCCAGAAATACAAGGTGTATTCCCACTGGTCAATAAAATACCAGCCGTCTCCGAAATAGGCAGCCCGGTATCCTTCCACGAGATAATACAGTGGATTCAGCTGCATGGCGGACTGAATGGCCGAGGCAGGGAATCGGTCGTCCACAAAAACGGCGTCAAGTAAAGCATGACGCGGATAGAGGACTGGATAAACATGAATATCGCGTATTAATACCGTAAGCGTAGATGAAATTAATACAAACGATACTACCAGTGCGATGGTGGCAAACAAAAAATAAGGAAACTGCACGTAATACATATTTACGGGATACCCCGTAAACTGCATATAAATTCCTACTATCACCATTAAAGCCAGATGGGGATAGAGCTTGGAAAAGATCACATACGTCGGTATAGCACTTGTTGGAAAATTCATCCTGGCTACCATTTTTATCTTCGTAAATATGGATTTAGACCCCTGGGTAACCGCCGGCTGCACAAAAAACCAGATCGTAATACCGGCCATCATCCAGTTCAGAAAGGGAACGCCTTCCACGCCTGTATTGCCGCGGATGCCGTATCCAAACACAAACCAGTAGATCGCTATAAAGATCAATGGATTTATTATTCCCAGGCGATGCCTAAATAGTTGTTTTTATTTTTGCTTTTAATTTCATACACGGACAGCCTTCGTATTAGATAAAAGCTTTGGTACAGTTCTTTACAAATGAGTACTGCAGATTTCATAAAGGTTCCCTCTTTTGCCGCTGCATTAGGAAAAAATAAATTCAGGCTGCTTTTATATTCCGGCAGCTTTTGGAATCATTCCGGCAGTGCAGGCACTATTTCTTTTATTCAAAAACACCCGCTCTACTACGCGCTTGGATGCATTGCCATCTTCAAGGACATTGTAGTTATTTTCGAATATCTCAAATTCTTTTCTGTAGCGTTCCATAATGGTATCCGCCTGCTTGATTTCTTTAATAATTTCGTCTGTAGTCCGGACAAGCGGTCCAGGTGGCCTCTTTTTCAAAATCAAAAATAGAAAACCTCTCAGCTGGTCACGGTAGCTTTCGATATCATAAACAAAGAAAATCATCGGGCGTTTTAACACGCCGTAATCGAACAGAAACAGACGGAATAGTCCGTCATGAGAATGTCGCTGATAATATACAAGTCACGGATATCTTCATAGTTGGACGCATCATAGGCAAATCCCTCATGCTCGGTTACGTCCACCTGGTCTGATACAAGATAATGCAGACGGAGAAGCACAACGTATTCACTCCGAGTTCTTTTTGCATCTGGTCGAGATCCATTTTCAAGCTGAATTTGTACCGTCCGATAAAGTGGTATTCATTGTCTCTCCACGTCGGGGCATACAGGACTACTTTTTATCGGCAGGAATACCAAGCCTGCGCTTAACTCTCTGCACATCTTCTTCTTTATGATGTACCAGGTAATCATTTCTCGGATAACCTGTTTCCAGCAGATTTTTATCATAGCTGAAAGCACGGCGGAAGATGTCTGTGGAATAACGGTTTGGGGATATTAGATAATCCCACCGGCTCGCTTCATTGACAAAATTCTTTTATACGTTTCTGTCGTAGTGCCGGGCATTAGCACCTCTTCCATATCCAATGCCAGCTTTTTCAAAGGCGTACCATGCCATGTCTGCAGATAGACCGTTTTTTCCGGCTTTGGGATCCATTTGGGAAGACGGCTGTTAAATACCCAGTATTTCGCTCTCATCATAACCATAAACCATTTAAGAGTAAACCGTGGAAGCATATTCACATTATGCTCTTCAAATTTTGCTTTTATAGCGGTGATCCACGCTCCAGTAATACGTACGCTTTGGATCCTGTTCTTTTAAGTACTCGTACACGGCGCGCGGATTACAGCTGTACTGCTTGCCGAAAAAGCTCTCAAATACGACATATCTTTTTTACCGGGAAGCCTGCCGATTAATGAAAGCAGCGAACGCTGCAGGCTTTTGCTTTTCTTGAATTTTTTAACGTTTGGATGTATTTTTTTTAATCTTTCTTACTTTTTTAAGGTAAGATTTTTATTTTATTTGAAGATTTTTTTATCTTCTTAACGGAAAGTTTTTTCATATCGCTGAATCCTCCACTGGCTCTATCTATTAGAAAGCAATGCCGGCTGTTTCTGTAACAGCAGCGGCGGTATATTCCTCATCAGGTATGTCTCAGGCGTGCTGCATTTTCCTGTTATTAAAGCCGTTCTTTCTCCGGCAGCTAAAAGGCCGACCTTATATAATATAGCAGGAATTCTTCTGATTTTGAACTGCTTAAATTGCTGTAGGGTATATGACCACCCGGCAGAGGAGGTTTTTTTCTTTTATATTTTTTTTGTAAAAACGTAAAGAAAAACCTGACACAAAGCCAGGTTTATTGGCACCGTCCTTCTATGCAGGCATAGAAATTCTTGTGACTTTTATGCAAAAAAAGAGAGAGCACTACGTTCCCCTCTCTTTATCGCGTTATATTCAGCTTTAATTTTTAGTAGTTGTTGACAAGAAGAAGTTCTTTTTTAATTTTAGTCGTTGAGATGTTTGCAGTTCTAGGCAGGTTAAACGACATCACAGTAAGGTTTAAGAAAGTCGAATTCGCCTTTCCAGTCATCTCCCATGACAAAGGTGTCAATCGAGCGGTCTACTACATCTTCAAGCTTCTGCTCCCATTCGTTTTCAGGAATAACTTCATCTACATAACGGACAGCTTCCAGGATCATTTTGCGCTGTTCGTACTGATAATAGGCTTTTTTGTTTTTCAGGGCGTTAAACTCGTCTGTTGAGATCGCAACAATTAAATGGCCCCAAGGTCTTTAGCGCGCTTGAGCAGGTTGATATGGCCCCAATGCAGCAAGTCAAATGTGCCGTACGTAATAACTTTTTTCATAACTAATGCCCTCCTTGTTAAGCTTTATGTGTTTTATTTGTATTTATTCTCAGATAAACATGTTAAGTTTTTTTAATTAAAATTAATATAAATTTACTTTCTACTGGTTGACTTTTATACTATAACACACATACATAGCCGCAATCATCGAGTAATCATGGAAATATTGCCCAATGATTTATAAAAATATGTAACAAATTCAACAAAAATTACATACTTTTACTTAATTCAAAAAAGAGCACCCGATTGAGCGCTCTTTTATTTAATTGGAATTATTCAACATATCGAGAGCTTCCTGATAAATGCGTTCTGCGTTATTCTGGTCAATATGGGTGAAAATGGATGATTTCTTTTCAGAAACAGACTTCTTTTCCTGAAAAGACTGTTCAATATGACCGCGGATGCTGTTAATCAGATTGTGCTCCGATTTAACAGTATCGCCGAGAAATGTTTCGGCGCGCGGCCGCAGGCTCCCTGTTTTAAAGAAGCTTTTTGCATCAAAATGATAAAAGATGACGGGTTTCCCCATATAGCTGAAATCAAATGATACGCTCGAATAATCGGTAATCATCAGGCTGCCTTCCTTCAAAAGTTCCTGAACCGATACTTCACCGAGCTTCACTACACGGATGTGAGATGAATTATCCACAGTAAAGTGTTCTACATAAGGCTGCATTCGGTAGTGGGGATAAAAATCAAGATCTACGTCATAATCGTCCAGCATTTGATGAAGCTCTTCGTTGTGGATAAGTGACCTGTATTTTTTATAATACGTAGACTCCAGAAATGTTTCTTCATTATGAAGCCATTCCTCCAGGTAGGCATCAATAAAATCTTTCTTTTCGGGGCGGGATTTTCAAGTAGTTCATCAAACCGGGATAGTCCGGTTACTTTCACTTCCCCTGGGCTGTAGCCCATCTTTTCTACTACCATCTGTTTTTCCATTTCTGAACTGACACAGAAAATATCAAATGGATAGTGATAGTACTTCTTATCATATTCCACCTTCTTACGGCCAAGAACGCCATGCTGCAGGAAAAACTTTTGCTGCTTTCTGGTACGAAACCATCAAAGCCCCTTTAAAAGGCAGCAGGTATTCAATGTCGTGGGAACCAAAAAACGCATCGGCTTCAAGCGTTTTAATCACATGTTCGTCGCTGCCTGCAGTTAATACGTTTCCAAGGGGAATAACCTTCTCATAATCTTGAGCGCCTTCCTCTATCACGTAGTAGGCGTTAATTTCCGGATGGTGCAGCCGGCAGTATTTAAAAAAGTGATAGCCTGTATCCTGTGCTGTGTCAGGCCTTTCACCAATAATCCACGTATAACTGTCCGTAGAACGCGTATACGCCTCATTTTTTTCTTTCAGCCAGGCGGCATGCTTTTTGGAAAGAAGGGCTGTTTCTATTTTGATATTGCCCCGCGGAGTGTAGACCGCGTAGTATTCAAGCACATTTTTTCTGTTTTTAAAGAATCGGAAGCAAGAATATGGTCTTTGTAGTAGGTGAAACTTTCCCGTCCAAGCTTTCTTTCCCGGGTATATCCGCCCAGCTCCACACGGATGTAAAGATCAATGGGTGTCTCTATCGTTATGAATGGTTTTGAGCTTATCGAGCGGCAGTTCCGCTTTGAAGGCATCACCCTTTTTTTCATATGGAACGAAGAGAGCTTCCTGCTCGGTTTCTCTGCTCCTCGCAATAATCGTAAGCGTCTGCTCAGCCGGATCAGATGCCTCCTTTGCATTAAAGGAAGCGGTTCCTTCTATATAAAAGCTGTTGTCATTTATGCTGAATTCCGCTATATCTCTTACAATGCCTGCTTCTTTGAGCATGTAGGCCAGACGGTTGTTGACCGTAGTGTAAAAAAACCCTTTGTACACATGATCACCCCGGCGCCATTCTTTTCTCGGTTCGGCTTCCAGAACTTTCGGCCTGATTTTAAAACGGTATTCCATCAGGCGCGCATCCACCTCCGCGCTTAAATATACTTCATAGCGCGAAGCCTCTTTATTTCCGCCGAAAAAAAGCGATTTTTCCGGGAGACTGCATGTGAATGTGTACTCTTTTTTCTGCAGATTTCCTTTTGCCGTATCCATCGGCGTACGAACGACTTCACCGGTATGTTTATCAAACAGGCAGAGATGAAACGCATCTACTTCGTATTTGCCCCATTGGAAGCTTCCGCTCATGTGCACTTTATTGTTTTGATATACAGAATTCCAGGCAAACACGTTTACCAGGTCTGTAAATACTTTAAAAAAAAAGCCTCCGTTGGAGGTTCGGTATGGACGAATCCGCCGTATGCCTCCGTCGACCACTGCACGGTGATAAGCCCCGCGCAGAAATTCCTTTGTATCTATACCGACCCGATAAAGCCTCCGCTTATCTGTTTTGATATAAAAGTGGACGTCCCAAAACCGCCGGAAAAAGACGGCTCCGAGGATACCCAGTCTGCCTGCCAGAAATAATCATTCAGCCAGTTGACCTTCAATGATTTGTTGAGCACTCTTCCCCTTTTTTTCAAAAGAATACCTGAGGAAAAAGGGGCCGGTACGTCTGATAGTATTTTTCTGTTTCCCATTCCGGTAAGGCGGTATATGTCTCCGGACCGCTCAATATCCACTACTTTTACAGGCATATCCTTTAAAGTATCTTCGTTCCAGGCTTCTCTTCTCGTAATATTTAAATACCCTTTTGGTGTTTTATAGGCTTTTAAAAAAGCCCGGTCACCGTAATACAGCTTTTCCATATAAAGTTTATCTGCTGCAGGGGCATACAGCCTTGCTTCTGCTTCTTCGTCTTCTTTACCGTCAGACAAAATCACATAGATTTCCCAGTTGTTGATATGCGGAGTTACTTTATGTAAATAAAGGGATTCAAGCGGTATTCTGCAGACAAATGATACTTTTCCAGCCTTTTCTTTTTTCGGCTTTACTACATTCCATTCTATTGTGTCCACTACAAACTGATGATCTGCATTTCCTGAATGAACCACTTTTGCAGTGGAATATTTTTTAATTTTTCTATATGTGATTTCAGCCGGCAGGGAGGTGCATGTGCCTTTAATCACCCATTCTGTTTCATTTACATTCACATTCGTTACTTTAGCCGATACGGCCTTTGTATTCAGTGTAGTCATTTGAAAAACCTCTTCCGTTCTTCTTCATTGATTTTACTCATTTACCCCATTCTCCATTTAAGCTGCATCTTAATTTTCGGCCACTCTTCTGCAATAATACTATACATTACAGCATTTCGGATTCTTCCGTCATAGAGCTGACGCTCGTTTCTCAATACTCCTTCTTTCACTGCCCCAAGTCGTTCCAATGCCCGCTGGGCGGGGACATTTTTTTCATCTGTTAGCACCTGCACCCGAATAGCATGGATTTCTTCAAACGCCTGCTGCAGGAGCAGGTATTTCGTTTCTGCGTTAATTCCGGTTCCCTGCAGGGAAGAAGTGAAATAAGTAGAGCCAAGTTCTAAGGTGCGACGGCTTTCCGAATAATTATACAGCCTGGTTGATCCTCTTATGCGTCCTGTTTTTCTTTCAATAACGGTGTAAGGAAAAGAAGTACCCTGCTCATATTCGCTGCATGCTGTTTCAATAATGCTTTCCATATCTTTCACCGAGGAAAGATACCTCACCATATACGTCCAGTTCGATGCTTCCGTTGCAATCTGGTATAAATCCTCTGCATCATCCGGCGTCATTAAACGAAGCTGATAATGCCTGCCTGTTCGTTTTTCCATAAACGGCTCCCCCTTTTTTACTCAAAATGACTGACGTTTCCTTCTTCTTTTACAACGATCTTTCCATTCTCTATTTCAACATGGCTCAGACTGCAGTTCGCCAGAGGAGGAGCTTCCCAAAAATATTCCAGTGATTCCTGCTTTAAATAAGCCAGCAGGCATTTCAGCGTCCCGGAATGGCTTACGAGTAGAATCCGTCCTTCATTGTGGGTCTCCACTATACTTTCCCAGGCGGAAGCGGCTCTTTTCTGCAGAGCCGCAAACGTATCGCCTCCCGGCGCCTCAAATAAATGAGGTTCAGTAAAGAAGGTCGTCACTTTTGCTTCTTCTTCTTTTGAATATCCGCTGCTCTCCGTCCGTCCCAACTGCCGTAATTGAGTTCCATCAGTCCTTCGTCTTTTCGTATGGAAGCCGCTGGAAGACCCGAGACAATTTCAGCTGTTTTTACCGCCCGCTCTGTAGGACTGGCATACACAGCATCAAGAGGAATTTCTTTTAAGCGCCTCCCAAGCAGTTCTGCTTTTTCCGCCCCGTCTTTTGTTAACGGGGAGTCTTTCCACCCCTGGACGATCCCCTGCGCATTCCATTCCGTCTGCGCGTGGCGCACTAAATAAACCGTCAGCATATTCTTTATCCCCTTTTATTCCGGCTGGCAGGTCGGACAAAAATAAAGCCGTCTCGATGCCGCCGAAATCTTTTGAATATCAGTGCCGTCAATGCGGCACTGCTCTCCGTCTCTGTTAAATACCCAGTGCCTTCGCTGGGCGTAGCTCTGTCCTCTCTTTTTTAAACGGGCGGCTGTTTCTTCATCTACCGTAATACCTCCGGTTTGATAAGAACGCTCTACCATCGTGACCAGGGCCTGCGCTGCCTTCTCAAGTTCTTCGTCGGTACAGTCAGCCGGCCTTTTTCCCGGATGAATACCTGCTTCAAAGAGAATCTCACTGCGCAGGTAATTGCCGATACCTGCTACAAAGGACTGATCCAGCAGGAGAGAAGACCACTTTCGATTCACAAACCTCCGGCTCGTTATCCGCTCATACAGTTCTTCAGGAGACGTTTCCTGGTTTAAAATATCCGGTCCGATTTTTGCTAAAAATGGATAATCCTCCACTTCTTCATCCCGCAGCACTTCAATTTCAGAAGCGCTGTATAAAAGAGCGGACTTTTTTTCATTATGAATGGCCAGGCGGAGCTGGCGCTTTGTAACGGGATACTCATAAGCAGAACGAACATACCATTTTCCGTACAGTTGATTATGGGAGTATATCGTATAACCATTATCAAAACGGATCAGCATTGCTTTTCCTCTTGTTTCCACTTTTATGACGTTAGCCTGTGCAAATGAGGCTTCATATGATTGAAGATGTGGAAACGCAAAATACATCTCTGCTACCGGGCCTGCTTTAACAGCTTGTTCGACTTGATCTGCGGCTCTTCTTATTTCCGGTCCTTCAGGCATGTTTATCGCTGCCTTTCCTATTTATTATTTTACCCTTTTTCTTTCCTCCTGTATCATATATAAAAAGGTGTATTTTTTAAAAACTAAACACACATATCGTCAATAAAGGAGTACAGTCATGAGTGCTATTTTTAATATATTTAATAAATTAAACAAAAATATTGAAGCAAACCGTCCCACTTCTGCCCAGGAGGGGGATATGGAACGGACGATTGAACTTTGTGAACAGGGAATCATCCTGCTTCCCATGTACATGAATGAAGTGGAAGAACCACCCGGACAACTCTTATGCCGGGACGTGCTGCTCCGCTGTTATCTTACCACTGATCAATTTGAACTTGCACGCGAAGCTGCTGATTCTGTATTTAAAGCAGGCGCCTACACTTCCGAACAGCATGAAAAAGCAGCCCGCGGTATTGATGATATAGAATCCGCCCGCAACGCTCTTGCCGAAGTATTAATAAAAACCCCGGGCATTTCCATAGAAGAAGCGGAGCAGCAGGTATCAGGAACCACCTCCTCTTCTCTCAAATGGTACCTTACCCACTCCCGCGTGCTTGAGAGAAAAACAGAAAACGGCGTGACCCGCATTTGGCTGCCGGAACAGATTATGGACCAATCGCATACAGACCCTTCATTAGTAAAAGTAGCTATTGTCGATGTGGAAACGACCGGCATGTCCAAAGATGAGGATGAAGTTGTTGAGTTCGGTTTAATTGTCTGCCTCGTTAATAACCAAACCGGCGAAGTTGAAAAAGTGCTTACCGAGCTGAATAACTTAAATGAACCAAGCTTTTCGATTCCGCCCGGCGTGACAAGAGTGCACGGCATTACCGATGAAGACGTTCGTGGAAAAAGCCTGGATCATCCTAAAATCGAGCTTCTGCTGGAACAGTCCGACTTGATTGTTGCTCACAATGCTTCATTTGACCGTGGTTTTGTAGCACGTTACTTTCCGTTTGTAAAAAATAAGCCGTGGCACTGTTCCGTTAAAGGAGTGGACTGGAAACAATATGGGTTTGCTTCCAAAAAACTCATCTCGCTCTGCCAGGCCCATGGGCTTGCCCAGACGCAGTCCCACCGGGCGCTTGATGACGTAAAGCTCACCCTCGGCCTGCTTCAGCAGAAAAACCCTGAAGGAACGCCTTACTTTCTGGAACTGCTGAATAAAGAAATTCAATTTGCCGACAAAAAACGGGTATACTAACGACAAAAAAAGACAAAATACGTATTTTTATACAAAACCTGGACAGGGGTGCTTTCCGCAGGCCGAGCCTTAAGCTAAAGAGGAAAAAACGCCTTTTTATCTTCTCCTATGGCTGTTCTGCAGGAGTCATCCCGGCTTATTTTTCTTCTTTTCTTTTCACAAAAGCCTTTAAAAATAGTCGAGATTGGGCATGGATATACAAGATGAAATAGTTTTAGACAGCTTGAAAAAGCGGAAGGCCCCGGCCTTCCGCTTTTTGCTGTCCATTTATTCATTAGTATCCGTTATCTTTTTTTGTTATTTCAATTAAATCGCCCAGGGTGAGCTTACCGCGGTCACCAATATGGTGGAGCAGTTCAACGAGCAGATGAGCGGTAGTCTGGGCATCTCCGAGCGCGCTGTGCCGTTCAAATATTTTGGAGCCGAATTGAATCGCATAGTGGGAAAGGTCCCTCATGTCCCAGGAGGGATTTAAATACCCGATAACGTCAAGCGTATCGATATATGTCGGTTCGTCAAAAGTAAGCTTGTGCCGGCCGAGCTCCTTTTTCAGCACCATAATATCAAAATCAAGGTAATGGCCCACCCAGCCGCCGCTGTCATACTGTTCAATAAACTGATAAAACGATTCAATCGCTTCCAGGGCAAAGGGTGCGCCTTCTACATCGGATGGCTTGATACCGGTCAGGGTCTGAATGGAGGCAGGAATGTCTCTTTCTGGATTTACGTACGTTTGAAACGTATGGTCTGTGACTTCCAGCCCTTCCACCTGCACCGCTCCAATTTCAATCATCCGGTCTCTGCTTCCTACTGCAAATCCTGTCGTTTCAGTATCAAACACGGTGAAACCGAGCTCCTTTAACGGTGTATTTAAAGGCAGTTCATTATTCAACTGGTAGTGCAGGCTTTTTTTCTTCCAAAATATCATAAGACTCCCCTCCTTTTCATCCCCTGATACGATTAAGCCATCCCGAATGCGGCAACTGCTTTTGTCTGAAGAGAGCGTATCGCTTTTAATGCTTGTATCAACGCTTCTTTATCTCTTGATTTCATCTGGCGGAACGATACCTCACTCGAGTTTTCCTCTTCGAGCTTATACCTGCTCCATGACTGGGTGACCCTGATATGCAGCACCACTTCATAAGCATAAAGCAGCTCATCGGCAAACGGTTCATCCAGCACTCGTTTATCTTTCAGTTGTTCGATCATTTCTTCCGGTGTTTCGCCTAAAATGCCGTGCTCGGCTGAAAGAATCTGCAGGGAGTGGTGAAACGGAAACAATGCCTGCTTTTTTATATCCATGCCTTCTTTTTTCACACGAAACAGCGCCCGAATCGGGTGATCGAGTACTGGAACCGGTACATTCTTCTCAAGCTCGGCGGCACGCCGCAGAAATATCTTTGATTTCCCCAGCTGCCGGGAAACCCCTTTTACGAACTCGTCTCTAACCTGTTCGCTCCCGTATATCCAGCGGAAGGCGAGAAAGTTCTGGCCGAGCAGAATATTTTCATTGGTCGCTCGCAGTCCCCAGGTCCGGATCCGGTCTTCCCAGTGAGCGATCGTTCCCCGCCAGCCGGGGGCGCTTGCCATCATGTTGCCGTCACATCGTTTGTAACCGGCCGTTTCCAGCCAATAAACAATCTGCTCGCCAAGTTTCTTAAAATATGCATCATTTGATTTGCGGTCTTCTTCTTTTTCCGGCTCTTCATAAACTAGAAAATGATCCTGATCCGTCATCATAAACTGTTCATGCCGGCCGCCGCTTCCCATCAGGAAGAACGCAAATCCGCAAGGTGGGGCCCCCAGCTCTTCTTTCACTTCTTCAACCGCAAGCTCCGTACAGTGCCGGATCAGACGGTCATACAGATTGGTAACTACTTTCATGATATGAAGAATAGGGATCCCGTCATCGATCAGGTGGCCGAGAACTTCATAAATAGCAAACTTCACTTCAGAGAGGCTTTCACTGGAAGACGCCTCAATTTCCCGCAATACGTCAAACTTGCCCCGGTTCTGTTTTTTAAGCAGATCCGATAACGTAATCATGCCGACGACCTGGCTGTTGCTGTCTTCATTTACGACGGGAAGGTGCTTGATCCCGTTCATTAAAAAACTCGACATCGCCTCATAGTAATAAGCACGCCTGGATATGGTAAAAGGAGAGGAAGACATGATGTCTCCTGCGGTGCCTGTCTGCCTGTCTGCCGCTATTACACGCTGTACTAAATCCTTTTCCGTAATAATTCCCTGCAGGCGCTGTTTTTCGTTTACCACGACAATCGAGCTTGCCTGCTGGTCCACCATCTTCTCTGCCGTATGCTGAATGCTTTCTTTTTCCTCTACCATTAGAGGCGGCGCATTCATTACGTCCTGCACCCGCTGAATAAATGGATCGCTCTCTCCCCACTTCTGAGCAAGATGAACCTGCTCAGCAAGGGAGGCATAAATATCCCTCAGCCTTACAGCTACATGGCGCATGACAAAATCACGAACTTCTTCACGGTGCCATACTTTCTCCATCACGTGATACGGGATATACAGGCAGACAGACTCTTCAATCGCCCGCACCTCAACGGTAAAATTGTTTTCCTCCGCTGCCGGTTCCCCCAGAAAATCAGCAAGACTTGATAACCCGATCACTTCTCCTTTTTCCAATACTTCCAGAACTTCCTGGTTTTTCTCTTTTGTTTTGGAAAAGCTTACATATACCTCTGTCAATCCTTCCAAAATCAGAAGCAGTCCGTCTCTCGGACTCTGCGAGTATAATATCCGCTGGTTTTTAGAAAATGACTGCAGACTGCATGCCTCCATTAATGCACCAAATTCAGCGGCTGGTGCGCCGCTGAATAAGGGATGGAGATGAACCTGCTCCAAATATTCTTTATTTGTCTTCTTCTGTTCCATCATTCATCCATACCTCACCGTTCTTATATGTCATTTGTTCCGGGTAGCGGAGATCCACTACATCATCCTGCAGATGCTGAGCAGGTGCCGGTGTTAATAACGTCACGATAATACACGTCAGGAAGTTGACCGGTACGGCGATAATGCCGGCACCTGTATCCTGGATGCCCAGGAACGTAATACCGCCAAGAGCCAGGAATATATACGTCAGCGTCGTAGCAAGACCTACGAGCATTCCGGCTATTGCGCCCTGTTTGTTCATGCGTTTCCACCATACGCCGAGGAACAGAACCGGGAAGAATGTTCCGCCGGCCAGTCCGAAGGCCCAGGCTACAATCTGTGTAATAACGCCGGGAGGATCGAGTGCAATAATACCGGCTACAACTGTAGAAGCAACAATCGCAATTCGTCCTGCATTCAAGCGCTTTTTATCTGTTGCTGTTGGATTCATCAGACGGTAATAAATATCATGGGCGAAAGAAGAGGAAATCGTAATAAGCAGGCCGCCCGCTGTTGAGAGGGCTGCGGCCATCGCACCAGCCGCTACGAGACCGATAACGAACATGCCCAGATTCGCAATTTCCGGAGTCGCCATAACTACCATGTCGTTTCCAACAGCGATTTCACTCCAATCCAAAATCCCATCTCCGTTGGTATCTGCAATTTCAAGCAGGCCCGTGTCCACCCAGCTGTTCGTCCATCCGGGAAGTTGGTCAATCGGCTGTCCGGCTACCTCCGTCATGAGAATAAAACGGGAAAATGCCGCATAAGCCGGAGCTGAAAGATAAAGAAAACCAATAAAGAGCAGGGCCCATGCGCCGCTCCAGCGGGCTGCTTTCATCGTTGTTACCGTATAAAAGCGGACGATAACGTGCGGCAGCGCTGCCGTTCCAACCATTAACGTAAACATAAGGGCAATAAACTGACTGCGGTCGCTTTCGGAAAAGGGAGCAAAATATTCGGTGAATCCAAGCTCTCTGTCCAATGCGCCAATCTCATTAACCACGTTTCCATAAGTAAGCCAAGGAAGCGGGTTTCCAGTAATCTGCAGGGACATAAAGACGATTGGCACAATATAGGCAATAATAAGTATGAGATACTGTGCAACCTGGGTCCAGGTAACACCTTTCATGCCTCCAAGGGAAGCATAAATCGCAATAATAACAACCCCGATAATTGTCCCGTAGGCTGCCGGTATACTGAACAGCCGGCCGATAACTACGCCGGAACCGGAAAGCTGTCCGATAACGTAAGTAAAACTGATAATGATCGTTGCAATGGCTGAAATCAGCCGGGCAGTATTACTATCAAACCGGTCCCCGATAAATTCCGGAACCGTAAATCTGCCGTATTTACGAAGCTGCGGTGCCAGCAGAAAGGTAAGGAGAAGATAACCGCCTGTCCAGCCCATAATGTAGGCAAGTCCGTCATATCCAAGCGCCATCAGCGTTCCTGCCATACCAATGAATGAAGCGGCACTCATCCAGTCTCCGCCTATTGCCATCCCGTTCCAGAATGCCGGAATACCGCGGCTTGCTACGTAAAATTCAGACGTCTGTTTAGCTCTGTTAAAATATGCAATTGCAATATACAGGGCAAATGTAGCTAGTATCAGACCTAACGATACGAATGTTTGCATGTCCAAGCTGGTGACCCCCCAGAATGTTTAGTTTGTCTGTTACGATTACTATGCTGCAGCGAATTGCTTTATTAATGATCGACCGTTTTGCCACCGCTGATCCGGACATTTTCATCGTTATCAATTCCGTATTTTTTGTCGACGCGGTCATTTAGAATCGCGTTCAGGAATAAAAGAATAATAAAGACAATAACTGCTCCCTGGGAAGCCATGTAGTAATGAAACTGTACGCCTAAAAATGTAAACTGTGAAAAGAATTCAGCAAAAAAGACGATACCGAACGACACAAGAAACCCGATAAACAAGAAGATCGCAATCATTGTCGTTCTTGTTTTGAAATAGGCATCTGCTACTTTTTTTTCTACTTTCTTCACTGATAAACACCCGCCTCTGTGAGTTAGTGGTTTTCTCTTCGACTTGTCTTTATGACCCTCCTTTTTAATTGTAATCGCTTTCAAAAAATGACTTCAAAATTCATCATGCACTGCGTGCGGCTCTTCCTGTTTCTTTCCTGCAGTCCATGCACATAATGACCGGAGGCTTTTTGGAAGCCAATATGCTATTTAACACAATAACAGCTGGAATGAAAATAAAGAAAAAAGAACTCATCCACCATCCCAGAAACACTGCCATTATGACAGGAAGCGTTGACATAAAAAATACGTAGCGCCATTTCGACATGACTGCTGTGCGTTCGCTGCTGCAATGAATACAGCGTTTGTTCTGTCCTGTCTGCTTAACCATATCCAGCCCTCTCCTTTGTACATAATTATTTCAGGCCGAAAATTAGTTGGACCGTTTCCCAGAATGGCAGCGGTACTTTAGCTATTTCCATTACCATATACGTTCCTATCGCTAAAAATGGCATCAGCAGAAGTACCGGCTTTTTCATTTTCCACGCTAAAGCCAGACTTCCAAGCATAACTACCCAGAATAAAATAAGTGCAGCCATAACCTTCCCCCTTATTGAACGCGCTTTCAAAATACAGACTGTTTAGTCTGATGAAAACAATCATACTGCTACTTTCTGTTTTTCACGCAGGGTGTTTTCTGCGTTTTGTTATACTACACATTATTCCAAAAATATCACCTGCCCGCAACTCTTATTTTAAAAATTCTAAAATATTAAAAAACATCTGCTAAAAAAAGAGCGCTGCCTCTTTTGGCTCCGCTCTATTTCTATTAAGGGGCTGCGTCTTCTGTTAAAGGCAGCACGAGTATTTCCACTCTCCGGTTCTGTGCCCGTCCTTCGGCTGTATCATTACTTGCTGCCGGTTTATGCTCGCCGTATCCTTTTGCACTGAAAATGGCGGGATCAAGATCCGGATTGTTCAGCAGCAGCTGCATAAAGTGCACCGCTCTTAGTACGCTTAGATCCCAGTTTGTTTCAAAATCGGCATTGGAGATAGGCACATTATCCGTGTGTCCGCTGATAACGATATTACGGGGTGGACTTAAGACAAGCAGCTCCGAGATATCATCAGACAATGCTTCTGCTTCCTCTCTCACTTCATCTTCCCCGGAGTCAAAAAGAATATTATCTTCAATAGACAGCATCAGGCCATCATCTGAAATACTAGTATTTAATTCTTCTTCCAGACCCCTGTCCTGAATAAACTGATCAATTTTTTCCTTAATTCCCTGCAGTTCTTCCTGATCAGCAAGAGCCGCAGCTTCCTCTTCTTCATCCGTGGGTGAGCTTTCTGCTGTTTCCGTCAGTTCTATACTCTCCTCACCCGCCAGCTGTTCCATTTCCGGCACCATCTCCGGCTGGTCCATAATGCCGGTTCCTCCGTCAAACGCCGAGTTAAAAGAATTGGAAATCTGTTCGAATTTTTTTGCGTCTACAGAGCTGGAGGCAAACAGCACAATAAATAGAGCGAGCAGCAGGGTGAGAATGTCAGCATACGGAAGGAGCCAGTCCTCTCCCATATGCTCTTCGTCATGATTCTTTTTCCTTCGCTTGGACATGCTAACCCTCTCTTCCCGCCGCCGGCTCTGCGTTTTGAATATCTTCCATTACCTTTTGACGTTTCTTTGCCGGAATATACATCAGCAGCTTTTTTTCAATTACTTTCGGCGGCTGGCCTTCCAGCACCGAAAGAATACCTTCTATCATCACTTCTCTAATCTCTATTTCTTTTTTTGATTTGCGTCTCAGCTTATTGGCAAATGGGTGCCATAACACATATCCGGTAAAAATACCGAGCAGGGTAGCAACAAAAGCCGCGCTGATCGCATATCCTAACTTTTCCGTATCACTCATGTCAGCAAGGGCTGCAATTAATCCTACTACCGCTCCAAGAACACCAAGCGTTGGGGCGTATGTACCTGCCTGGGAAAATATGCTCGCCCCCACTTTATGTCGTTCTTCCATGGCTTCTACTTCTTCTGTCATTAAATCCCTGATAAAATCCGAGCTCTGCCCGTCAACTACCATACTTAGCCCGTTACGCAGAAATTCGTCTTCAATTTCATCAACTTCCGGTTCGAGCGCAAGCAGCCCTTCTCTTCTCGCCGTCTGGGCCCATTCTGAAAACTTGGGAATCAGCCCTTCTACGCTCAGAGCGCCTTTATCGCTGAAGATAATTTTAAACAAATTGGGAATATTTTTGATTTCACTTGTTGGAAATCCAATAACAATCGTAGCGATCGTTCCGACGATTATAATCATGATGGCTGCAGGGTTCAGAAGGGCTCCTAATTGGACGCCCTTCATCACCATACCGCCCAAAAGTGCTGAAAGTGCCAGTACTAATCCAATAATGGTTGTTTTATCCATGCCTTATTCATTCCTTTACTCTGACGTCTCTACCGTTAGTATCGGCAGATCCGCACTGGAAATGAAGGAAGATAGGGAATTTTTTCATTCATCCTGCCAAAAAAGCTCATCCAGGGTTTTCGACAGCACATGGCAGACAGCAAGGCACAGCTGCAGACTCGGGTTGTATTTACCTGTTTCCATCAACCCGATCGTCTGCCGGGAGACTCCTATTTTTTCTGCAAGTTCTCCCTGGGATAAATCTTTTTCCGCGCGTGCTGCTTTCATTTTTAAATTTTTCATTTATTCACCTTCCCCCGCGTATTATTCCACATTCTTTTCTCTAGAAAAAATAAATGGAATAAAAGCCAGCAGAAACATAACTGGAATATATATCATCAGGCTTCCTGCGGAAGTGAGAAAAAAATAATACACGCTCTGCGACGTTCCTTCTCCGTAAACAACGGCGCTTCTAATTCCAAAATATAGAGACACTCCGATTCCAACAGCAACAGCATAAATAAAATTTTTTGCCGTCATCGGAATCCGGCTGCTGCGGTCATGTATTTCTTTTTCTGCGCTGAAAATACCGAACTGCCAGCCTCTTATCGTATAATATATTCCTGTTCCAGCCAGAATCAGTAATTCTGCTATAGGCAGATTGGATGGCTCCGGATTTACGATTTCTTTATAAACAATCGAAAAAATGCACAGCAGCACGACCAGCACATAAAGCTCTTTATAGATTTTATTTTTGGTCTGTTCAATCCATTCGTCCTTCACTTTTTGTTTAAACCAGCGCATGATAATGCCTCCTTTTTTAAAATTATATAGTATTTCATACATAATGCAATATATATATTGCATTATGTATATAAAAAAGCACTCTCCCGGAGTGCTGAGCTGTGCTTTATTTTTTTATTCGTGGGGCTTTGGACGAACGAGCATTTCGTTAACTGCTACATGTTCAGGCTGTTCGAGAACGTACGTAATTGCATTCGCTACATCTTCAGGGTATAGAGACGGACCGACAATATACGTATCCATCATGTTCAGCAGATCCTCATCTGTTAAGTGGTCGGTTAATTCTGTTGCTACCACTCCCGGTGAAATCGTCGTTGCTTTAATATTATCTTCCGGCTGCACTTCTTTACGAAGGCCGTCCATTACGACACGTACTGCTTTTTTCGTGGCAGAATATACTACGTTGGATGTCGCTGTTTCATGGCCTTCCTCTGAAGAAATAGAGATAATGTGGCCTTCTTTCTGCTTCAGCATTGGAGGCAGCGCGGCAGCGATACCGTATAAGACACCTTTTAGGTTAACATCAATCATACTGTCCCATTCGCTGACCTTTGCTTTGCTCATATTGGAAGCAAGCGAGATGCCTGCATTATTAATCATTACATCAATGCGGCCGTAAGCCTGAACCGCTTCGTTTACAAGAGCTTCCACGTCTTCGCGCTTCGTTACATCCGTCGTTTTGTAGATGGCTGTGCCGCCTTCATGTTCGATCGTCTGCTTGAGCAGTTCCAGGCGTTCTTCCCTGCGGGCTCCCAGAACCACATAGGCTCCCTTCGCCGCAAGTTCTCTTGCCGCAGCTTCCCCGATTCCGCTGCTTGCTCCTGTAATAACAATAACTTTTCCTTCCATAGCCATATAGCGACACCCTCCCAATTTGGTAACTGTGTTCTTATTCTACCTTTAAAAGACTCTATTTTACAAATACAAGATTTAATACCCGCACCCCCTCATAGGCAAAAATAAAAGCAAGAGCATTTACGCTCTTGCTTCGGATGAGGAAACAGTGGTTTTTTCTTTTTTACTTTCGCGCTTAATATAGCGCTCCAAATGCTTTTTGTAGCTGAACATGACCCATATGTGCATTCTTGCCTGAGTGTACTGATAAACAAACCATGGCAGGGAAGGCATATAATCATGAATAGCTACGATACATTCATTTGTTCCGGGAATGTGCCTGAATTCCAGACGGCCGCGGTTGCCGTCTTTTGTCTTCGCAAAAGCTCCGCCTGTAATATAATAAAGCGCTCTGTCTTTTGTGCTCCGCTCTTCGGAGAGCGATAAAATAAGAAGCGGTGTCTTTCCAAACTTTGGATAAAGCTCACAGCTGCTCGGGTCATCGCATTTTGCCCGCAGAAACGGATTAAACAATCCGGGAAGCCATTCTACATAATGCTGGGCCACCCACTGGGCTGTTTTTCCATCCGGCATCGGCACGCGCTGCACGGAACGGACGTTGGCCTCAACTTCCGGCTTTTGCGGCTTGGGAGGATTGGACCCCTGCTTTTTTTTCTTTTCTTCCTGTTCTTCCATTTTCTGCTCTTCTTCGCGGATCGAGTTCAGCGCAGCTTCTTTAAACGTAATTTTACCATCGCTGATACCTTCGATAACCCGCTCTTTACTGACAACCATCGGGTGAACAAGACTTTCAATCAGCGGATACACCATTTCCTTTGGCGTCTGTGTTGTTAAGCTGACCCAGAGCCGGGATAGTTTCACGGTGAAAAAAGGCACATTATAAAACTTACGCTCTTTATTGAGGACCTCTGCTGTCTGCTTCATCATAATTTTGTAAGTGAGAACTTCCGGCCCTCCCACATCAATGGCTTTTCCAAAGACAGACTCATTTCCTACACTTTTATCAAGCGCATTTAATACGTCCGGAAGCGCAATTGGCTGCGTTTTTGTATTCGTCCACTTCGGGAGAATCATATAAGGCAGACGTTTGACCAGACGCTGCAGAATCGGAAAAGAAGACCCCTGCGGCCCTACGATCAGCCCCGCGCGTATCGTTGTTACGGGAATACCGTAAGCGCTCAGCACCTTTTCTACTTCAAGCCGGCTCTTTAAATGCCTGGACAGCTGCTTTGCTTCCGGCATCAGTCCGCTCAAATAAACAATCTGCTTGACCCCGTTCTTCTTGGCTGCCTGGGCGAAGTTATCCGCGAGTATAATATCCATATCTTCAAACGTACCCTGTGTAAGTTTAGCGGAAGGCATCATGGAGTGAACCAGATAAAAAGCATAATCGGCTCCTTTTAATGCTTTTTCTGCATCAGCCATGGAGAACACGTCACAGGAACGCCATTCCACATGTTCTGTATTGTCGTATTTATCACCGTTACGCGATAAGGCGATAACATCGGCATGCTCGGTGAGTTTATTCATTAAATTTCTGCCAATGTAGCCGCTTGCTCCGGTTAAAGCAATTTTTGGACGCTTTGTTTGTTGAGTCTCAACCATTACCATTCACTCCAGTATACTAAATTTTATTATGTTATTTATTAAGTACCCTTTTTTGGAGCAGAACTAACTCATGGCTGACGCTACTTCTTGGCGATGTGGACTTTCAGGTTTTTGCCTTTGATTGTGGTCTGACGGAGAGCCTCCAGAACCAGCATGCCTTTTCCGTTTAAAATATCTACATAGGAAGACTGCTCCTGAATGGAAATAATGCCAATATCCTCTGCAGACACGCCTTCAATATTGGAAATGGTACCGACAAAATCAACGGCACGGATTTTCTTTTTCTTTCCTCCATTGATATACAGCTTCAGTATATCCTGGTTCATCTGTTCCCCTTTACCGGCTTTACGTTCAGGCTTCTGCTGCAGGCTCTTCTTGAAAGCAGGCAGGGCCCGGGTAACTTTCTGTTCGGCCGGCACCGCTCTTTTTTCAATAGAAAAGCCGATATAGTCTTCAATAAACTTGATATAGCGTTCATCCCTCGGCCCTGCAATGATTATGGCCGTACCGCTTCGTCCGGCCCGGCCGGTCCGTCCGGTCCGGTGCACGTAGCTTTCCTGTTCTTTTGGCACGTCAAAGCTTATTACATGAGTAACGTTCTCTACATCGATTCCTCTTGCAGCTACATCGGTAGCTACCAAATAACGGAAAAGACCCTTTTTAAAATCGTCCATCACGTCAAAGCGGTCTTCCTGAATCATACCGCCGTGCAGCTTATCGCACGGATAGCCTTTTTGCTTAATATAGGAAAATACACGCTCCACTTCAGCCTGAGTATTGCAGAAAATTACGCATGTTTCCGGATTTTCCACCACGGCCGCTTTGTGGAGCGTTTCCAGCTTTTTCTCTGGAATGCTGTCGAGCCGGTAATGAGTGATCGACTTCGCGGATTCGGGCTCCGGGGCTACTTCCAGATAATCCGGGTCGATCATATACTTACGTCCCAGTTTTTCAATATTTGCCGGCAGCGTAGCAGAAAAGAGCATCGTCTTCCGCTGTTTTGGCACCCGGTCGATAATCGATTCCACCTGCTCCAAAAAGCCCATATGGAGCATTTCATCAGCTTCATCAATAACAAGATACTTTACTTTTTCAAGAGACAGTGTGCCTTTTTCGATGTGGTCAAGCACGCGGCCGGGGGTGCCGACTACCATATGTGATTTTTGTTTTAGTTCATTTTTTTGTTTGGCAAAAGGCTGCTTGCCGTAGAGGGCTACCGCATTAATCCGTTTAAAACGGCCGATATGAATAATATCATCTTTTACCTGCGCGGCCAGTTCACGGGTCGGGTAAGCACAAGCGCCTGCGGTTTGTTTTCCTCCCAGTCCACCAGCTCACAGAGGGGAATGCCGAATGCTGCTGTTTTCCCGCTTCCGGTCCTGGCTTTCACAATGACATCCTGCCCTTCCAAAGCTTTCGGAATCACTTTCTGCTGGACATTGGTCGGCTCCTTGTAGCCAAGCATATCAAGGGCCCGGAGGATATCCTCCTGTAGTTCATACTGCGTAAATGAATTCATTTCCAACACAATCCTTTTTATTTATAAATTTCGTTTGGTTCTATCCTGCACTTAATCATACATGGTTCTATATATAATAGGGAAAAAATCAGCAAAAAAGACAGGAGCGGCTCCTGCCTTTTTGTTCTATACAACCAGTTTAAATAGAACGCTTATTCTTCCTCCTGCTCTTCTTCTTTATCGAGCCGGAACACGTTCTGGCCGTCTTCAACTACCGTACTTCCATTTTCAAACTTTATGGTATCCGCCTGAGGTACCATCCGGTCTTTCGTTTCATATTGAATAGTGTAGGCCGGCTCTTCTCTGTCATAAAGAATAGTTACGTCGTAATTTATTTTATGCCCCTGATCGCTTTTCGTTTCGTGACTTCCCTGAATAGAAGAAAAAATAATTTCTGCCATAGTATCCACTCCTTCTGCTTTTTATTTACGTTCCCTTTGTCCGGCTTTCTGAATCCTTATTGTGCTACCTTCTCCCTATTTCTTAATAAAAAGCATTTCATATGCATATTTTATTGCCGAGCAGGGTATGAGGTGAGGATGCACCTGTTCCAAATCAACTGGAAACAAACCGGGTCAGAATTAGTTAATAGTTAAAAGGGAGTGTATGATATGGAACCAAAAGTCGATCAGAAAAAAAGCAAACTGGCGTTGATCGATTACAAAATTTTTCTTCCCGCCCTGATTGTTATTATTGCGATCAGCGTTCTTTTCGCAGCAAACGGGGACGCGGCTTTAAACGTATTAAATCCTGTATTTGATTCAATTGTTAATGTATTCAGCTGGGGATATCTCTGGTATGCCGTCATTCTGGTAGCTGCCGGCCTTTATTTATCCTTTTCCAAATACGGCCAGGTCGTTCTTGGAGATCCGGCGGAAAAGCCCAGATTTTCACTATTTGAATATGCCTCTATCCTGATTGCTATGGGAGTCGGCTCTACATTAATGAGAACCGGTATGCTCGAATGGGCCTCCGTCGCCAACGACCCGCCGGCCGGCGTAGAAGCGCAGTCTTCGGCCTCTCTTTTATGGGGGAACTCGTATGCTATGTTTATGTGGAGCTTTCAGGTGTTTGCCATCTTCGTTATGATTGCTCCGGCGATGGCCTATGTCCTGCATGTTAGAAAGCGGCCGCTGATGAGAATTTCTGAAGCATTCCGCAGTATTTTCGGTGATGCTTTTACCGATGGCCCTAAAGGAAAGTTTTTGGATATTATTTTTCTTATCAGCATTTTGGCCGGCGCGGCCGTAACGCTTGGACTCGGTGCTCCGATTGTCACGTATAACTTCGCCGAGCTGTTTAACATGGAAGTAACATTCGGCCTTACGCTTGCCGTCACTATCGTCTGGGTGTTTATGTTCTCTGTCAGCGCGTATGTCGGTATCGACAAAGGGATCAAGCGTCTGAGTACCTTTAATATGTATTTAGCAGGAGCTTTCGGTATTTTTATTTTGATCGCCGGACCCGGCGTATTCATTCTTAATTTTTTCACCGAAACGTTTGGCTTTCTCTTAAACAACTATGTAGGAATGAGCTTTATGACCGAATCGCTAGCTGATGGAGGAGCCAGCCATATTCAGACGAATACAGTGTTCTGGTTTGCCTACAGCGCAACCTGGGCTATGCTCCACAGCGTATTTGCCGCAAAAATATCAAAAGGCCGCACGGTGAAAGAAATGATATTAACGTATCTGCTCGCGCCTACCCTCTTATCATGGGTAGCCACCGGTATCCTCGGAGGACTCGGCGTGCACCGTTATATTAACGGAGACGTTAACGTGTTGGAGATCGTAAACAACGGCGAGCCGATGGCAGCAATTCCGGCCATTTTATCATCTCTGCCGCTGCCCGCACTCTCTCTTATCGTCTTTATGATTGTCGCGATGGTTTTCTTAACCACTACGCTCGACTCGACGACGTATACAATCGCAGCCTATACAAGCACAGAAGATATGAGCAAAAATGAACCATCTAAATTTCTGCGAATTGTCGTTGCCTTCATTATTACGGCGCTTGCGCTTGTTTTAATGAGAGCCGGCGGCCTGGCACCACTTGAAGTGGTAGCCGGTTTAATGGGACTGCCGATTATTATTATACAGTTTATGCTGATCTATGCAGCCATTAAAATGATGAATCAGGATGAAGCCTGGATTAACAATGTGCGGAAAAAATAGAAGCAGCAGCCTCCTTTTATGAGGGGGCTTCTTTTTTTTAAACAAATTATTTTTCGCTTATCCGCTTAACCTTTTCTATTTCCTGCCGATACTATAGGAGAAATGAAACATTTTATGGCACACTTTTATTTTTCTAAAAGCCCATCCGCTTTACTTACATAGCTTCAATTCCGATACATAATGAAAGGCAGGAATTCCATGATAAACAATATAGCTATGAACGGATTCTCCCTACCGCAGCCGGGCAATGCCGTTTCTTCCATGAAAATAGGCAGCCGCAGCAGTTTCGTCGAACAGCTTCAGCAGACGCTGACTGATCAGGGATTCAATCCGGCTTCCAACATTGACGGCATCTTCGGTTCCAAAACGCTTCAGGCAGTTCGTGACTATCAGCTCTCCAATAGTATTTCAAACCCAAACGGGAATTTCTATGGAGTGGCCGGTCCGCAGACGCTTGGTTCTTTAGGCCTTGCCGGATCTTCTGTCGTTGCTGGCGCTTCAACCACTGTACCGGCGCAGGCAGCCCAGGCCTCTACCTCATCTTCCGATGATGCGGACAGCCTGATTTCGTCAGCTAAGCGCCACATGGGAGTGCCTTATCTATGGGGAGGCACGACCAGAAAAGGCTTTGACTGCAGCGGCCTGATGCAAAGCGTCTTTGCCGAACATGGCAAGGATCTTCCCCGCACTGCCGCACAGATGTGGAAGGCGGGTACGAGCGTGGACAAACCGGAAAAAGGTGACCTCGTCTTTTTTGAAACTAGAACCGGACCGTCTCACGTTGGTATTTATGCGGGTGATAATAAATTTGTTCATGCCGGTTCATCGACTGGAGTTACCGTAACGGACATGGACAACAGCTACTGGAAATCAAGGTACCTTGGAGCGAAAGAGATGTAATAAAGTGTTTGTAAAGAACCGGCGGGAGATAATTCTGATCGGTTCTTTTTTTATGGTTTTTTCAAAGCCCGGGCCGATATGCATATTCACAAACGCCCTCTCTCTGTGTCAAAATGGTATACTGACAGAGTTTCCAAACGTAAACTACATCACCCGGGAGTGGACAGCTATGGATAAAAAAGATATTGCCGCGATTCGCCGGCAGCTCAAAGTAGACAATGATCTATTAAAGATTTCCGATATATTTAACGTATACGTCATGAAAGAAACGACAGAAATTTATCATCAGCAGAGCCAGCCGTTTCACATGCTAGACAGCGACCAGCAGGAGCTGTTTATCGCCCATTTTAAAAAGCTGCTCGGCGGCCAGATGGATGAAAAGCTGTTCGACGTGAAATTTGACCGGGAAGCAGAAAACTCCAGCCAGCTGATTCTACATAAAGCCCTTCTCAGCAGCAATGTAGAGGATTGGAAGCAGGAAATGCTTGCGATCACAAACAAGATCCTGACTGATCATCCGTATGAAAAAGATATTGTCATTTCGTTTATCCGCGCCGAATATATGAAACCAACCCGGCGGGAAAGCGGAGAAAATGAAGAAAATATCCGTGATACTGTTTATTCCAATCCTTTATTATCTGCAGTATCAATAAAACCGAAGAGCCGAAGAAAGAGATTCATTTTGAACTACATTGAAAAGGAATTCAAATACAAAATCGAAACCGATCCCATTATTGATTTAAAACATCCAATGGCCGGCTTTCTGTTTCCGGCGATTACCGACGGTGTCTCCGACGTGAATCATGTTCTCTATGCAGCCGGCAAAGCACATGAGCCGGACTATCGTTTTATTGAGGAAGTACTGAACGGCCAGGATATTATGACCGCGCAGGAAGACAAAGCCGTGTTTGAAGAGGTTATTAAAGACGTGGTAGGCGACCAGCTTAATCCATCTACCCTTGCCGCGGTATATGAAGAAATCAACCGTGTGGTCGAAGAAAATGAAGAAGATACAGCGCCTATGCTCGACTATAAAGACGTCGGCCGCGTGCTCGCCCAAAGCGGCGAACAGGTCGAAGATGAGCAGATCAAATCATCCTTCGAGCGCTTCACAAACGAGGAATCCTATGAATTAAAAGCAACCAGCGTGATTCCAAAATACAAATCCAAGTCCATTAAGATTAATACGAAAGTCGCCAACATATCCATCAGCCCGCAGGACCTGCAGTTTGTGAAACAGGTAAACTATAAAGGCAAACGCTGCATTATGATTGAAATCGAAGAAGACGCCGAAATCGAAGGCTTTAAAATGCTGCCGGAGGCGTTTGGAGAAGATGAATTGTAAATAAAAAAAGAAGAGGCCCTGGAGGCTTCTTCTTTTTGTTTGGATGAGAATATTTCATTTTTTATTAAGACGGCGTCTTTCCGCAGGCCATGCCTCAGCTAAAAGAAAAGTGCGCTCTTTTATCTTCACCGATGGCTGTTCTGCAGGAGTCCGCCGTCTTATTTATAAACGTGACTGTTTAGTGATTACATCACTTAGAACTTCTTTTAAAGAATTTCTCAGTTTGACCATATTATTCGTCATAAAAGATATCATTTTATCCCAGTCTTCTTCGTTAAAGACATTCACATCTCTTAACCAGTAAGCGATCCGGCTGCCTTTCCCATTTTCCAGCCTCTGCCAGTCAAGCTGGTTTCCGAATGAAGACTCTATTTCATCTTTACGGTCTAAAATTCTATCAAAAAGTTCTTTATTTTCTTCCTGCAGTCCACGATTTATCAATAGTTCCACCCTTGCGAAATTTCCTGTAATAACAAATGTATAGGTTACCCCTCCATAACCGCTTCCGCAGTTAAGCCAGTTATCTTTTGAAGGGTTAACGTTTTTAAATAGATCCGACTTCTCATTCATTTCCTCCAGCAGGCGTGTCCAGAAATTAATTCGTATGGTATGTCTTGTTTGTTTCTTTTCTTTATTGATTACTTCTTCTTTTTTTTATTTGCTATTTTTTCAAATATTCTTCGGCATTCACTACTGGAATAATCTGTTCCGTCTCGAGAAGAATCTGGCCGTTTAATTCATAAGGTGTAACGGTAATACATTTGATTTTAATATGGTGATCCAAAAGCCACATCGCTGTAGAAGTTACTTCTTTTCTAAAATGTGCAGCAATCATAATAATCCTTTGGTCTTCATTGTTGAGCTCTACCTCACTGAAATCCTCAATTTCAAGAAATTCACCTAATACTTCCTCTGCCAGTTCGTTCCTGCCCTGCCCGTCCAGGTATCTTTGAAAAATATCTCTAATATCGTTTTTAGTCAGACCGGAACAATAGGAGGCATATTTTAAAGACTGCCATACGACATCTTTACCACTGTCGTCCAGCTTATTTTCAATAATAACAAGATTTCCCATCTTATCGATTGCCAATAGATCGAGTCTTTCTTTTGTATCATCAAAACCACTGAATTCCTTTTGAATAATAAGTAATTGTTCTCCAAGAATATCTGTATTCTTACATACCCATTCCTGCAGGTGCTGTCGTTCCTTGAATTCTAATTCCTGAAAAGTTTTTTTGTTGATGGATACAGCCTCATTTTTTTCTCTGTCTATTAGAAACATTGAACCTCTCCTTTTTCATTTCTACAAAAAAAGAATTTCCGCCATGCTCTCTTTAAAAATAATATCGAGAAATTAATGGGTGAAAATTCTTTGCTTTACCTACTTATCTATTCTTGAAATGGACGCCACACACTCTACATGCGTGGTCTGTGGGAACATATCCACAGGCTGTACTTCCTTAACTTCATACGCTCCGCTTTCTGTTAGATACTTCAGGTCCCGGGCCAGTGTGGCCGGGTTACAGGATACGTAGACGATCCGTTCGGGGCTCGTTTCGAGCATCATGTCAAGCAGCTTGTCGTCACAGCCTTTTCTAGGCGGATCAACAACCATGACGTCCGGACGCAGACCGTTTGCCTTCGCCCACCATGGAACGACTTCTTCGGCTTCTCCTACCGCAAACGTCACGTTTTCAAATTGGTTAATACGGGCATTGCGCTTCGCATCCGTAATCGCTTCCGGTACAATGTCCACGCCGTGCACGTGCTTCGCTTTCTGGGCAAGAAACAGCGAAATGGTTCCAATGCCGCAGTACGCGTCCACTACCGTTTCATGGCCTTTCAGATCGGCATATTCAAGCGCCTTGTCATACAGAACCTTCGTCTGAACCGGGTTTACCTGATAAAACGAGCGGGCGGAAATCGCAAACGAGATATCTCCTATATGATCGTAAATGTATTCCTCTCCCCACAGCACATTCGTTTGGTCTCCAAAAATCACATTCGTGCGCTTTGGGTTGATGTTGTGGATGATGGATACAGTTTCCGGTATCTCTGTCCGGATTTTTTCAATCAGCTTTTTCTTATGGGAGAGGGTTTCGTCTTTAGTAATGAGCACGATCATCAGCTGGCCGGTCGTTTGGGCATAACGGGCCACTACATGGCGGAGCATACCGCGGTGTTTGTCTTCGTTGTAAGACGTAATTCCGAGCTCATCGGCGATATTCTTCACTGTCTGCACGGCCTGATCGTTGCTTTCCTGTTGAATAATACAGGCGTCCATATCCATAATCCGGTGGGAGCGCTGCTGGTAAAAGCCGGCTTTTAAGTGGCCGTCCGGCTTTGTTCCAATCGGCACCTGCGCTTTGTTGCGGTAATGCCAGGGTTCTTCCATACCAAGCGTTGGGTGAACAGTTACGTAAGAAAGACCGCCAAGCCGGCTTAATGCTTCCACCACCTGTTTTGCTTATACTGCTTCTGGCCGCCGTAGCTCATGTGCTGCAGCTGGCATCCGCCGCAGAGTTTATAGATCGGACAGGGAGGTTCCACCCGGTCCGGACTTTCTTGAATAATATTAAGCAGACGGCCGAAGCCGTAGCCTTTTTTCGTTTTGATCACTTTGATTTCAGCGGTTTCGCCGGGCAGGCTGTTTGGCACAAATAATGTATATCCATCCACCTTTGCGACGCCTGCGCCTTCATGGGTCAGGTCTTCTATAGTTGCCGTAATTGTCTCGTTTTTCTGTACGGGCAGCTCGTTTGTCATGTGATGCCTCCACTCATTAGTCCTATATTCTTTACAGATTGTATCATATCTTTTTTCCGTTTGGATTTGTTTGTGTTCTTTATACCCGGCCTTCTCTTTTGAAACAAGCTGCGGTAGGATAAATAGAGAGATCTTTCTACAGAAAGGACGGTACATATGAAAACAGAAAAAAAAAATGCTGGCCGGAGAGCTTTTCCTTCCCCATGATCCAGAACTCGCCGAAGAACGTATGAATGCGAAGCTGGCACTGCGGATGTATAATAACATCGGCGTGGAATACCCGGAAAAACGTCTCGAAACGATCAAGCAGATCTTCGGTTCCACCGGGGAAACAGTCCGTGTAGAATCGCAATTCCGCTGCGATTACGGTTATAACATTCATGTCGGTGAATCCTTTTACGCCAACTTTGACTGTGTCATGCTCGATGAGGCGCCGATTCGATTTGGCCGCGGCGTAATGCTGGGACCCGGTGTTCACATCTATACCGTGAACCATCCGCTTGACGGAGAGGAACGGGCCACGCTTCACGAATACGGGGTCCCTGTCACTGTAGGCGACAACGTCTGGATCGGCGGCCGTGCCATCGTTAACCCCCGGTGTTACCATTGGAGATGGTGCGTTATCGCCCGGTGCAGTAGTTGTAAAGATGTTCCCTCATACCGTTGTCGGGGCAATCCGGCGCGCGTGATTAAACAAATAAAAAAGCAGGAAGGCTGAGGCCTTTCCTGCTTTTTGCTATTTATTCTGTTCGCTTTCTTTCCACTTCGTATAGCTTGTATCCTGCTCTAGCGGGAGGTCATGGTCGACCGCGAATTTCTCTACATCGCGGTACAGCCCGGTATCCTTGTACCGGCGCAGCCGGATCGTCGACAGGTTTTTCCGCTTAATCAATGGAAGAACTTTTCCGCCCGGCGCATTCTTAAGAAAAATGCCGGTGACGTTTTTCGGGTATACCACCCGGGTAAACACCCGTTTTTTCGCCAAATACGTATAGCACGTGATCGTGTTGTTTTTTACTTTCACGTGCTGGTGAAGAAGCATCGCCAGTACTGCAAAAATGCTGATCAGCACAGCAGGGATAATAAATGCCGGGTCGGTTAGCAATACGATGGCCCAAATCGCGATTAAAAGAATAATGGGCTTTACCAGATTATAACCAGAATGATACGTCATGCCTTTTATTCACCTACTCTATTCCTACAATTTTACTTCTGCGCTCATATAATAGCACATCTCGCCACGCGCCGTTAAGCTTTCCTACCTTTTCACGGCGGCCGACTTCCCGGAAGCCGGCGTTTTCATGGATACGGATGCTTTCAACATTCTCAGGCATAATCCCGGCTTGAAGCGTCCAGTAGCCTTCGCGCTCACTTATATAAATCAGTTCTTTCATCAGGCGGGTTCCTATGCGTTTTCCCCGCCCCTCATCATGTATATAAATGCTCGTTTCCCCAACGCCTTCATACACCGGTCTGTTTGATGTAGGAGCAAGTGCCACCCAGCCAAGCACTTTTCTCGTCTCCTCTTCAACTGCTACAAGCCGGCAGACAAGATCATGTGTCGCTGACCAGATTTCCCAGGAAGGCGTTTTTTTTCAAATGTTGCCTTTCCTGTCTGAATCCCCATTTCATAAATTTCCCTTACTTCCGGCCAATGCTCCTTATGGAGCCGTTCAATTTCAATGTTCACCATGCTCAGCCCCTTACGTGTCCCATTCTTTACTCTCCTATTATAGAAGAAATACGCTTCTGCGACAAATATCGCTGTTTTTCCTGCCTGAACCATTATTGTCACAATAAATATTCATTTATAACTTATTAATAACAGGCATGGAGAATATTGTTTTAAAAAGGAAATATATGTGATAAAATTCTAAATGTAATCGCTTCCATTATCCCTTTTCCACCGTTTTACAAGCTTGTGTTTTACTATCACATTTATGTAAAAGGAGAGGAATTCGTATGCGCTATGAAAGTCCGAATACAAAAGGAAGTCTTGTTCAATTTAAGGATCGCTATGACAACTTTATAAATGGGGAATTTAAGGCTCCCGTAAACGGGGAGTATTTTGATAATGTATCCCCTGTTACCGGTAAAGTTTTCTGCCAGGTGGCCCGCTCTTCCAAGGAAGATGTGGAACTGGCAGTTGACGCGGCGGAAGCAGCAAAAGAATCCTGGGGCAAAACCTCGGTTGCCGAGCGTTCCAGAATATTAAATAAAATCGCAGACCGGATTGAAGAAAATCTGGAGATGCTGGCAGTAGCAGAAACATGGGATAACGGAAAAGCCGTTCGTGAAACGCTTAATGCCGACATACCCCTCGCCGTGGATCATTTCCGCTATTTCGCAGGCGTTATCCGCGCCCAGGAAGGCCGTTTAAGCCAGATTAATGACGACACCGTTGCCTATCATTTCCACGAGCCGCTTGGCGTCGTCGGACAGATTATTCCATGGAACTTCCCTATTCTGATGGGAACATGGAAAGTTGCTCCTGCTCTTGCTGCCGGAAACACTATCGTGCTGAAGCCGGCCGAGCAGACACCAGCTTCCATCATGCTCGTTATTGAATTAATCCAGGATCTTCTTCCGCCGGGCGTCCTGAACATCGTTCAGGGATTTGGCGTGGAAGCCGGAAAGCCGCTTGCACAAAACAGCCGCATTTCCAAAGTAGCCTTTACCGGTGAAACAACGACCGGCCGTCTGATTATGCAGTATGCGTCTGAGAATATTATTCCGGTTACACTCGAACTGGGAGGAAAATCCCCGAATATTTTCTTTAAGGATATTATGCTCGAAGACGATAAGTTCCTGAATAAAGCCGTAGAAGGCATGGTATTGTTTGCCCTGAATCAGGGGGAAGTATGTACATGCCCATCCCGTGCGCTGATCCATGAAGATATTTACGATGAATTTATGAAACGGGCCCTCGAGCGCGTCAACGCGATTAAAGTCGGCCACCCGCTTGATACCGATACAATGATGGGTGCTCAGGCTTCCCAGGAGCAGATGGAAAAAATTCTATCGTACCTTGATATTGGTAAACAGGAAGAGGCAGAGCTTCTTACAGGCGGCGGCAGACAAAAGATGGATGACGAAGAACTTGCCGAAGGCTTCTATATTGAACCTACTGTCTTTAGAGGCCACAACAAACAGAGAATTTTCCAGGAAGAAATTTTCGGCCCGGTTCTTTCTGTTACTACCTTTAAAACCGATGAAGAGGCAATGGAAACAGCCAATGACACGCTTTACGGTCTTGGTGCCGGTATTTGGACAAGAAACATTACGACCGCCTACCGCTTCGGCCGAGGCCTTCAGGCAGGCCGTGTTTGGACCAACTGCTACCATGACTACCCTGCCCATGCTGCATTCGGCGGATACAAGAAGTCCGGTATCGGACGTGAGAACCACTTGATGATGCTTGATCACTACCAGCAGACCAAAAACATGCTGGTAAGCTACAGCGACGACGCATTAGGATTCTTTTAAACAACTGCAGCAGTGAATACAGGCCGCCTCCTGTAAACGGGGACGGCCTGTTTTTCTTTCTCGATGAAAACGTGTACAATAAGACTATATCCTTTACACTCACGTCCCGCGAATAGACCCTATTTTCAAGAGAGGATGGTTTATATGGCTGTGGATAAAGTAACCGCAACAGACGCAACACTTGAGCTGATGGAATCTCTAAAAAAACGGCACGGCGAATTGATGTTTCATCAATCCGGAGGCTGCTGTGACGGCAGTGCGCCGATGTGCTTTGCTGCGGATGAATTCAAGGTAGGCGAAAGTGATATACTACTTGGAGAAATCGGCGGTGCCCCTTTTTATATTCCAAGGATCAGTATGAGTACTGGAAGCATACCCAGCTGATTATCGACGTAGTGGACGGACGGGGCGGCATGTTTTCCCTGGAAGGTCCGGAAGGCAAGCGGTTTTTAACCCGTTCCCGCGTATTTACAGAAAACGAACGTGAAGAGTTGAAAAAAGAAGCATCCATCGTGTAAGAAGACAGAAAGAGCTTCCCTGCTCTTTCTTCTACATAAAAGAATACAGCTGAAGGAGGCCCCTCTATGCACTGGTTTGTTATTGTTACGATGATTACCGCACTTGGCACCGGCATTTTTGCTTTTGTTAATATTAACCGCGGCTACTAAAAAACCGACCCTCACAGGTCGGTTTTTTTTACATGGTATCTACTTTATCAAATTCCTCTGTTATTTCTTTATTCGGCGGTTTTTGCATAAGGCTTACAATAATGACGGCAATTCCGGCAAAGATGAATCCCGGCACAAGCTCATATAAAGCAAAGATCCCTTCGGAAGGAAGCGCCCACAGGATAACGGTAACGCCTCCTGTCAGCATCCCCGCAAGCGCGCCTCCCATCGTAGTCCGCCTCCAGAATAATGCCAGAAGCAGCACAGGACCGAATACAGCACCGAACCCGGCCCAGGCATACTGTACCAGTTCAAGCACCGTACTATCCGGGTTATAGGCGAGAACCGTGGCGATCAGGGCGATAGCTACCACTCCTATTCTTCCCACCCAAACCAGCTCGAGATCGCTTGCCTTCGGACGCAGATAGCCTTTGTAAAAATCCTCAGCCAGCGCGCTGGAAGAGACGAGCAGCTGGGAATCAATCGTACTCATAATAGCTGCCAGAATTGCGGCTAATAAAAAGCCGGAAATCCATTCGTTAAAAAGCAGCTGGGAAAACAGGATAAATACCGTCTCATGGGAACCGTCAGCAAGCGCTCCCCCCTCGCCGGCTGCCGAAAAATAAGCAATGCCGACAAACCCTGTGAAGATAGCTCCGAACAAGGAAAGAACCATCCACGTCATGCCAATCAGCCGAGCTTTCGGTATTTCTTCTTCCGAACGTATAGCCATAAACCTTGTAATAATATGCGGCTGGCCAAAATATCCAAGTCCCCAGGCAAGCAGTGAAATAATACCGATTGCTGACGTACCGGCAAACGCATCTAAATGCGAAGGATCAACTGTGCCGACAGCCGAGATCGTCTGCCTCCAGCCGCCAAGCTCTGAAATCGCAACAAACGGCACAATAACAAGAGCCAGAAACATAATAATTCCCTGGAAGAAGTCCGTCCAGCTGACCGCAAGAAATCCTCCCAGGAAAGTGTATGTGATAATGACTGCCACTCCTATCCAAAGAGCGGTTGTATAATCCCACCCAAAGGAATTCTGAAACAGCGTCGCTCCTCCGACCAGGCCGGAAGATGCATAGAATGCAAAGAAAATAAGTATAAATACGGCGGAGACCATCCGCAGCAGCTTGCTTTTATCCCGGAAACGATTTTCCAGAAAATCCGGAATCGTAATGGAATCACCCGCTGCCTCCGTATAGCGCCTCAGGCGACGGGCCATAAACTGCCAGTTTAAGTATGCACCAGTGGCAAGGCCGATCGGCAGCCAGATTTCACTCATTCCACCTAAGTACATCGCTCCCGGCAGCCCGAGCAAAAGCCAGCTGCTCATGTCCGAGGCACCGGCACTCAGCGCCGCAACAGCCCCGCCGAGCTTTCTTCCGCCCAGTACATAATCGGAGAGATTATTTGTCATTTTGTAGAAAATCACTCCGATTACAAACATGCCTACAAGATAAACTAAAAAGGTGACAAGCGTCGGTATCGTCACGACCGATTCCTCCTTTGCTTTCTGTTTTCCGTTACAAACGTAATACAGGAGAGAATAATAAGAATAGGCATCGGAACCAGAAGCCAAAACCAGGTTGCTGCTGTTAACGTTTCTGTCATAATATTTCCTCCTTTTATCATACTGCTTTAAAATGCAGAAAAAGCGCCGATAATAAAATAGTATAAGGGCAGGTTTTCCTTTATTCTATCACGTGTTAACACTGCAGTTTTTTGGCACTGCCTAATATTTTGCCCTATTTTGTCTAAGGCTGCAACTTTCTTCCGGATTAAATGGAAACATACATTTTCTTCCTAAATATATGGTAATATAATGATAAAACACAGGAAAGTAAGGGAATATACATATGAAATGGATGACAAGTGCTGCACTTATCTGCTTTCTCAGCCTGCCTCTCTCTGCTCAGGCCGCTCCTTCTGATCAGGGTGGATTCTTTTCTTCTTTTATGAATCAAATTCTGCCATCCAGTGAGCCGGAAACAGAAGCCGGGGAAACAGAAGATAAATGGGCAGAAGCCCAGCTTGAAGTAGAAGAAGAAGAAAATCAGACGGAAGAGGAACGATTACACGCCTTTGATGAGACATGGGCATCTTTTCCTTCCAGTGACGGGGCGCCGGCCTTAATGACACCGCTCAATCTTTTTACCGCAGCGTCTTCTTTTACTAACCGCTACGCAGAGCCGGAAGCACCGGAAGCTGCTGAAGCCGGGCTTCCTTCTCATGAAGAGGAAGAACAAACGAACAGCACCTGGGATTCGTTTGATGACCAATGGGATGATTTTGGTCGTTCGTTTGATGCCGCCCGTCAGGAAAAAGACACTGCTGAGAAAGAACCGGCTGTTTTTCAAGAAACCGAAGACATGAATTAGGAGGTACCTCTATGCTCCGCCGAACGCCGTCACTTTTCAAACCTTTTCCAATACTTGAAACCGACCGTCTTATCCTGAGGCGCCTGCAGCAGACAGACCTCCGGGATGTATTTGAATATGCTTCCAATGAAAACATCAGCCGCCAGGTCTTATGGGACGCCCATCAGTCTCTCCGGGAATCCCAGCGCTTTCTGGACTACACCTTCGAGCGCTACCGCAGGGGGGAAATGGCTCCTTTTGCTATTGAACATAAAACGGACCGGAAAATGATCGGCACGATTGACTTTGCCTGGTGGGAACGCGGAAATGGCACGGTTGAAATCGGATTCGCACTGTCTGAGAAATACTGGGGCCTCGGCCTTATACCCGAAGCAGCCCGTGCCATGCACCAGTTTGCTTTTGAAAAAATGGGAGTAATCCGCATCGAAGCCAGATGTTTTGCGGAAAACAGCCAGTCGATCCGCGTGCTTGAAAAAATGGGAATGACTTATGAAGGGACGCTTCGTCAGCGCCTTCTTGTGAAGGGGGAACGGAGAAACGTTCATATGTACAGCATCCTTCACCAGGAATGGAAACAGCAGGAACAGATCTATTAAAAAGGGAACTCTTTCACAGAGTCCCCTTTTTGCTTATTTTATTTTCGGGCTGAACATTTCAATGTGATGATGAAGGTTAATAAATTCGCATGGCAGTTCCCCACCGTGTTCTCCGTCCAGGTTAAGCTGCATGTCTCCCTCCACGTCAATTTTTACGCGGCTGGCTTTTACATACATAACGCGTTCATGATTTAAATGCTCTGCATTTAATGCCTGTGTTCCGATTCTCATTAACTCGGCCAGGTTTGTTTTTTTAATCAGGATGACGTCAAATTTACCGTCATTGTATTTGGCTTCCGGAAGCAGCTTTTCAAAGCCGCCCACCGAATTTGTATTTGCTACAAGAAACAGCATGATTTCTCCTTCAAATACGTTGTCATCATATTCGACTCTTACTTTCTGCGGATGCAGGTCGCGGAGTTTTTCAAATCCTTTTAAATAATAGGCAAACTGGCCCATCATTGTTTTCAGACGGCTCGGCGTGTCATACGTCAGCTCCGTCAGCTTGCCTCCGGCGGCTATGTTGATAAAATACTTATCTCCTACTTTGCCGATATCCACCGGCTGGCTGTAGTTGCCGCAGAGTACATCACAGACGCCTTCAATACCGACATCGCTGATGCCAAGCGCTCGTGCCATGTCGTTTGTTGTTCCGGAAGGAATCAGGCCGAGCTTTGGACGTGTCTCTAAATCAGCAATACCATTGATTACTTCAAAAATAGTTCCATCGCCTCCGGCCGCTACGATCACATCAAAGCCGGCCAGGGCAGCCCGCCTGGCTTCTGTTTTGGCGCATCCTTCCGCTTTTGTCATATGAGAAGATGTTTCATACCCATTTTGTTCCATGCGGTCCAATATATAAGGCAGGTCTTTTTTCATTTGTTCCCTGCCGGATGTAGGATTGTATATTACTCTTGCTCTTTTCATTGCAGTCTCCTCAGTATCTGATTTAATATTCCTTACCCTAAATAACGGTATTTTGAAACAGAAGCCTTTTCAATTCAAATGCCTTAATGATAGTCGCTGAAATCTCAAATAATGGGTTTCTACAAAGGAATGAAAGGCTTTTTGATCTCTTATATCGAAAAGGAAAAGGGAAGTTTCCATTGCTTTTAAAGCTTTTCTTCTATTTCCAGAGTAATACATAGCCAGCCCTTTTTGGTAATAAAGTTCGCCAAGCAGGTATATAGAATCTTTTTCATATATGAACTTAATACCTTCTTGAGCAATTTCTATAGCTTTGTTATATAGCTTCATACGAAAATACAATAGACTTAAATTATAGTATAATTTATTAACAGGAGGACTTGCTCTATAATCTGGAATTCTTTTACACATCTCTTTTGCAGTATTAAAGTAAGTTAACGCGTTTTCAAAATCACCAATATCAGAATACATATTACCCATACTTAAATATATTCCTATGTCATCATTTGTTATTGTTTTTTTGGAATGAGTAGACATATCAAGTGCTAATTGTAATAATTCTATTGCTTCTTCTTTTTCACTAGTTAAATTAAAGTGACAGACACTTCTTTTCCATAATAAATATTTGCGATGATTTTTCTTTCTAAATAACGGATTTTTTAATTCTTCACGAATAATACCCATTGCTTCTTTGTATTCCCATTTACTTATCAAACGACCAATTCGGTCTCTTGTTTCTTTTATATAATTAAACCTTGGTGCTTCTTGTTCTTCAAAAAAATAGCTGATATCCACTCCTAAACGAAGTCCAAGCTTTTGCAGAATTTCAGCGGTAGGCTGCATTTCGCCTCTTTCTACTTTAGATATCGTTTTTTGCGAACAAATCCCCAAAGCAAGCTCTCTTTGACTTACTTGATAGTATTCTCTTAAGTCTCTTAACTTTTCTCCTATCCCCCATTCCAGCATGTACATACCTTCTTTCATTTGAGTACTATAGTTCTCTGCCATTCCATTATACAGCGGATTTTCAATATAGGGAGAGATCACATCTTTTTAGGGCTTTTCTAACGATATGTGGCAATTGTCTATATATGTAATAATAAACTCATGTTAATGATTAATAATTTAGGAGGAAATATTGATGAAGTTGTTTATTAAAATAGGACTTCTTACAAGTGCTGCTCTTTTAGTTGCAGCTACTGGTGATGTAAGCACGTTAGGTGTTACCTTGCCACACGCTTATTAATCATTATCTCTCTTAATTTGTTTTCATACCACCAAGTTTTTTTACCCCCCTTTTTAATCCCCTGTGCTGCAGGGGATTCTTTTTTTCATTATGTCAGGCATGGAGCGTGGTTGGATGGTTTTGGATAAAGAAGGATTTATGGCATTGTTTTTTATGAAAGAACAAGCAGCTCACGACAGGGAAACCGTTCGGTCCCTGCTTGATTTTGTTTTCTATGAAACACCCAAATATGGACCGGATATGCCTTATATTGAATTGATGGCCTGTGTCTGGCTTAAAGATGACCAGATCGTGCGCAGGCTTGCGGAAGAAGAACCCGGCCTGGCCGGCTTTGTGGATATATTTGACCGAAGCGATGAAGCCGATTTCGCGTTTATGACAGACCGGGTGAAACAGGCTATTTTTTCCTGAAAACGATAAAAAAAGAAGCAGCCGCCGCAGCGGTTGCTTCTTTTTCGTATTAACGGGCTTCCATGCCCTCTTTAATTAATTTGTTAACGAGCTGTGGATTCGCTTTTCCCTTGGTTTCCTTCATCGTTTGTCCGACAAGGAAGCCAAGTGCTTTATCCTTCCCGTTTTTGAAGTCTTCGATAGACTGCTGGTTATTATCTAAAATCGTGTCAACGATTGACTTAAGCTCGCCTTCATCTGAAATCTGCACGAGGCCTTTGTCTTTCACGATCTGTTCCGGATCGCCGCCGTTTTCCATCAGCTCGGCAAATACGGTTTTGGCTATTTTGCTTGAGATGGTGCCTTCTTCAATCAGCTTAATTAATGATCCCAGTGCTTTCGGGGTCATTTGAATATCCTTAAGCTCCATGTTGTTGGCGTTCAGGTAGGCATTTACTTCTCCCATCAGCCAGTTGGACGTCTGTTTGGCGTTTACGCCCTGGTCTACGGCTTCCTGGAAAAAGTCCGACATTTCCTTGGACTGCGTAATCACACCGGCATCATAAGCCGGCAGATCGTATTCTTCTATATAGCGGATTTTTCTTGCATCCGGAAGCTCAGGAATCTGTGCTTTGATTTTATCAATCCAGCCCTGGTCAATCAGTAACGTTACCAGGTCAGGTTCCGGGAAGTACCGGTAATCATCGGATCCTTCTTTAATACGCATCAGAACGGTTTCTTTTTTGCTGTCATCCCATCTTCTCGTCTCCTGAAGAATTTCTCCTCCGGAAAGAAGCTCCTGCTCCTGACGGATTTCTTCAAAAGCAAGACCTTTCTGCACATTAGTAAAGGAATTCAGGTTTTTGAGCTCAGCTTTTGTTCCGAATTCCTCCTGGCCTGCAGGGCGGAGTGAAACGTTGGCGTCACAGCGAAGGGATCCTTCTTCCATTTTGCAGTCTGAGACTTCTGTATACTGCAGGACAGCCTTCAGCTTTTCCAGATAGGCATAGGCTTCTTCCGGCGTGCGGATATCCGGCTCCGATACGATCTCAATAAGCGGCGTTCCGACCCGGTTAAAGTCTACAAGGGAATGCTCGCCGAACTCATCGTGCGTCAGCTTTCCTGCGTCCTCTTCGAGATGGATACGGGTGATCCCGATTCTTTTTTTATAGCCTTCCACTTCAATCTCAATCCAGCCGTGCTCGCCGATTGGCTTGTCGAACTGGGAGATCTGGTAGGCTTTAGGGTTATCCGGGTAAAAATAGTTTTTGCGGTCAAACTTTGTTTCTTCTGCAATTTCGCAGTTGAGTGCAATAGCCGCTTTCATGGCATATTCCACCGCCCGTTCGTTCAGCACCGGCAGAACGCCGGGATGACCGAGGCAGACCGGGCAGGTCTGGGTGTTCGGCGGTGCGCCGAATTCGGTTGAACAATTACAAAAGATTTTTGTGTTCGTTTTCAGTTCTGAATGGACCTCAAGTCCAATGACCGTTTCAAATTTCACAATAGTTCCCCCCTTACAATTCCGCTTTCGCTTTATGGTGTTCCGTTGCCTGTTCATAGGAATGAGCCACTTGGTAAATCGTTTTTTCATCAAACGGACTTGCAATAATCTGCAGTCCTACCGGCATATTCTCAGAAAATCCGCATGGTATGGAAATAGCCGGTACCCCTGCAAGGTTTACTGGGATGGTTAAAATATCGTTGGCATACATTGTAAGCGGATCGTCTATCTGCTCGCCTACTTTAAACGCGACAGTCGGTGCTGTCGGGCCGATAATTACGTCGTATTTAGAAAGAACGTCATCAAAGTCATTTTTAATTAAATGACGTACCTGCTGCGCTTTTTTGTAATAGGCATCATAGTAGCCGGAGCTCAGGGCAAACGTTCCAAGCATGATGCGGCGCTTAACCTCATCCCCAAATCCTTTGCTCCTTGTTTCCTTGTACATTTCGATCAGGTTTTGGCTTGAGTCGTGACGGACTCCAAAGCGAACACCGTCAAAACGGGAAAGGTTAGCCGATGCTTCCGAAGAAGCCAGCAGATAATAAGCGGCTACCGCATACTTGGAATGAGGAAGAGACACTTCTTCCCACGTAGCGCCCTGACTTTCCAATACTTTTAAGGCATCCATTACTTTATCTTTAATTTCCGGCTTAACGCCTTCGCCGATATATTCTTTCGGCACAGCAATTTTCAGTCCCTTTACTCCTTTTTGGAGATCGGCACTGAAATCCGGAAGCTCGACATCCGCAGAAGTAGAGTCTTTTTCACAATGTCCGGCAATTTCCTGAAGAACTCTGGCGTTGTCTTCAACGGTACGGGTTAACGGCCCCACCTGATCCAACGAGGACGCGAATGCAACCAGACCGAAGCGGGATACACGTCCGTACGTAGGCTTCATGCCTACAACGCCGCAGTAGGCTGCCGGCTCACGGATCGAACCGCCCGTGTCGGAGCCAAGAGAAAACATAACTTCTCCTGCAGCAACTGAAGCAGCAGAACCGCCGCTTGAGCCGCCCGGTACGCGGTCAATATCCCATGGATTACGTGTTACTTTGTAGCTCGAGTTTTCATTCGAGGACCCCATCGCAAATTCGTCCATGTTCAGCTTGCCGATATTAATAGAAGATGCCTGCTGCAGCCCTTCAACAACTGTGGCATCATACACGGGTATAAAGTTATCCAACAGCTGACTCGCGCAGGTCGTGCGCAGGTTTTTGGTAACGATATTATCTTTAATACCGCCCGGCAGGCCAAACAGCATACCTTTTATACGGTCCTCCGCAATCGCTTCATCCAGCGTTTTTGCATGGGCTCTGGCCTGCTCTTCATTTAATGTGAGAAAGGCCTTTACTTTATCGTCCACTTCATTAATACGATTATAAGAAGCATCTACCAGTTCAGATACTTTTATTTCTTTATTTTCAAGCTTTTTATGTACGCTCGAAAAACTTTCTTCTAATATAGACATGGTCTTCCCCCCTTTACTCTAAAACTGATGGTACTTTCACCTGGCCGTCTTCCTGATCCGGCGCATTTCTTAATGCTTCTTCTCTATCTAAAGATGGTGCTGTTTTATCTTCACGAAGTACGTTATGAATATCAAGTACATGTGATGTCGGCGAAATATGATCTGTATCTACTTCATTAAGCTGCTCGGCAAACTCAATAATCTTATCAAGCTGCTCTGTAAATCTGTCCGCTTCTTCTTCTGATACCGACAGCCGCGCCAGATGTGCCACATGCTTTACCTGTTCTTTTGTAATTTTATCCATTCTTTGTCACCTCCGGCTTCTTATGCTTTCACAATATACTGATGATACCAAATTAGCTGTGGCTCAGCAACGCTGAGACAAGCGGCCCCCTCAAGAAGGGAGCCGGCTTTTTAGTAAATATGAGTGTATGGGTCTTCCCCTGATTCCCTTACAATTAATGCTTCCTGTCCCTGCGTGGAATTAATTTCAATTTTCAGATGGGAAACGGGCTTCCATTCGATCCACTACAAACTGGGTAAAGGCAATAACTTCTGTTTTGCTGTAGAAACGGATAGGGATTTCAATATGAAGCTCTCTCATTTCCCCATTCTGATAATAGCCTTCCCCTACCACCCCTGTAAAGTTCTCAAAGAAATTATTAATATCCGACTGAAAAGAATCAAACGCCTCCGAATCAGCGCGCTGGGCCTCCGTCGCTGTAGTGGAAGGGAATAAGTAATGATTTTCGTTAATTTCCGTCCAGTTTCCTACGTCATTTCCGGGCTGGGCGATGCCGGTGGCAATAAAATCACCCGGAACTGATGAATCACGGGGAGCCTCGCGGAATACTGAAAACATAATCGGCACCTCTTCGAGCACACCGTTTCTCCGGTCTTCACTGCGAAGGCGGTCGGTGATCTCCTGGGCAATGCGTCTTGCATCTTCCAGACTCGTCTCTTCATCAATGTTTTCCTGAAGCCACGGACCGTAGGAGCCATCGTCGAGTTCCTCCCGGAAGTAATACGTGCTGTTCATCGACAAGCCGATCATGACCCCGCCTGGCTCATAGTCACCACCGTCCTCCACCATATAATTGTGTTCAATGATGTTTGAGAGGGTCCGGGGAGCAGAGCTTTCTCTTGCTTCAAAATCATCCCCGCTTCCAAGAGCCGGATTCAAGCCTTCCGGATTTCCTTCTTCATCGTCTGTTGCTTCTTCTTCACGGCTCAGCCAGCTGTTTAATTCATTTCTCGCAATAAAGCGGCCTTCCCGGAAAAAATAATCATCCTGGCTGAATTCATCTACAGCAATTTCCTGCATTCCTGTTTCCAGGCGTTCCAGATCCAGCCGATTGTATGTCATCTGTGTACTGAATCCGCGTGACTGCCCATGCACATACTGTCCATCTACGAGAATGCTGCGGTAATATTCATCCAGGCCCGGAATATCAGGACTGACTTCTACTGTCGTTTCTTCTTCCTCCTGGTTTTCCTCCGAACTTTCTTCTTCATCTGAAGACATTCCCGGAAGGCACCCGGAGAGCAGCAGCACAGCAGATATTCCAAACAAGCCTGTTTTTCTCCACATATCTTTCATCTCCCTATCTGAATCGGCCGTGCTTTGTTAAACAGCATCCGTTTCCTTTTTAAAACGAGCTTCGTCCCACACTTCAACAGAGAGCTCTTCCGCTTTAGACAGCTTGGATCCCGCGTCTTCGCCGGCAATAAGAATATCTGTTTTTTTACTCACGCTGCCTGTAACGTTTCCGCCCAGTTCTTCTACAATTCCCTGAAGCTCTTTACGGGAATAGTTTTCCATTTTTCCGGTAAGTACGACGGTTTTATCTTTAAGCGGTGATTCTTTAACCGCCGTCTGCTTTTTCGGTCCTTTGTACTCCATATTGACGCCAAGGCGCTTTAATTCGGACAAAAGCTCTGCGGCTTCTTCATTATCAAAAAAGCTCACGACCGAATCCGCCATCTTTTCACCGATCTCATATACCGCCAGCAGTTCATCTTTAGAAGCATTCATCAGCGCGTCCATGGATTCAAATTCCACTGCCAGTGTTCTTGCTGCTTTTGCTCCGACAAAACGAATGCCCAGGCCGAACAACAGCTTTTCCATGGAATTACTTTTGGAGGCTTCAATAGCTTCCAGTAAATTCTGTACGGATTTTTCGCCCATACGTTCCAGTTCCAGCAGCTTTTCTTTTTCCAGTTTGTATAAATCAGCAATCCCGTGGATTAATTCATGCTGAAACAGCTGAATCACCACTTTTTCACCGAGGCCGTCGATGTTCATCGCTCCTCGGGAAACGAAATGGATAACCGCTTCTTTCAGTTGAGCCGGACACTGCGGATTAATACAGCGCAGAGCCACTTCCCCTTCGAGGCGGACGAGCTCACTTTCACAAGCCGGGCAGTGTGTCGGCATCACAAATTCTTTTTCTTCTCCGCTTCTAAGCTCTGTCAGAACCTTTACTACTTCCGGAATAATGTCCCCGGCTTTTTTGATGACCACTTTATCTCCCAGCTTCACGTCTTTTTCCCGGATCAGATCTTCGTTATGAAGCGATGCCCGTTTGACAGTCGTTCCTGCTACCTGTACAGGCTCGAGCAGGGCGGTCGGCGTCACTACGCCGGTACGTCCGACGGACAGGATAATATCCTCAAGCGTGGTTACTTTTTCTTCAGCCGGAAACTTGTAGGCCGTTGCCCAGCGCGGGCTTTTGGCCGTAAAGCCAAGCTTCTGCTGCTGTGCCAGCGAATTCACTTTTATAACAATACCGTCTGTTTCATACGCGAGGCCTGTACGGGTATCCGCCCATTCGTTTACGTAAGCAATGACTTCCTCAATAGAGCGGCAATACCGGCTTTCCGGATTTGTTTTGAACCCCAGTTCCTTCATATATTCAAGGGATTCCAGATGAGAAGGAAGCCCCCGCCCTTTGTCGTCGGCAATCGCATATAAAAAGATATCCAAATTGCGGTTGGCAGCAATTTTAGGGTCCAGCTGGCGGAGTGAGCCGGCAGCTGCATTTCTTGGATTGGCAAATGGCTCTTCGCCATTTTTTTCTTTTTCTTCATTCAGCCGTTCAAATGACTTTTCCGGCATGAATACTTCCCCGCGTACTTCAATATTGACCTGGTTTTCAAGACGGAGCGGAATCGAGCCGACCGTCCGGAGGTTTTTCGTTATATCTTCTCCGGTGGTGCCGTCACCTCTGGTTGCACCACGGACAAACCGGCCTTCTTCATATGTTAAAGAGACGGCAAGTCCGTCAATTTTCAATTCACAGATATACTCCGCGGGCTCATCCAGATTCTGCTGCACGCGCCGGTCAAAATCCCGGAGGTCCTGCTCATTAAAGGCGTTTCCCAGACTCATCATCGGAATCTCATGCTGGACTTTTTTAAACGAATCCAGCGGCACTCCTCCGATGCGGACCGTTGGGGAATCCTCTGTCTGCAGCTCCGGGTAGGCTTCTTCTATATCCACCAGTTCTTTTAGTTTCTCATCGTATTCCGAGTCGGGAACGATTGGATCATCAAGTACATAGTAATGGTAGCCGTATTTCTCGAGCAGCCTGCGCAGCTCGACGGCTTTTTCTTCTGCTTGTGCCTGCTGCATCTTGTACTTCCTTTCTTTGCTTATTCCTTCGTAATCGGAGCAAAACGGGCCAGAAGCCGCTTGATGCCGTCTTTAGGAAAAGCAATATCGAGCTCCATGTCCTCTGCGTCTCCTTTGACGCTTACAACGGTACCCGTTCCCCACTTTTTATGGGAGGCTTTGTCTCCCACTTTCCAGCCAATCTCGGACCCGCCGGTTTCGGCCTGCACTGAGTGTTTTCTGTCAGAGACAGCCGCCTGGCGCCGGCGTTCATACGGCGACAGCTTCTGCTGAAAAGAAGGAGAGAGTGGTTTTTCTTCCTCCATGCCTTCGAGCAGCTCTTTCGGAAGCTCCCCGATAAACCGGGATACAGGATTGGCCTGGGTTTTTCCGTACAGCTGTCTTACTCTGGCATGCGTAATGAACAACTCCTGCTCGGCCCTTGTAATTCCAACGTAAGCCAGACGGCGCTCTTCTTCCATTTCTTCTGCTTCAAACAATGAGCGGCTGTGCGGAAAGATTCCTTCTTCCATACCTGCAATAAACACTGTAGGAAACTCCAGCCCTTTAGCCGAATGGAGCGTCATCATGACAACCGCGCCTTTTTCTTTTTCTTCTTCATCCGGAGCATTTATGTCAGAGACGAGTGCGAGATCAGTCAGAAAGCCGATCAGCGACTTATCTTCAGCATTTTTCTCGAAATCTTTTGTTACAGATAAAAATTCATCGATGTTTTCCATCCGGCTCTGCGCTTCAATGGTCTGTTCTTCTTTAAGTGCCTGGCGGTATCCCGTTTTTTCCAGTATTTCTTCCACCAGTTCGGTAACGGAAAGATATTCCTGCATCTCTATCCAGCCCGCCATCTGCCGCGAAAAATCAATTAATTTTTTAGCTGCTCTGGCGCCGAGACCGATCTGGTCGGCATCCTGGATCGCGTCAAACATCGTAATATCGTTTCCGGCAGCAAAATGGGCGACTTTATCAATGGTAGTCGCACCAATGCCGCGTTTTGGTACATTAACGATCCGTCCCAGGCTGATATCATCATTTGGATTCGCAATCGTACGGAGATAGGCGAGCACATCTTTGATTTCTTTTCTGTCATAGAACTTGGTGCCGCCGATCATATTATAGGCAATATTGGATTTCACAAACATTTCCTCTATCATCCGCGACTGGGCGTTCGTGCGGTACAAAATAGCGACATCGGAGTAATTGCGGCGTCCGCTGTTTACTTCGTCTTTTATCTTTTCAATAATATAGGCGGCCTCATCGCGTTCGTCTGACGCATTGTAATAACGGATGTTCAGACCGTCGTCATTATCCGTCCAAAGATTTTTTGGCTTCCGTCCCGCGTTGTTTGTAATAACGGCGTTTGCCGCCTGCAGGATTTTCTTGGTGGAACGGTAATTCTGCTCGAGCAGAATCGTTCGTGCTTCTTCATAGTCGGATTCAAACGATAATATATTGGAAATATCGGCCCCGCGCCACTTATATATAGACTGATCCGAATCGCCCACCACACAGATGTTGTGGCGTTTTTCAGCGAGCATCTGCACGATAGTGTACTGTGCTTTATTCGTATCCTGATACTCATCTACATGGATGTACTGGAATTTGCGCTGGTAAAACTCGAGCACTTCCGGGACCTGACGGAATAAACGAATGGTCGTCATAATCAAATCGTCAAAATCAAGCGCGTGGTTGCGGCGCAGACGCTTTTGGTATTCACTGTAGACTTTGGCCGCCGTTTCTTCAAATGGCCCAAAAGCACGTTCCGTCAGTTTTTCCGGTGATTCAAGCACGTTTTTACTTGCTGAAATAACGCTCAGCATACTCCGGGCATCAAACTTTTTGGAATCAATGTTTTCGTCTTTGAGTATCTGCCGGATAACGGAAAGCTGATCCGTTCCGTCCAAAATAGAGAAATTGCGGTTATAGCCGACCCGGTCGATGTCTCTTCGCAGGATCCGGACACACATCGAATGAAACGTGGACATCCAGATATCTTCCGCTACCGGCCCGACGAGTTTTCCGACCCGGTTTTTCATTTCCCGTGCTGCCTTATTTGTAAATGTAATGGCCAGAATCGCGTAGGGCGGGATCCCCTTTTCTCTCATTAAGTAAGCAATCCGGTGGGTTAACACTCTCGTCTTTCCACTTCCTGCCCCGGCCATTACAAGCAGCGGCCCTTCCGTATGAAGGACGGCTTCTTTTTGTTCCGGGTTCATGCCCGCGAGCATTTTTTCAATAATTTCTTTTTGCATGCCGATTCCTCCGTCATAATCAGAATAGCTATCTCTTTACTGCTTTTACCGTGGAAAGAGCAGCTTTCATGTTTTCATAAATAATGTTCCCTACCACAATCGTGTCTGCAAAAGCGGCCATCTCTGTGGCTTGCTCTTTCGTCCGGATACCCCCTCCGTAAAAAAAACGGGCCTGCTCAAGCACCGCGGCTGTTTTCTTTACCGTTTCCACAGGCCCCAGCACTCCGCTGTATTCAAGATAAAACACCGGGATGCGGAACAGCTTGTCAGCAAGCTGTGCATACGCCAGAATATCTTCATCATCAAGGCTGCCGGCCACGCCGGTTCGTTTCGCTGCTTTGGAAGCAGAATTGGCGATGCAGTACCCTTCCATAATCATCTCTTCCCATTGTATCAGAGGACCGATCGATTTGAGAGCTTCCTGATGAGCTCCGGTAATCCACTTAGGGTCACCGGCGTTCAGGACACTCGGAACAAGATAATAATCAAATCCCGGCGTCACCGCTTCCAGTTCTGATATTTCCAGGGCACACGCCACCGAATACCTGCGGATTCTTGCCAGAAGATCAAGCGTGTTATCGAGCGTCACGCCGTCGGTTCCGCCTACAATGACCGCGTCGGTTCCCGACTCGCAGAGCTTTTCCAAATCTTCGTCCGATATTTCTTTAGCCGGATCTAATTTAAATACATGCTGCCATTCTGTATATAAAAGCATTTCTGCTCCTCCAAATTCACGCTTCAAAGTAATAAGTCTCAGCCATTAATTATACCAAAACCAAACGCATATTCCTAAGATAATTTCACCCGTATTCACGGAGATACCCTTATCATCTGCAGGCATTTTCTTTATCCGCCTTTTGCCGCCAAGCGCTCTGCATGCGATGCAGAATGTTCGACATGCTGCTTTTCCTGCTTTATACTATTTTTCGTTCTATGTAAAAACCCGAAGCCGGAAGGAGCCCCTGTATGTTCGAATGCAGAAACGTTCAGTATAAAGATATCCTGCAAATTAACAGTCTGACCATAAAAGGCGGCGCCATTACCTGTATTGTGGGAGAGAGCGGTAGCGGGAAATCCACCTTTTTAATGCTGCTCAACCGGATGATTGAGCCGGACCGCGGGGAGATTTCCTATACTGGAAATATTTTATCTTCGCTTGATCCCATTAAGCACAGACGGGAAGTGGCAATGCTCCCGCAGACGCCGGTTCTATTCGGCGATACGATCCGCGACAATATCAACGCCGGCCGCCGCTTTGCCGGTAAATCGGAGGCGGATGATGATTTTCTCAAACAGATGATGAGTGCTTTTTACTTATCTAAAGATCTGGACGTCGAAGCAGACACACTTTCCGGAGGAGAAAAACAGCGTCTCGCCCTCGTACGGGCTGCTGTGCTTGACAGTCCGGTGCTTCTGCTCGACGAACCAACATCCGCCCTGGATGACAACCTTGAGCATGAAGTAATGGAACGTTTTGTACAATGGGCGCGTGAACACCGGAAGACAGTTATTTTTGTCACCCATTCCCGCCCTATTGGTGAAGCATTTTCCGATACGTTAATCGACTTCAACCAGTATACGCTGCAGGGAGGTGCGCTTGATGGATAACGATATGATAAGCCTGGGTCTTTACCAGCTTCTGGCGGCTTACGTTTTTATTATTCTGCTGCTCGTCATCGTACGCATCCGGAAAATACCGCGCGATAAGGAAATTCTTATTGCCACCCTGCGCATGACCGTTCAGCTTCTTATTGTAGGCTATGTGCTTATGTATTTGTTTGAAAACCCGCACCCTCTTTTCACCATCGGCGTCGTTTTATTCATGACTGCTTTTGCTATTCATAACGTTCATAAAAGAGTGCGCGGCGAAATAAGCAGAGAACTGAAAAAAGCGGTGGCAGTGTCCATCACAGTCGGCACGCTTACCAGCCTTATTTACTTTAATTTTATTGTTATTCAGTTTTCCCCCTGGTATGACCCGCGCTACACCATTCCTATTGCCGGCATGATTATCGGAAACTCCATGACCGGTGTCACACTTGGGGTGCAGACGCTTGTCGACAGCATGAAAAACCAGCGGAACCAGGTGGAGGCCGCGCTTATGCTTGGCGCTGACCCTAAAGAAGCAAGCCGGGAGATTGTAAACAAAGCCTTCGACTCCTCTATCCTTCCGACCATCAATTCTATGGTAGGAATGGGGATTGTTTTCCTTCCCGGTATGATGACCGGGCAGATTCTAGCAGGCGCCGATCCGGTCACCGCAATCGAATACCAGATTGCAATTCTGCTCGGTATTACCGGAGCCGTAGCGCTTACCGTTATCATATTCGCCCGGATGGGATATAAAGTCTTTTTCACAGAAAACAGCCAGTTAAAATAAAAAGAATCTCCCGATTGGACAGGAGATTCAGATTGTCGAGAAACTAATTTATATTATATATCTATACATGATCTCGAATATTTTTAAAGATTTTGATGAAAAAGAAAGAAACAGGGGTGTCTCCTGCAGAACAGCCATAGGTGAAGATAAAGAGGTCGTTCTTTTCCTCTTTAGCTGAGGCATGGCCTGCGGAAAGCACCCCTGGACAGAATTCCCGCAGCCTCAATCTCCCAATTTAACGGGAGATTCTTTTTTTATCCGGTATAAATATCAGCCCGTGGATAGCGTACATTTGATTTTTCCGTCCGGGCCAGTGCAAATACGATCGTAAGCGGGCCGATCCGTCCAAAAAACATCAGCAGCATGAGTACATATTTTCCAGGCTCCGTCAGTTCGTAGGTGAGCCCCATAGACAGCCCTACCGTGCCAAAGGCTGAAAAAACTTCAAATAAAATAACCAAGAAAGGCGCCTGTTCGGTGAGCGTTAAGAGAAAAAGACCGGTAAATACAAGCATCAGGCTCGTCACCGTAATAATAAACGACCGGGCAATAACCGCCTGCGGAATCGAGCGTTTAAACAGGACCGGCTCCTCCTCCCCTTTGAAAAAAGTAATAACTGCCCAGATAATAACGATAACCGTCGTTAATTTAATGCCGGAAGCAGTGGAGGCACTTCCGCCACCGATAAACATCAGAAGAGACATAAGCAAGGCCGTCCCCGGCTCTATCTGTGTGATATCGACCGAGTTGAATCCAGCCGTTCTCGGTGTGACAGCCTGAAAATAAGACGCCCACAGCTTGTCGCCGAGCGATAAAGAAGCCATTGTTCCCGGGTTATTTGACTCCAGCAGAAAGATGATTATGGCAGCGGATGCGTTTATAATCAGCGTGCCGACAATCATTATCTTTGAATGAACCTGCAGGGCTTTGAACCGCTTCTTTTCAATAACATCATATAAGACGGTGAATCCAATACCACCTGCTATAAAAAGGCTGGTAATTATCACGTTTACAAGCGGATCTCCGACGTATTTTGTAAGCCCGTCCGACCAAAGCGAAAATCCTGCATTGTTAAAAGCCGATATAGAATGAAAAAGACTGGTAAATAAGCCGTACCGCCAGCCGTATTCAGGTACCCAGTCAATTGCCAGAAGCGCGGCGGCCAGCCCTTCCATGCACACAGAAAAAATAAACAGCACTTTAACGAGCTTTACCATACCGCCTACGGAAGTCTGATTAAAGGACTGCTGGATACGCAGTCTCTCCTTCAGCCCGATCTTTTTTCCTAGCAGAATAACAATCATCATCGCAACCGTTAACAGGCCGAGGCCGCCGATTTTGATTAAAATCATAATTATCACCTGGCCGAAAATGGTGTACAC